>JANNSS010000059.1:0-30544 GCA_031402955.1 Saprospiraceae bacterium
GATCCCTTTTGAAGAAAAGGGACATCAACTTGAAAGGCTGGTGGCGTGTGATATCATCATCAAAAGCCCGGGGATCGCTAATACAAGTAAGATCCTCCAGGATTTGACAGATGCCGGAAAGGAAATCATCGGGGAGATCGAATGGGCGTATCGGAATGCGGATGGTAAGATCATCGGTATCACGGGGAGTAACGGCAAGACCACCACAACCGGACTGTGTCATCACTTTCTGCAGGCAGCAGGAATGGATGCCGCAAAAGTCGGGAATGTGGGTGAAGGATTTTGTCATTTCCTCGCGGAACATAACGCAGCATGGTATGTGTGTGAGCTGAGTAGTTTTCAGTTAGAGGATGTCGAAACATTTCGACCTCGTATTGGAATCCTGCTTAACATCACGCCTGATCATCTCGACAGGTATGAATACAGCATGGACAAGTATGCGGATGCGAAGATGAGGATGACCCGGAATATGACAGAAGAAGACACATTGATCTACAATGCCATGGACCCTGTGACAGTGGCTAAAGTGATCAGTGCAGAAAGTGAGGAAAGATTGTGGTCCATCCGGGAGACGGATCTGATAGGTGATGATAAGGTGTTTGTGAAAGATGATCTGGTGCTTGACCTGTCAAAATCCAGACTGATGGGACGACACAATCAACTGAATGTGATTGCTGCGGCAAGAGCAGCATTGCTTGCCGGTTGTCCTGCAGAAAGTCTGCAGACATCACTTGAATCTTTTGTGAATGAATCACATCGGATGGAACTGGTAGGAGAGCATGAAGGTGTGAGATATATCAATGACAGTAAAGCCACCAACGTAGATGCCGTCTACTATGCACTGGGAGCAATGAAAACCCAGGTGATCTGGATTGCCGGTGGACAGGATAAAGGAAATGACTACGGGCCCATTATGGACCTGGTTAAAAATAAAGTCAAGGCATTGATTTGTCTTGGTATTGACAATAAAAAATTATTTGATGCTTTTTCGACAGAGGTCTACTTTTTATCAGAAACTACAACGATGCGCGAAGCAGTCCGTCGAGCTGCTTCGCATGCATCTTTTGGGGATACCGTGTTATTATCCCCGGCCTGTGCAAGTTTTGACTTGTTCAGAGATTATAAGGACAGAGGGGATCAGTTTAAAAATGAAGTGAATGCATTGAGTCATGTATAAAGCAATTCATATAGCAAAAAACCTCAAGGGTGACCGCAGTATCTGGGTCATCGTGGCATTGCTATGTCTGGCTTCGATACTGGCCGTGTATAGTTCAACAGGGACGATTGCCTTTAAGTACAACGGAGGTCATGCAGAGATCCACCTGATCAAGCACATGGTCATTGCTATGGTAGGACTGTTCCTGACCTATCTCTGTTATAATACCCACTATACGGTCTATTCTAAATTGGCGCCGATCCTCTTTGTGATTTCCATTCCCTTGCTGCTCTATACGATGCTGTTCGGTCCGGAGATCAATGATGCCCGCAGGTGGATTTCAATTCCAGGGATAGGCCTTAGTTTTCAGACATCGGATATTGCTTCCATCGCACTTATCATGTATATCGCTAGATCAATATCGATGAAGCAGGATGTGATCAAAGATTTCAAAAGCGCCTTTCTGCCGCTCATGATGCCGATCATCCTGGTCTGCGGATTGATAGCACCTAATAACTTAAGTACAGCTATGCTGCTCTTTATGACATCGATGACCTTGATGTTTATCGGAAGGGTGCATTTGAAATATATTTTCCTCCTCGTATTACTTGGCGCTGGTTTCCTTGGGGCACTGGTATTGATTGGTATGGTCTTTCCGGATGCGGTGCGGGTGGAAACGTGGACAAGTCGTTTTGGTGAATTTTTTGGTAATGCAGATGGTGGATATCAGATACAACAAGCTAAGATTGCGATTGCAGATGGTGGTTGGTTTGGTGTAGGCCCTGGCTTAAGCACACAACGCAATTACCTCCCCTATTCCTATGCGGATTTTATCTATGCGATTATATGTGAGGAATACGGGCTCTTTGGTGGATTGATCATCATTTTCCTGTTTCTGTTGCTCTTTTTAAAATGTACCTCCATGGTGACACGTAGTCCAAAAACTTTCGGGGCTTTGCTGGCGATGGGGTTGTGCTTGAATATAGTGATACAAGCATTTGCAAACATAGCCGTTTCTGTCAATCTCGTACCCGTTACGGGTCTGACATTACCGCTGGTGAGTAAAGGAGGAACCTCGATGCTCATCACATGCATTGCGTTTGGTATGATACTGAGTGTAAGTCGGTTTATTGAGCAATCGGCAAGTGATGTTGGAAAAGTTGAAATAAAACCTCTCCATGAAAGTGATCATTAGTGGTGGTGGTACGGGAGGTCATATATACCCGGCTATAGCGATAGCCGATGCGTTAAAGAGACGCGACCCGCTCATTGACATATTGTTTGTAGGTGCCCTTGGAAGAATGGAGATGGAAAAGGTGCCGGCTGCCGGATATCCGATCGAAGGACTGTGGATCAGTGGACTGCAAAGGAAACTGACCTGGTCTAACCTGATGTTTCCGGTAAAGGTGATTCACAGTATGGTGCGTTGTCGCTCGATTGTGAAATCCTTTAAACCGGATGCTGTCGTTGGTGTCGGAGGATATGCATCCGGTCCGTTGGTGAAAGTGGCTTCACAAATGGGAATACCCGCTGTGTTGCAGGAACAAAACAGCTATCCGGGTATCACTAATAAATTACTAGCGAGGAAGGCCGGTAAGATTTGTGTGGCCTATCCAGGAATGGAAAAGTTTTTTCCGAAAGAAAAAATAGTTTTTACCGGCAATCCGATGCGAAGTCAGTTAGCCAATAATTTAACGAAAGAGGAAGCGGCAAATCTTTACGGGCTCGATCCCACAAAGAAAACTGTTTTAGCCGTGGGAGGAAGTTTGGGTGCACGTACAATCAATGAGACAATACGACAATCTTACGATCTTTTAAAGGATCGGAATGATATACAAGTTCTTTGGCAGATTGGGAAGCTTTACGCCGCACATTATCTTGAAACACCTGCGGCCAAACTGAGTGGTGTCAGTCCTTC
This sequence comes from Saprospiraceae bacterium, assembly GCA_031402955.1. GTDB lineage: Bacteria > Bacteroidota > Bacteroidia > Chitinophagales > Saprospiraceae > Opimibacter. Next base: position 3,075 of record JANNSS010000059.1, read on the forward strand.
GGTATACATAGACCGGATGGACCTGGCATACGCACTGGCGGATGTAGTGATTGCGAGAGCAGGTGCTATGACCATCAGCGAACTTTGCCTGACCGGCAAAGCTGTGATACTGGTTCCATCCCCTTATGTAGCGGAGGATCATCAGACACACAATGCAATGTCCCTCGTAAGGATGGGTGCAGCAATTTTGATTGCCGATGGAGATGCTCCGCAAAAAGCATTTCCTGAAGCACTCAGACTGTTAGATCATCCAGAGGACTTGCATAAACTCGAAGCAGCAATACTAAAACTCGGGAGGCCAAATGCAGCAGATGAAGTAGCAGAGATTATATTTTCATTGACTCAACAAAAGCATACAGCATGATTGGGTTGCGACAATATGACCATATCTACTTCCTTGGCATCGGAGGCATCGGCATGAGTGCACTGGCGAGGTGTTGTATGTTATGGGGTATACGCGTCAGTGGGTATGACCGACAGTCGAGCGAGATCACGGATGCACTCATAGAAGAAGGTGCCATGATCGACTTTGATGATGATCCTGAGGAGATTGATGGTCATCCGGACCTGGTGATTTTTACACCGGCGATTCCGGCTAGTAGCAGATTGAGGGCTCATTTCATGCGGTTCAATGTGCCGATGGTGAAGAGATCAGAAGCACTGGAGTCAGTCACTGCTGGAATTGATACCATCGCAGTAGCTGGCACACATGGTAAGACGACAACATCTTCAATGATTAGTTATCTGTTGCACCGAACCGGCATAAAACACACAGCAATACTTGGTGGCATAGCAGCAAACTTCGATTCAAATTTTCATTCGGAGAGTCTTGAGCTGATGGTTGTTGAAGCGGATGAATATGACAGATCCTTTTTGAGACTTCATCCGAGATGGGTGGTGGTCACCGCGATGGACCCGGATCATCTGGACATCTATGGTACGTATGAATCAATGCTTGATGGCTATCGACAGTTTATTCGGCAGATACAACCCGGAGGTGTGTTTTTATACAGATCAGGTCTTCAATCCCTGATTGGAGACAGCGTGCTGAATGAATTGAAAGAGAAACAAGTAACGGTCTTGTCTTATGGGGTAGAAGAGGGTGATTATCATACTGCTGATCTGAAAGTGGAGAATGGAGTATGGCATTGGAACCTGATCACTCCGGATGGAAGGATAGATGACCTTGCACTGCTGATGCCGGGGCGGCATAATGTACAGAATGCAACGGTCGCATGTGCGATATCACTTCATGCAGGGGCAGCAGGGAAAGGAATACAAGAAGCATTGCCGGGATACAAAGGAGTATCCAGAAGATTTGAAATCCGATATAAAGATGATGAGCGTGTGATGATTGATGATTATGCGCATCATCCTGCAGAACTGGCAGCGGCCATCACTGCAGCAAGAGAAACATTTGGCGGACCGGTGACCGGGGTTTTTCAGCCGCACCTCTACTCCAGGACGAGAGATCTGGCGCAGGGATTTGCGGATGCCCTCGATTTCCTGGACTACCCTGTGATCATTGACATCTATCCGGCGCGTGAACTACCGATAGAAGGTGTAAGCTCCCAAACCATATTTGACCTCATGAAGAACCCGAAAAAAGTGTGGTGCAAAGGAGATAGTTGGGTTGCATGGATATTAAAACATAAACCTCGTGTATTGATTACGCTGGGTGCAGGAGATCTGGATAAACACATTCCTGATTTGATCAGGAAATTATATTGAAATGAAAAAATTAAGTAAACATCGTATCAAGGCTTTTGTATGGCTGGTTATGCTGACCGTGCTGACAGGGATTACCCTGACAGCTGCGCGTTTCCAGGCAGACGAAGTCATCAAAGGTGTGGAAGCTGAAGTGGTGTTGCTGGAGAAAGGTAACAACCTCATCCTGCCGGAGGAGTTTGTCAAGATGGTGGCTAAAAAATTTGGCCCAATGACAGGCTTACCGATTGACATGGTAGATATGCGGATTGTCGAGGAATATTTACTAACGAATCCATACGTGAGAAATGCGGATGTCTATCTCAGTGCTTCAGGCGTGCTCATCCTCAATCTGCATCAACGTATGCCGCTGATGCGTGTGGTGGATAATAGTGGTAAGCACTGGTACATTGATACGGATACGGTGATGATGCCGGTGTCCAGGCACTTTACAGCAAGAGTGCCATTAGTCAACGGTGATTTTCCGGTGACAGCGGATGTGAAAAAATGGCCGGTGGATGATTTATTCAAAATCACCGGACTACTGCAGGAAGATGAGTTTATGGGCTCATTGATAGATCAGATATATGTTGAAAGCACCGATAAAATCTGGCTTGTCCCAAGGTTTGGGCCATCCAGGATTTTAGTGGGAAACACCAGTGAACTTGAAGATAAAGCGGAACGAATACAGAAGCTATATAAAAAGGCTCTCCCCTCTACCGGGTGGGATGCATATTCATATATCGATACACGGTTTGCAGGGCAGATCGTAGCCAAAAAGAGATTAAACCAATAAATTTTTTTCCTCATGAGATACAGAGAAATTCAAAAGTCCAAAACGGTCGTCGCCCTGGATATAGGCACGACAAAAATTTGCGTCATGGTAGGACGACGCAATGAGTACGGTAGCATCGAGATCCTGGGGGTTGGGAAAGTGGCATCTGAAGGAGTTCGTCGCGGCGTAGTTGCTAACATTGACAAGACGGTGCGCTCTATCGAAGAGGCTGTCATCCAGGCGGAGAAAAGTGCCGGGATGGAGATCATCGAAGTGTACGCCGGTATCGCGGGACAGCATATCAAGAGTCTCCAACACCAAGGAATTCTCACCCTTGCTGATGCTGATAAAGAGATTGCTAAGTCCGACCTGCAGACACTGCTGGATGATATGTACAGACTTGCCTTGCCTCCGGGCGACAAGATTCTGCACATCCTGCCACAGGAATATACTGTAGATGATGAGGAAGGAATTCTGGACCCTGTCGGTATGTGTGGTCATCGCCTGATCGGTAATTTCCACGTAGTCACTGGACAGTTGTCTGCGCATAAGAATATCGAACGATGTGTCGAAAAAGCAGGACTCAAAGTCGCTGACTTTGTACTCGAGCCTATAGCTTCTGCAGCAGCCGTATTGAGTGAGGAAGAAAAAGAAGCAGGTGTCGCATTGGTAGATATCGGTGGTGGTACAACCGATATCACGATTTTCCAGGAAGGAATCATACGCCATACAGCAGTGGTGCCTTTCGGAGGAGATGTCATCACAGCGGATATCAAAGAGGGTTGCACGGTGATGTATGAGCAGGCTGAAAAACTGAAAAAGAAATTTGGTTCCGCACTTGCTGAGTGTATCGTTGATAACAGGATCATTACGATTCCAAGTTTCAATGGTCGCGATTACAAGGAAATCTCTGAAAAGAATCTTTCCCTGATCATACAGGCCAGGATGGAAGAGATCCTGGAGTTGGTGAGAGTTGAGATTAAGAAATCAGGATATGAGCGCAAATTGATCGGAGGCATTGTACTGACCGGTGGAGGCGCGTTGTTGAGTAAAGTAGATTTACTGGCCGAGTATCGTACAGGTATGAGTGCGCGTGTCGGATTGCCGATCGAGCACATTGCTTCACGGCAGCGTGATGATGTATCCAGTCCGATATACGCTACAGCCATAGGGTTGATTATTCATGGCTTATCCACACCGGATGAAATCGATGAAACCGATAAAATGGTCAACACGAAAGCACCTGAAATGATGAAAGCTGAGTCTGACATTACAAAGGTGGTAGCTGCTGAGCCTGAGCATGAACATGCTGAAGAACGGAATGGACCAAAGTGGTACGACAAGCTGTTGAATAAGACGAAAGAATTTTTCGAAGCTACACCGGACCAGGATTTTCTCTAAACCGACAACATATCAGGAACAAATTTTAATTCCAAATCTAAAAACTCACTCATCATGTTATTCGATATACCTAAAGTAGAAAAAAGCATCATCAAGGTCCTCGGTGTCGGAGGTGGCGGAAGCAATGCCGTGTCCTACATGTTTAAGCAAGGAATCACCGGCGTCGACTTTGCTATATGCAATACAGACAATCAGGCAATGGAAACGAGTCCTATTCCTGTCAAGATCCGTCTCGGTCCGGAACTCACCGGTGGACGTGGTGCAGGTTCAAGACCACAAATGGGTAAGCAAGCGTGTATAGAGTCCATCGATGACATCCGCGAATTTATACTTGACGGTACAAAGATGTTGTTTGTCACTGCAGGGATGGGTGGTGGAACAGGTACAGGCGCGGCACCTATTATTGCTAAGGCAGCACGGGAGGCAGATATCTTGACAGTGGGTATTGTAACCCTGCCGTTTACATTCGAAGGTAGCCGTAGAAAGCGTCAGGCATTGGAAGGACTTGAAGAAATGAAATCCAATGTGGATGCATTGATCGTGATCTCTAATGATAAGCTCAGGGATCTGCATGGTGACCTTAAATTGTCTGATGCATTTAGCAGAGCTGATAATATCCTGACGACAGCAGCCAGAGGTATTGCAGAAATCATCACGATGGAAGGTTATGTCAATGTTGACTTTGAAGATGTCAATACAGTGATGAGAGATAGTGGTGTTGCCATCATGGGTACAGCTACGTTTGAGGGTGAAAACCGTGCAAAGAAAGCAGTGCAGGCTGCGCTCAATTCTCCACTATTAGAAGACAATGATATTCGTGGCGCACAACACATCCTACTCAATATATCTTCAGGTCGGGTAGAAGTGACGATGGATGAGGTATTCGAGATCACAGAGTATATCCAGGCAGAAGCAGGATATGGCACTGACCTGATCTGGGGTAACTGTGTTGATGAGTCATTGGGTGAAAAACTTTCTGTTACGATTATCGCTACCGGTTTTGAGCAAAACATGATGAAGACCGAGAAGCATGATACACAAAAGATATTGGTGGGTATCGATGAGGACATGGGTATCACTGCCAAATCCATGGGTGAAGAAGAAGATGAATTTGAAATCACCAACGAGCGTCCAATGGATATGGAGCCGGTCATCGCACCAAAGGAAACGCCAATCGAAAAGCCGAGGCATACCTATAATGATCCATACATGCGTCCTGATGATGTAGAAAAACGTGATGAGATCCGCCGGGTGTTGAAAGAAAAGGAAGCACAACGCATGCGTGAAGAGCCTGCAGCTCCGGTGGTGAATGTCAATCCGAGCCGTATGCAAAACTCGGAGTGGATTGCGGAGATGACGAAGGTGCCAGCATTTGCACGCCGTAAAATACAACTGGATGACGTGACCCCTTCTTCAGAGATGAAGATGTCAAGACTCACCGTGAGTGATGATGAGGGCGATGAAATCCTGAAAGGCAATACTTACCTGTACGATAAACCATGTTGATCTATCGGAGGAAGTAACACAATTATTTATTCTCTTTTCTTGAGGTTGGTTTAAGGGGTCTGAGGTGAGAACTCAGACCTTTTTTTATTTACTTTTTTTCCGGAAAAAAAGTAATAAAAAACCTCGTCGCGCACTTGGCGTGGGAATTCGTTTACTTTTTGCATTGCCCAAAAAGTAACAAAAATGCTAGTCGCTCAAAAAACTCGCTTTTCTGTTCGAGCTATATTTTGACTTTCTGGATTGCTTGCACGCTTGTTTGTATTTCAGGTTCTGTTTCTTGACGTTGATCTGACATTATGAGTCTTGTCAATGCCTGAAACAAATCTGCCTCGCGGCTCGGACAGTTTTGAGCGACAGATGGGTGCCTATTCGAGATGATTTAGTTTTGATAGAAAAAGGTCCCCTGGTTGCTGAGCTGTAGCACAAGGATGAGCGCGAGCAAGCCGAAGCATAGGGGATTTAGGGGTAAATGAAACATTCACGCGGCTCGGACAGTTTTGAGCGACAGACTTGTGCCTATTCGAGATGATTTTGGTTATCTGGTTATGGCTGTCGCCATAAGTCAGATTTCCCCGGGCTTCACCCGGGGTTAACAGATAACGGCCTTTCAGGCCTTGATGAACTGTTATGAACATTGCATTAGCTGTGGGGCATAACCCGCTCTATGCCCTATGCGCTATGCTCTATGCCCTCTATTTCCCTACCTTTGACCCCTTATGGCACTCAGACGTAGTAAAGAAGAGAACACAGAAGAAGAGAAATCCAAACGCCTCACCCTCCAGCAACTAAAGGAAGTCAAGGGCATGTTGTCCTTTATCCGGCCGTACCGGTGGCATTTTATCGGCGGCTTGATCCTGCTTTTCTTAGGCAGCATGACCTTTATGATCTTTCCATATCTCGCTGGGGAACTCGCGGATGTTGCGACAGGGACGAGTAAGCTGGGGCTGGACCTCAACCAGATCGGTCTCATCCTCATCGGCATCCTCATCCTGCAGGGCATCATGAGCTATCTCCGCGTGATTTGGTTTGCGGTCGTCAGTGAAAAGGGGATGGCAGATGTGCGGAGTAGTATCTACCAGAAACTGATTGGTTTGCCAGTATACTTTTTTGAGAAAAACAGGGTAGGGGATCTTACTAGTCGAATATCAGAAGATGTCAACAGACTTTCTGCTGTTTTTTCAAACACACTTGCTGAACTCATACGCCAGGTTTTGATTCTGATCACAGGGATTGTTTTTCTGATGGTGACGACACCCCGGTTGAGTCTTACCATGCTTGCGACTTTTCCGGTCATTGTAGTAGGGGCAATGTTCTTCGGCCGGTTTGTCCGCAACCTATCCAGAAGCAGACAGAAGTCACTTGCGAATACAAACACGGTTGTCGAAGAGACGCTGCAAAATATCAATACGGTCAAGGCATTCACCAATGAATCTTTTGAATACAACAGGTATAAAAGCGAAATGGGGAATGTGGTCAAGACCTCACTTCAATTGGCAAAGTATCGTGCTGCGTTTGCCACCTTTATCATTGTGATATTGTTTGGGGTGATTTTCTTCATCCTTTGGTATGGCGCTAAGATGGTCCAAAACAATGCGATGACGATTGGTCAGTTGGTCTCCTTTATCAGTTATACGGCGATCATTGGTGCCGCTATCGGAAGTCTTGGTAATTTCTATACAGAGATTGTCACTGCACTGGGTGGAACAGAACGTATTCGTGAAATACTCAATGAGACGGCAGAAGTTAGTGTACCTGTCAATGTCAATCGACCGAAAGTTGAGGGTCATATCCGTTTTGAAAATGTATATTTTGATTATCCATCGAGACCTGACATGCCGGTTTTACGTGGCATCGACCTTGATATTCATCCCGGACAGAAAATTGCTTTAGTAGGCCAAAGTGGTTCAGGGAAAAGTACGATTGCTTCTTTGCTCATGCGACTTTATCCCTGGCAGAAAGGAGAGATTACATTGGATGGAAAGGCGATCAATGAAATGGATATTTCCTCCTATCGTTCTGTCTACGCGATCGTTCCCCAGGAGGTATTACTTTTCGGAGGGAGCATTCGTGAGAATATTCTCTATGGTCATCCCGGAGCTTCAGAGGAGGAGTTGATGAGTGCTGCACGCACTTCCAACAGTCTTGATTTTATCCAATCGTTTCCTGATGGTTTTGAAACCATCGTGGGCGAGCGGGGCATCAAGCTCAGCGGAGGACAACGCCAACGTATTGCCATAGCTCGTGCGGTGTTAAGAAATCCTGATGTATTGATACTTGATGAAGCAACATCATCCCTTGATGCTGAATCTGAAAAGGTAGTGCAAGAGGCATTGGAAAGATTACTTGAAGGAAGAACGGCAATTATCATTGCACACCGGTTAGCTACGATACGCAATGTCGATTGCATCTATGTGCTCGAAGACGGAAAGATTGTTGAGAAGGGAACGCATGATGAGTTGAGTGTGAAGGAGGAGGGACTTTATGCGGCGCTGGCGCGTTTGCAGTTTGACATTTAAAAGGCAAGGAGCAAGGGGCAAGGAGCAAGGAGTGAGGATGGAGCAAGGGAGAAAAGGAGCAATGGAGCAAGGGGAAGAAGCCAAAGGAATAGTGAAGTATCAATGCCCCGTAGGGGCTATATGTCTGTAGCTGTAGGATGTGTAAGATCAAATCTCGCGCCGTAGGCGCGAAACAAAAGGCTGTGTCATGGTTTTGGTTGTTTAGTGAAAGAAGAATTTGAATTGAGACACATTTTCCAAGTCCGCGATTAGCGAAAAATGCAATGCACCTGACGCCTCACGATTCACGCCTCACGTTTCACGATCTACGTTAGGACTCACAACTCACAACTCACAATTCACATTTTAAGTATTATTTTGCCTGCTGTGGAACTCATCAACAAAGCATCGCTTAAAGACTTCACCACCTTCGGGGTGGAAGCTGCCTGTGATCATCTGTACAGGGTCGAAGATTATGAGGAACTGAAGCTGGCGGTTCAATACCTGGAGCGGCCACTGATCCTGGGTTGGGGAAGTAATATCCTGCCGATCGGCGATATACATCGGAATGTGTTGCGGATAGAGATGAAGGGTATTCATGTACTTGAAGATGGCGATGAACCGATCATCGGAGTAGCGGCTGGTGAAGTGTGGCATGACTTCGTCATGTGGGCACTCAGTCATGACCTGGGCGGTGTTGAAAATTTGTCCCTGATCCCTGGTACGATGGGTGCAGCACCGATGCAGAATATCGGAGCGTATGGTGTCGAGCTTGATTCAGTATTTCATTCATTACAGGCTGTCGAGATCGGTACAGGAAAGGTGCGCGTCTTCTTTAAAGAGGAATGTAAGTTTGGATACAGGGATAGTATTTTTAAAAAAGAAGCCCGCGATAAATATGTCATCACCGGTGTCAATGTTAAGCTGACCCGTGAACATAAACTCAATACACATTACGGAGCCATTACGGAGATGTTGAATGCAAGAGGAATTTCGAATCCGACCATTCATGATGTCAGCCAAACGGTCATTGCGATCCGCCAGAGTAAATTACCTGATCCTGCAGTGATCGGAAATGCCGGTAGCTTTTTTAAAAACCCGGTTATACCTGTTGACCTGTTTGAAAAGATAAAGGAGATACATGCAAATTTGCCAGGTTATCCTGCTGAAGGTGGTTTAGTCAAAGTCCCTGCAGGATGGCTCATCGAGCAATCAGGCTGGAAAGGAAAGTCCAAGGGGAATGCAGGGTGTTATGAAAAGCAGGCACTTGTATTGGTCAATCATGGAGGAGCAAGGGGAGAGGAGATATGGAGTCTCGCCCTTGATATTATTTCATCTGTCAAGGAGAAGTTTCAGATAGAGTTGAGTCCGGAGGTGAATCTGTGGAAGGGTGAGTGGTGAGACGTGAGACGTGAGACGTGAGACGTGAGACGTGAGACGTGAGACGTCTAAACTGGCGAACAAATTACTGATCTCTGCGTAATTTCGCCCCTTGTTCTGCTAACGATTCCCCTGAAGGGTGGAGGTTTTTCATGTCCTTATGCAATAATGGCTTGAACACCAGAAATGCAAACTTCATATTCTCTAGTTTCTTGTGATCAACAATAATTTCCTATGAAAACCAAAACGATCAATCAAACCATCAACCTTCCAGCTACTCCGGAGAAAGTGTATTCCATTCTGCTGGATGCAAAGGCACTATCAAAAATGCATGACGCTAAAGCAACCATGAGTAAGCGCCCGAAAGGTAAATTCACGGTCTTCGATGGGTATTGTCATGGATATAATATAGAGTTGATCGAGGGTCAGAAAATAGAGCAGGCCTGGGTCTTTCAGGAGGATGGATGGCCGGAAGATTATTACTCCATTTGCACTTTTCTTCTGGAACCGTCAACAAAAGGCATGAAAATTGTATTTATACATCAGGGTGTGCCTGAACATAAGTATGAATCGATCAAGGAAGGATGGAAAACTTATTACTGGGATCCCCTGCTGCAGCATCTGCTGAAATAAACTTGAGATTCTGCAATACAGACGACATGTTAAATTTGCGTTTTAGTGAGTGCATGTTGAATGAATTGCTATTTTTGAATGACCATGAGCACATTTTCGAGAAGAACACTAATCATTTTTTTAGCCTATCTGGTTATCGCTGTTGGGCTTACGGTCATTGTGTTAAGGAAACAGTATAGGTCACCTGACCCGGAATTGCAGGAACGGCGTGAGGCCGGGAAGCAATCCGACAAGCTAAAGCCGCATGAGCTTTTCTACCTAGATCGAAATTATCCAAACGGGCCGTCAAGGCCCGAACTTTTTAAAGAAAGGCTCAGGGAGGCCATTTCCTATGATAAAATCACAGCGCTATCTAACCGGGGATTAGACTTTCCCTGGACCCTCGAAGGACCAGGCAATATCGGCGGCAGAGTCAATACAATTGCAGTAAGCCCGGTCAACCCGGATGTCATCCTAATCGGCTTTTCCCAGGGAGGGATATACCGGACAGCAGATGGCGGAGTCAACTGGGACCCGGTTTTTGATGACCAGGCATCATTATCCATCAGCCATATCACGTTTGATCCTCATGATCCGAGCCAGTTATGGGCCACGACCGGTGATGTGAATATTTCAGGATATCCGTTTTTAGGTTCAGGGGTCTATTGGTCCGGCAATGAAGGCGTGACCTGGACATACCGCGGACTTCAAAATACAGGCGTCTTGTCAAAGGTATTCGTAGACCTTACAAATCCGGAGGTGATCTATGTGGGTTCAATGGGGTATCCCTCCCGCAAAGGAAATGAAAGAGGATTGTTCAGATCATTGGATGGAGGAGATTCGTGGCAGAAGACCTTGACGATTGACGACAGCACAGGCGTCATTGATATCGTTACCGATCCATTTAAGGCCGGCCGTGTTTTTGCCTCCGGTTGGAAACGTATACGTTCAAGCACAATAAGTAGTTCACTGGGCTCAGGCACCTCGCTTTATGTAAGTGAAGATTATGGAGCTACCTGGAATAATATTACTAATGGCCTCCCGGAAACAGAACATTCGCGTACCAATCTCGAGGTTACCAATGACGGAACGCTCTTTATAAGTTATATCGGGGCCATTGGGTCCGGCGAATGTGCAGGAAATATCGAATCACTGCAAAGCATTTATAAATCCTTTGATGGAGGGCTGACATGGGATACGATTCCGACAGCTCCGATACATGGTGTCGATTGTGATTTGTTTAGTGAGTTTGGATGGTACTTTGAAGTACTCAAAGTCAATCCGGATAATCCGCTGGATATGTTCCTGCTCGGTGTAGATATCCTGCGGACGGTCGATGGTGGTCTGACCTGGTTTGAAGCTGCACCACCATGGTGGACCTATGCAGTGCATGCTGATAAACATGATCTTGTTTTTGCGCACGGCCGCATCTATCTCGGAACAGATGGAGGCGCTTATACAACCGATATCAATCAGGGTGAAGAATGGAGAGATTTTGAAAATATTCCGTCTACTCAGTTTTATCGCACCGTATTCAATCCACATCTGCCAGATCAGTATTTTGGTGGTGCGCAGGACAATGGTACCAGTGGAGGTAACGCATCGCTCTTCAATGAATGGCCGCGTTATTTTGGGGGAGATGGTTTTCAACCTTTATTTGACCCCGAACAACCGGAATGGATGTATGTGACGGTGCAGAACGGAACTATCTACTTTACGGAAAATGGGGGCCTTGATTTTGACAAGATGAATGATGGATTGAGCGGAAGCAGATATTGGGATATGCCCTTTGTGATGAGCACGCATGATCCGAAGATTTTATATTGTGGATCTGACAGGATGTTTCAAATGGATATGCGCGATACATCGAGAGAATGGAAAGAGATCAGTCCCGATCTGACAAGAGGTGATACCATACTCGGAAGAAGATATCCTGCGATCACCTCCATAGCGCAATCTGAACTTGATGAATTGCGCTTGTATGCCGGCACGCAAGATGGACTTTTGTGGACTACTGGAGATGGAGGATTAACCTGGACGAATATCACGGAAGGGACACCAGGTTTTTATGTCACGTCCATCACCTGTTCGACCATCAATCCGAAAGGGGTCATTGCAACTTATTCCGGATATCGGGATAACAATCACCAACCGTACATCTACAGAAGTAGTGATGCAGGATCAACATGGGAACCCATTCAATCAGACCTGCCGATGATGGGGGTCAATAGTTTTTACATCTTGCCGGGTTGGAATGATGCTGTACTTTTGGCAGCGACAGATGGAGGTGTTTATCTGAGCCAGGATGCGGGTGAAAAGTGGGAGCGTGTGGGATCAAATATGCCCTACATGCCGGTGTATGACTTGGATTACAACCCGATAGAAGATAAATTGGTAGCCGCCACATTCAGCAGGGGTATAATGACTTTTCCGATTGGAGAACTAGACCTTGTCAATTCCATCGAAGCGACCAACCTACTTACTCAGAAGCTGGACTTGACCATCTACCCAACTTTGACCGACGGCGTTTTAAACATCAAGTGCAACCAAGATCAATATTTGTCTGCTGCGTTGCAGTTTTCTGTGACAGATATACAAGGTAATATTGTGCAACAGGGAGAAGAAATCATTAGCTTTGAAAATCAGATTGATCTGAATGAAGCTATGGCTCCGGGATTGTATCTGATCAATCTGCAGATTGGTCGAATGGCAACTACAGAGAAATTCATTGTTCAATAGGCAGCGGGCGGTTCGGCTACCTTAACGACCCGGAATTACTCATTGTTCGTTTCGGCTACCTCAACGACCGGGAATTTCGCATTGTTCGTTTCGGCTAACGCTCAACGACCGGGAATTACGTATTGTTCGTTTCGGCTAACGCTCAACGACCGGTGAATTCACAATGAGATCTTATGGCTGGTTTTTCAAAATAGAATTCCGTTGCGGCCGTTTCGGCTACGCTCAACGACCGGGGATTACGTATTGTTCGTTTCGGCTAACGCTCAACGACCGGTGAATTCACAATGAGATCTTATGGCTGGGTTTTCAAAATAGAATTCCGTTGCGGCCGTTTCGGCTACGCTCAACGACCGGGTATTTTGGTTGAAAGTTCATTTTAAAAATTTTAACTCATTGACAACGAAATCTCGATTGATCCCCCTATTTTAGTATTTCACCAGTTTGAAAAATAATATGAAAGGATTCATGTATATCCTTGAGTGAGCTCAAGGCCTATATTATATAGGTAGCACGATTGATCTCAAAAAGAGAATTGAAGAACATCAAAGAGGGGAAGGTGCAAATTTTACAATAAAGAACTTGCCTGCCAAGTTGGTTTATTTTGAGGAGTTCAATAGAATAGACCTTGCTTTCAAAAGGGAAAAACAAGTACAAGGATGGAGCAGAAAAAAAAAGGAATCTCTAATTTTTGGCCATAAAGACCAATTACACAACCTATCTGAGTGTCGAAATGAAACCCACTTCAAAGTATCAATGGCCCAGCTAAAGTATGATCAGGAGAAGTCAAAGAATGAACCTATTTGAACTCTAATCCGGTCGTTGAGCGTAGCCGAAACGATCGTGCCGGAATGCCCATTAAAGTGCCCATTGCAAATATCATTTGAAAATACCCCGGTCGTTGAGCGTAGCCGAAACGAAAGGAGTCGAAGTATGCCGTTTCTGCTCACCGCATCGCTCCAGCAACCAGTAAAAGAGATATGCTATTGCAGGAGTTTGCTCCTGCGACTATGAAGATTCCTAAGAGGTTTCTAAAAGGGAATCTCACTCAGAATATCCCCTCGTACCTCGGTGGTTGAAGGAGTGCTGCAGAGAGTCAAAAACCTGGAAGAGCAACAGCAGTATTATGAAGCTGAGCTTCAGTTTACTCAGCCTACGATCAAACTCAATTATACGCGTAACTTTGGAAATCAGAAGGTGACTGGTCTGCGGAAACGTGCCACAGGTGCGGAGGAAGAGCGGAAACGGGTCAATAATTAAACCTATGAAACTGAAAGTTATTATCACCGGATCAACCGGTATGGTTGGAAAGGGCGTACTACTCGAGTGCATAGATAGCCCCGAAGTAGAAGAAATTCTCGTTATCAACCGAAGCCCTGTTGGTATCACTCATCCCAAGCTCAACGAAATCATACACAAGGATTTCTTTGATTGGAGCGCTATCTGTGAGCAGCTCAGTGGATACAATGCTTGTTTCTTTTGTATGGGGGTGTCATCGGTAGGAATGAATGATGCAGATTATCGCCGGATGACATATGATCTTACCGTCGGATTTGCAAAGGAAGTTTTAGCGAAGAATAATGAAATGACGTTTTGTTATGTTTCAGGTGCGAGCACTGATAGCACAGAGAAGGGCAGGATGATGTGGGCCCGTGTGAAGGGCAAAACAGAAAATGATCTGCTTGCGCTTGGCTTTAAAGCTGCTTATATGTTCAGGCCTGGGTTTATCCAGCCGATGAGAGGCATTAAATCGAAGACGGCTTTATACCAGGGTATATATAATATCATCAGTCCATTGTATGGATTGCTGCGCCGTATGCCTAAGTATGTCACCACCACCGTGATCATTGGTAAATCAATGATTCGCGTGGCGATGGATGGATATGATAAAAAAGTGTTGGAGAGTATAGATATAAACACTTACAAATGAATTGATTTTTAAGGTACGGACAGGACGCGTCCTGTCCGTACCTTAAAAATCAATTTATTTGAAGGAATGGAGAAAATCTCGTCCTGTCCGTACCTTAATTTAATTTATTTGAAGGGATGGAGATCATCTCGTCCTGTCCCTATCCAACTCTTCTTCTTGTGAAGCACTTACGTTTATTTTTTATCTATACAGAAGAGCCGCTTAAAAGTCAATACATTCACGGGTGGTTTAAACGACCCTAAATTCAAAATCAAATGAGGCAAATCATTACCCTTATCTTAATTATGACTGCTACGCTGGAACTCCGGGCCCAGGGATGCAGTGATGCTGGCGTGTGCAAATTAGGTTCGCTGAAGCCAGATCGGGATTATAACATGATACAGCCCGACAACAAATTGAATGCAGGGTTTTCCGTAGGCGCTGCTGATTATGGCATTACTGTTTTTGGCGGACATATAGGGTATAGCAGGCACTTTGGTGAGAAATGGAGCATTGATTCAAGAGCGACATTTCTATCTCAAAACGGCAATGAAGTTTCGGTCATTGGCCTCGGCGATATCTTTGCCAATGTCAATTATAGAATTTCCAAAAAATTAACTTTGACCGGGGGAGTCAAAGTCCCATTGATGAAAGCGGACAGGGATCAGGATGGGATTCCTTTGCCGATGGACTATCAGTCCAGCCTTGGAACCTTTGACCTGTTGGCTGGCACCCGATATCAAACCGAAAAGTGGCAATGGGTGTTGGCTGTTCAGATCCCATTGCAACAAAATGAAAATGCATTTTTCCCGGGAGGATTTCCGGCCGGATCACTCATCAATGACATCCAGGCCACCAATGCTTTTCAGCGTCAGGCAGACATCATGCTTCACGTATCCAGGACCATACCGATGAGCGACAAGATAACTTTTACGCCTGGTCTCCTGCCGATCTATCATGTCGGCGAAGATGAATATACAAGCAATGATGGCTTCCAGTATTCTATCGACGGATCAGATGGACTCACACTTAACGGCACAGTCTACATAAATGTAGATGTTGGTTCTTCGGGTAACTTCGAGTTTGATCTTGGCTTTCCTTTCATCGTAAGGGAAGCAAGACCAGATGGTTTAACACGAAGTTTCGTATTCGGGGTGAATTATAGTTACGGGTTTTAGTGACAGATCATCTGCAGGAGTAGTGAACAGGCGGACAGCTTTACTTACTCCCTGAGGTAACTTTTTGATTGATTAGAAGTCAACCAAAGCAATAAATATTTTAAATTCAGGTTTATTCCTTCAAACCATTTAATGTCGTTATGTCTCAAACCCAAACACTGCAGGCACGCAAACAAGAAGACCTGATCAGCCCGCTTATTTCAGCCTTTCTCATTGTCATGTTCCTCTTTTTTATTGATGAGGGGTATTATGATTTCCGCTGGATGAAGGATTCGGGTAATTGGTTAGTCTTTGTGATCTATATGATCATTTTTTTTCCGATCCAATGGGGTATCTCCCATTTTGTTTTTAGTAAATTGACCGGTTGGAAGAAGACAGCAGCTTTGGTTGGTATATCCATTCTATTATCACTGTTTCTTCTTTGGCTGGTGTTCTGAAAGCCAGGCTTCAATCTTTTTCAATGGTTACAGCTTCCCGTATTTGCAGGGTAGCACCTGCTCTGTTGGTGATCGCATCGGGACAGTTGATACATTCTTGTGTAATCACCGTATTGATCAGGAAAAGCTGAGCACCTGCTCCCGAGTTGAGGATAGAACTACCGGAAATGCCTTCAATGATCGCATTAGAAATAGAAGATGAATCAATCATGGTGACAGCCTGGTTGTGCAAAGAGGCACCTTCAATTGCCACATTTCCTTCAATGGTACAATGACGAAAGATGATCGGGTGATCATTGTCTGCACTTATATAAATGCCCGCACCAGTTGTATTGCCGATACCATCAGCATAGCCACAACAAATATGTAGTCCATCTAAGATGACCGTATCTGGTGCATTCGTGATTTTCACAACATGGTAGGTATTGTCGGCGAGATTATTTGAATCAGCGATCTCACCAGAGAGGGTGGTTGTATGTAAAGCCAGATTTCGTTGTGCCAGCGAGATTTCATTTCCGGCAAAGCCTCCATATATGGCGATAGATGAAGTGATCTCAAATGCGGTGTCCCTGATCGAGGTTGTGGTGACAGGATAAATGCCTTCGGCCATCCACATCTCATGCAGGCTGGTATCCTGATTACTGTTTAGAAATGCATCTCCTGCTGTTCGAAATGCTGTAGCCCAACTTTCTCCATCAGGGTTTGCAGGTGCTTCCGGATTGACATAGACCCTGCCATTTATTTTTCCTGGAGAATGATAGATACTGCAGGAAGTCCTGCCCTTCAGCAACCGGCAGAAGACATTATCAACATAGCTATCGTTGTCTCCACCTGATGTCCGTGTTCCCATCAATATGGTCTTGATCCGTCTGGTTCCGATCGGAACAGGGATTGTATTTTGTTTGAGCGTCCAGGCACTTTGTTTGTGGCGCAAAGTGTCAGTGGAAGCGAGAACGATATTATTGGCGTCAATAAATTGCAATGCCATGGCCGGCTCATCTGTATTTTGCCAGTCAGCCATATAGGCTCCAAAATTGACCAGCACAAGACCTGAATCAATAGCACCGGCAAAGGCAGAAATATTGTTCATCTGAAAGGCTGAAGCAAAAGGATGCTCAACGCATAATGCGCCCACCCCAAAATATTTGTTTCCCTGGTAAGGACTAATGCCATTGCATTCACCGGCACTAAGAGACTCGATGACGCCAATGGTGGGAGTCCATGAATCAATTCCACTTTCCGCTCCGGTATTGGAGAGAATATTTGCACTCAGGGTATCGAAAGATAAAGTCGCAAATCTCGTACGCGGGCTCCAGGCACTCCACTCCAGGCTCTTATCCCGATAGCGCGCTCGCCACCATAACGTAGAATTTCCCGGAAGACTTGTTGCTGTGATATCCGTCAGGTCATCATTGGCCTGAAGATCCACTTCGTCATACCAGTTGGCGTATTGTCTCCACGAATCAAAAACAGGATTTGAGAAATTTGAACTATCCGTCGAGACCTGCCAATGAGCTGCGCCAAATTCATCTTCATCCGGATCAGCAAACGGATCTGCCTTGAGCATGACACAGACAGATGAAACGGTATCTGTTGCTAATGGAAATAATGGGTATGGTGTTGTCGGCGGTGCATTGTTCTTACGGATCGTGACCATATCTGTCTCCGTACTGCCTCCAGGATTGAACTGATCTCCGAAGCTCAGTCTTTTGAGGACAAACTTTGGTTGAGCACCTGCGGTCACCTCGACCATCACAAATCCATATTCATCCTGGCTCACGATAAATTCATCATAGTCTGCGTTGCTGAATTCACCCCAATAATCAATATTGCCACCTGAAGTCGCCACATTGACCCAGAGATGATCGTGGTCCCTTGATTGCCCTCTAGAGTATGCATGTGTGTGGCCAAAGAAATGAATGGTTGGCTTTCCACAAGATTCAGAGAAGGCTTCCATCATTGCGACTACATCGCCTGTGTAATCTGCTTCACCAGGTGTCCACAATTCGGATTTGAAAGGGTGATGCATTTCAGCAAATACAAAATCAATCAACGTATCTGCGCAGCTCAGATTAAGGATGCTGTCCACCCAATTGAGTTGTGCCTGGATCCGATAAGGGGAATTAGAATTGATACTCAATACACGGACATTGGAGTAGTCGTGGTAGTACCAGTGTTCCAGGTAGCCGGGTGTTCCGTTTTCAGGAAGGGTATAGTAGTTGAAATAGTTTTGTGAATTCGCTTCATGATTTCCGATAGCTGGGTAGCAGGGTACAGATCTCCACAGAGCCTGTCCGGGATCGAAGAAATCATTTTTCCATTGACCATAGGCATTGCCGTTGTCAACCACATCACCCGGAAGTACAGCCATCTGCAGGTGATCGCTCAGCGGGGTTCCATAGGAGGAGTCGATATAAGGCAGCAGGCTTGTATTGATGAGGTTGGCAAAGATGTTTGGATTGCTGCCGTCTTTCTGCATATCACTCATCAATACAATATTGAATGAACTTTCACTATTGCGATTGGGCGGCGTCACGAAATCATAGATTGCGGATTGCCAGTTGCCGCTCACGGCCTTGTAATAATACCTGGTGGCAGCAGATAGCCCTGTTAAGTTCGCGGTATGAAGGATAGTTGCATTAAGAGTGACTATAGTGCTGCCGGATGCGGAGCTGCCCAGGTTTTGGGTCACACCATATTCCACGATGGTTTCCGTGTTGGTATTGGTTTCCCACATGACGACCATGGATGTTGGGGTCGCGAGCTGGAGGTACGGTTGAACAAGGATAGTCTGACCAGCCATTGGTAAAACCGATGCGAAGCAGGTCAGTAGGATTGCAAATATGCTTTTTGAACAGAGGAGATCGGGCATCAGGCAGACAGAATGGTAATAAGTAATAGTTTTGTAAAAATAGTAAAAGTATAATATCGCCCTGAAGCGGCCACAAAGCTTATGAAATCAGACTATCAGCAGATCCTCGAGGAACTCTATCATGTGATTAAGGTAAAACCCGATGAAGGTCAGGTTGCCCCCTATATTCCAGAGCTAGCGGAGATCGATCCATCTAAGTTTGGCGTGCATTTGGCGGCTACATCCGGCGAGCAATCCGGTATCGGGGATCATCGGGAAAAATTTTCCATTCAGAGTATCGGCAAGGTGCTTTCCCTGACGCTCGCGTTTCAACAAAAGGGTGAAGCTCTGTGGGATCGGGTAGGGGTAGAACCTTCGGGAAATCCATTCAACTCGCTGTGGCAACTCGAATATGAAAAAGGTAAGCCGCGCAACCCATTGATCAATTCAGGAGCGATTGTGATCTGTGATATCCTTTGCACTGTGTATAATGATCCATTGAAGGAATTACTTGCTTTTATCCGAAAAATAGCAGGCAATGAAAACATAAGTTGCAATCATCAGGTTGCTGCATCCGAGAAAAAACTTGGGTTCAGAAATGCGGCGCTGATCAATCTGATGAAGTCCTGTAACAACATTGACAATGATATTGACCAAGTCATGGACCTGTATTATCATATGTGTTCCATTGAAATGTCATGTGAAGAACTGGCCAATACTTTTCTGCTGTATGCCAATCACGGAAAACTTGTTTCTAACGGAGACTCAGTCATCACATCAAGTATGGCAAAACGTATCAATGCGATCATGCAGACCTGTGGGTTTTATGATGAGGCTGGGGAGTATACCTTTAAAGTTGGTCTGCCCGGGAAAAGTGGAATAGGTGGTGGAATTGTGGCCATTCATCCGGGAAGTTATGCCGTTGCTGTGTGGAGTCCAAAGCTGAATGCTAAAGGAAATTCCGTGAAAGGGATGCAGTTGCTGGAGACCTTGACGTCGAAGACAGGGCTTTCTATTTTCTAGAGAGAGCACGGGCATACATGCTTGTCAATGATATTCAAGAAATGTAGACTCCAGATACCAGACTCGCAGATGCCAGACTCACAAAATGGACACCAGATGCCAGACTCGCAGATGCCAGACTCATGATGCTCGTTTTTTATGCAGGCTCTGCCTGCGACCTTCGTTTTTTTTTACATAAAAACAAACGTTGTTGGTAGACTCTGGCTGCCGACGGTTAAAGCAATGATGGCATTTTCTATTTTGGAATTGTGACAGTAGCCTCCTGGCTACAGGTAAAAAGCTAAAGTTGAGCGTTAGTTCACTTACGCTCGTGCAACCCAAGTTTAAACTTGCTTACACGAAAGCTTAAGTAAACTTAAGCTTAACAGTTTGTCCTATGGATGGCTGCACCATCCATTTAAATCCCCTTCGCTGGTGGTGAGGACACCAGGCCAGCGGCAACCGTGTCTTGCCCTGCCCCTGTAACACTATGTTACTTCGCTCTATGCCCTATGCTCTATGCTGCCCTATGCCCTCCCGCCACCCGTGCGGGGCGGGAACTTCGCTGCGCTACGACTTGCTCCCTGCTTCGCCTCAGCCTTCGCCTACTGTACTAATTCAAAATCACCATATCCCCTGCATCCGTTTCCACACCATCTATACCTTTGTACTTCAGATAAAACGTTCTGGCTGCACCATCTTTTGATTTTGGAATGTCAAAGGTGCCCGTGCTAGGCGGAAGTGATTTGACGAGCACTGCTTCTTCCTTCGCATTTAGTTCGTACAGTTGAATAGATTTTATAGTTGGTTTTTCCGGAACTCCCCAACTCAATCGATAGCCATTCGCAGTAGGTTGGACGAGTATGATCCCTGGTGGTGAAAGTGTTTTATTGTAAAGCGGATGGATTGCTGGAGTCACAGCACTCAGATTGCCCCATGCGTCTTCGGACCGGATAGCATAACCATCTTTTAATTTAAATGTATCAGGCTGAACCCAAATAGTTTGACCACTGTCAATAGGTGATCCGGGTACTTCCATTTCTCCAGGTCCATTTACATCGGTGGCATAAAGATGGTATCGAATGATATATGGATCATGTATCCGTTGATCACTCCAATAGAGCATCAGTTGACCATCATCCATAAAGCGCCAGGACAATTCCAATGGTGTATTGACGACTCTGGGTTTCCCAGGCCTTGAATAAGCTTTGTTCGACGGATCAGAAAGCTGATACGAAGTGCTTTCGGACTTCACCACATAAGTGTATTCATTTTGTGATTGTAATATTTTACTCGTGTCGGTATAGGACATGATCTCTCCTTTGAGTGGAAGAAATTCGGAGACCTGCATCCATGAGGAGGTATCTCTGTCAAGCCGGTAGACGTAGTACCCGCGGGTTTGATACAATCCATCCTGAGTTGGCCAGGTGAGCTTTACACCTTCTTTGGTAGGTGTAGCGATCAGATCAAGCGGTGGCTGTGGTTTTTCTTTTAGGAGTGGAGTTACAAATTGAATCGTACTCTTGTTTCCTTTGTTGGTCTGATCAAGGATCTGAATGTAGTAAAAGAAATTTCGCATCACGCCTTCCACCTGATCTATATAGATTGAATCGGAGGGTGGCAGGGAGGCAATCCGGTTAAAAGGTCCATCGCTTTCCATGCCGCGGTATATTTCAAATCCGCGTATACGTTCAGGTACACTACATTCCCATGCTAATCGGATCACTTTACTTTCTTTAATGGCTTCACTTTTGAATCGGACAATTAAAGGGGATGACATGTTATTATAGTTGTGAGCATAGACGGGTTGTAATGCAGGATGCGTGTTTCCCAGATAGTCATATGGTTGAATAGTATACAAAAACTCACCTACAAGCTTCATGGTATCACGGATATTCATTTCTATCCGATCTATCCATGATGAGGTGTATACAAATGGAAATATCTCGGTTTCTTCGATAGCACCCACTGTCTTTTTATAAACCCTGGCCCCTTTGATCCAGCTTTCTTTTGGGAAAATGTATTTAAGTTGGATCTTAATCCCATCGTCTTTGATGGATTCTGCTTTTCCTTTTCCCCCCGCTGTCATGTGATCAATCCATTGTAAGGTTTTTGTTTCAGTCTCTTTGTCAGTTCGCACTGAGACAGTGCATGTAGCCAGTTTTTCAATTCCCGGTAAGTATGTGGCTTGCCCAAGGGCAAGTAACAGCGTGGGCGAGAATTGAAATGAGGGAGCAAACGTATCTATATCCTTCAGTTGAGTCCACATTTTTTGGAGGTCTTCATCTGAAAGGTTTACAGGACCTGCAAATATCTTTTCTGCCAGCCGATATTCCTGGACAAAATCATTTTCATTTTTGGGCCACTCATATTTTTCACGCATAGACCCCATCCCGGATACATTGACAGTAGCGTCTTTCAGTGGGACATCATGGAAGGCAACAAAAGAGCCATCCTTTGCTGTAAAAATTTGTGCCTGCATGACATGATTACTGACTCCAAGGAAGCAAGTAACGACGAGTATGATAGAATGTATGACTTTCATTTTTCGTTTTATTTTAATCACATGAATATTCACTTGGAGAGTTTCCGCCACATGTTGCATTCAATTCGGCATCGATCTCGGGATCATGTTCTGAGCTGAAGACGATATCCACTTTGCCGCCAATAGAACCAGAAACGCCGCAAATGGAACCGCTGAAGGAAAGAGATCCACATCCATGGCCTGAGATCTCCCATTGACCGCCTGTTTTTTGAAGGCTGGCCTCAAGGAGGAGTTCCAAATAAGCCGAAAGACATATTGTAGGATCAGGGCATGGGATAGGTGGTACCAATACCCATGCTTCCACCATCACACCTGCAAAAGCTAATGCTGCGAAATCAAAAGCCAAATTGCCGTTTTGACTGAAGTCCATTGAAAAGCGGGCATCTAATCCAACCTCAGCTCCACCTTTAAATCCGAATAAACCAAAATTGACTTCAGTCATCGGTGCATCGATCAGATCAATCCTACCCGTAATAAAGAAGCCGTTTAGCGCCCGATCGTCAAATATTTGAGGAGGATTTTTATTCTTGGCATACGTCATCGTGAAGTCAATCATGTCCAGAGGTATATCCGTGTGAGACCCGAGAAGCAAACCGAGCCGCGCATTGAAAGCGTCTCCTGCAATCGCACCATCTATGAGGGCGGAAAAAAGAAATCCCGCTGGCTCCACGAGTATCTGGGCTTGGATTTGATCCATGGAAACGGGCCCCATATATATAGATCCCGGTGGATCGAAATTCATATATCCAAACAAGGATTGTTCTTCAAAATTGTAGGTCAACGCAATCTCGGCGAATCCAAGATCTATGTTGTCCACCTCCAGACTGGCATCCGTTGCCTTCATAGCTCCAGTGACCACAAATCTAATCGGAGGCTGGTCAGGATCAACGCCATTAAAACTATCCATGTTTGCGTTAAAGGAGAGTGGTTGCCATTCATTTTGTGTCACTTTCTGGCTTCCGGAACGCACTATCATCCTTTTTCCACTGCTGCCGAAAGGAATCGGTTGATCTGCCTTGACATAATCAATATGGTCAATATCCAGGTCTTCATCAATCACATGAATCTTTACCTCCGCATGAGTAACTTCAAGTATACCATTGAGCTTAAAATCACCACCTGCTTCATAAACACGTATTTCACCATGACACACAAACTTTTTCTGCTGATAATATTGCTTAATGGAATTGGCAACACTACCATCCATTTTAAAAGACACCTGTCCAGCCGTTTCAAACGTGCCTGCAAAATTGGTGATGATTTCACCATTCAGATTTGCACCTTGATATTTAATCGCCATCGTATTAGCCCCTAATCCTGGAACTCGTACACCTGGCTTGCCCAAAAAAGCAGTGCCATCCAAAATGAAATACCCGGGACCAGTAGTGATGCCCGAAACTGTGAGGTCAGCAATGTCATATGGCCTCACCTCCCCATGAAGCGTAAGATCGATATCATCGCTCTCACTGTTTAAAAGGATAGTTCGAATTTGTATCACATCCTGATCGCGTAGCAAAGGAAGATCTTTAATCTGTGCCACTACCGCATCGGGTATCAACTCTCCATCGCTATTTAATTTCCCGACGGACAGTTTCCATCCCACATAGTAGTCGCCCTTGCTCAGGACGATATTGACACCATCTTCTACTTCGATATCCTTAATTCCCGAAAGTGTTAACTTATCGATATTTCCGATATGACTCATAATCAACTTGTCCGGTTTGATAATCGGATTGCTGACTGGTACATCAATTTGTCCGGTCTGGATAAATCCATTCGTCGCAGTGATGCCCCCTAGTTCAGGATCATATCGAAATGGGCTCGTGCTATAGTACCGCCATAGCTTACCCATTTTAAATTCAAGAATGTTGTTATTGTTATCAGGATCTTCTATCGTTTCAGGTGTAACGACGATTTTACCTACAGACAATTCAAGATCCCGTGGCGTGACATAATCGATATCCGTATGCAGGATGGTATGAATGTAAAAGGCATCGGTGGAAACAAAGGATCGTGATGAATCACTGGAGGCTTCAAATTGAAAGATTCTGTATTCATGTGATCTAGGCCGGTTACCTTGCCCTATGTCCATCAGGTAAAAATCATTTGGACCTGGCGCGGGCTCCTGTCCCATGACTTGCATCTGGTTGAGGTCAAATACCTCGTAGAATGGTGTTCCCGTATTGAATACAAGAATATTATATTCGGTGGGTGTCTTGCCCAGATAAAATTTGCCTGTGAAATCATAAGAGGTATTAAAGGAAGACAACTCAGTCTGCACGACGCCTTCCATCTTGCCATGGAATTGAGTTGTTTTTTTGAGGGAAAGTTTTGTCACCTGCGCTCCACCCTGACTCCGCGTAGGTGTGAGTACTACATCAAACTTATCAAAGAGCGTAATCTCCGCTCCGGTTTGTTGTAATGTAATACTGGAAGCGACCGGCTCCATGATTTTGCGATTGTCTTCATCGCGCTGTCCTGAATACTTAAATTTTATTTTAGGAAACGGTATGCGTACATTATCCTCCCTGCTCTTGAATCTTGCATTCTCCGGTAGTTCAATAATGAATCCTTCAAACAATGTATCCATCGTGCCTCCTTGTCCGGCTACAATGTCTGCATCCGTAATCGTAACAGGGAAACCCCAGATATCAGGCAGGGTCGTATTAGGTAATACCTTGAGCGCTATGGTAAATGGTGGGTTGAGTGGTCTTGTAGTAGATATAGAAACCGTTTTTCCGATATAGAGTTGAGTGTCATCTTGTTTCCATGCAGTCACCTCGACAGAAGGTAGCGCAGTCGGGACACCTTCAAGGGTGCACACACCATCTGCACCTGTGATGCATTCGATATAACTATTGCCGGTGGGGGATGAAGAAAGTAAAGTCTGAACGGTTACACCTGCTATCGGAATTGGATTTTCACTTTGTTGTTGCTGACCGCTTTGATCTCGTATGACCACTACCTTTAGTTTTTTTCCTTCTTTGAGATTGAAGGTATGGGAGAGGTATTCCTTGCTGATCGGAATTCGCATGATCGTATCGACCGGGACAAAAGAGGCTAATTCAGGATCAATCCGAACCCGATAATTGACTTCAGGCGAAGCAAATCGGAATGCAGCAAATCCAAGATTGTTTGTTTGTCTGACATGTTCATCCACACTTATCCTCGCTTGGACATTTTCCCCATTAGGCCCTTTGACAGCGAAAGAGATGCGATGGAGTTTTTCTTTAACAATTATTTTTCCAAGCCATTGCGTTTCACCAAAAGGCACATCTTCAACATCAAGTATGCAAGTGTCCTGAAAATATTGCTCAGGGAGCGGTATGATGACGAGTTTTTTATTACTACCGGATTGTGCCGGTAGTACGAACTTAGCAGCTTGAGTGGATTGTTGTTGATAGTTGACATCCGTACTATAATACGTATTCGGGATTTTTGTAGCATCATTGAGCGCATCACCAAAAGTATTTACCAACCCACAGAAATCAACCAGACCTGAAGGTTTGGTTACAAGCACAGTTTGTACATGCGGTCCACTTTCTAAACGAACCAACGCCTGTATCGTTTTACCATCCTCATCTTGTATAATCCCTGTCAGATTTCCTAAGGGATCTAACAATACATCATTAAGGTCCCATTGATGCCCTGGCTTTAATGTCTTGAGTGAGTTCTCAGGGAAGCTCTTATCCGCAAATCCACTCTTTTCAAAGAATATTTTCCAGGTATAGGGTGAATTACCGCCTTCGCTGACTGGAAGATTACTGAATTGAAAATAACCAGCGTAATTTGTATACGTAGTGTAGGTTTCATAATACTGGTAGTTGTGCAATCGTCGGATAGTGACCAGCACATTTGGTTCTGGTGCTTTATCATCACCGGTTCTTGAATAGACAAAACCAAATGCCCGGGGAGCTTGTGGAAAGGCTGTCATATTATCCTGAATATAGATTGGCTTGTGTTGACAAAAACTATTGAGATTGACCTCAAGGTTTTGCTCACAATTTTCAGATTTGAAAACCTGGTATAATTTGGTAGCCATTGGAACCTTATAATTGGTACCGTCGTCCAGGGGTGCATCTCCCTGCATATAATACGCGTGACCTGCTACCATTCTGGTAAAAAAAGCATCTCCGTCCCCTAATGTCTGTAATACTGAAACTGAATCATACTCAGAAGGGTCATCATTGATTCCGGCCATCTGATCTTCTACTTCTACCCAATCCGATTCGCTTGACGACTCTCCTTCATAATCCCGTAGCCCCTGACCTTCTGTAATCGGAATTTCGGCAGGCAAGCCAACTTTTTTACGACTAATCAACATATCGATATGCGGTACTTCTTCACCTTCAATCAGGTACTGATTTTCCGCATCACCGTTCCAATCTCCTGCATACACTTTCAGGTCTAAGTCAAATGATTTGACATAAGAAACCTGATCAGGTAATGTCAGGGTATCTCCAGGACTTGTCCAAAAGATAAGATCAGGTGAATAATAGAAAGGGGATGCTACTTCAAGCCGCAATACTTTAAACAAATGACCACCATTGATTTCAATATTTTTATAACCCTGCTGGCCTTGTAGTGATTGAATGGATCCGGAACGTAATGTGTTTTGACCTCCTGCAGGAACCTGGATTTCTCCTTCAATGCCCTGCATTTGTTGACCTTCATTTATGACTATTTCTGAAGGATTTGACAAAACGTCTGCAGGATTTGAAATTTGTTCTGCAGGATTTGAAACGATATCCAACGGATGTACAAAATCATTCCATTCGCTTTCAATTTCACCACCTCCACACTCCATATAAATACTCGTTTTATCTGGGTAATTTAAAAAACTCAAACCGGGAGTGGATTGTGTAAACCGGAATGAATAGTTCCCTGACCCATCCGTTCGGTCTACAGCAAGAACCCGGTTATACATATGTCCTCC
>JANNSS010000060.1:0-2460 GCA_031402955.1 Saprospiraceae bacterium
ACACGACAAAGTGCTGCATAGCAAACACTTTCCGCATCACTCACTTAACCTTGATGAAAACGGATATATTCCAATTACTTCCGTTGCAGGAAGGTATTGCTATGAGGGCAATGATGATTTTAAATCAGATAACCTGCTGGCTGCCGATATCTGGTTTAACCCTAAAAATGAAGAGGATGCGCTGCGTGTGTACCGTGAGGATTGCATGTTGCAGCAGAACCTGAATCGGATTGTGAGTATAGTGTATGAAATCAGATTTTAACTTTTCAATTTTATTCTTTTGGGATTTTCAGTAGTACCAGCTTTTAAATGAAAGTAGCCATATTCAAGGATCAGATATTGCTCTTTTTTTAGTTTTTATACTTGACAAGCAAGATTTTTGACAGGAAAGTGCAAATACAGCAATCGGGCAAGCATAACTTACCCGCTGAAAGATTGACTATCAGATGGATGTGATATTATTTTGGATCAGGCGGCTTGTGGAACGCGTTTTTCCTGCGCCATTCGTTTCGCAATTCGAACGGCATTGGCCGTATGAACCCCGAAAAATATCCAGAGCATTTCATTTTTCATGGTACGAGCCTTGATCTTCTGCAAGCCATAATGCTCTTTCTCTGTCCCAAAACTTCCTTCCATACGTGTAGCCCTTTCTTTACGAAGAACTGAAGATATTGCTTTTCGCTGGTCCTCGTATTTGCCTGCACGTCCTTTTCTCTTAAACCCATGTACAATCTCATGCGAGCTGCACCAGCTGCGGTTTGCATTGGTGGCATAGATGTCATCGCCACTCACATGCGTGATCTTCCCGACCAAATCCCTTCCATAGCGCACGGACTCCTGTAATCGGATCCCTTCATGAAAAGCATTAAAACTCAGGTGTTCAATGAAATTGATCCCACCGAACTGTATCATGTTTACTTTGGCTCCGAATTCGACCGCTTTTACTTCTTTCCCCCTGACAATTGGACGGATATACGATTTTGATAAGCTCACAATCCTGCCAGGTACGCTTTCCCCTGTCTCAAACATCTGTTGCTGCTGTTTCAAAACAGTTTTTATTGTCCTGATCCGCTGATAGTATCGTTTGGGCATTTCAAGCCGATGTTCATGTTGCTGCTCTATTTCTTTCAACAGCCCAAGTAGTTTATCCAGAAGGTACAGCAGGCTACGGATACGTACAGTAGTTTCCTTCTTCGTTTTCTTGCGCTTGCGGCTATAGTTCATGTACTTTTCCCTCTGCTCGGGGTATTTGTTACGAGGGGTGCGTATTTTTAAGTATTTGCACATGCGGACCATCTGCCCATAACTCCAGTCAACACTCTCCCATAACAGTTTTACATTGGTCGGATACCGCATCCAGGTTTCATAACAGGTAGCATCGGTGAGCATAATGTTGGACTCCTGGATATAGGGCTTCCAGTGATGGGCTAACACGGTCTGAAGTGATTTGATCTTTAATTTCCCGGATAATTGGCAACGAATCTCACTGACTATCTTGTAGTTGGTAATCCGATTCGTTCCAAGAAAAATCCCACAAAATAACTGAAAATCAATGCTTCCGTTCAGGTACTCAATGAGTTTGCGGTCCGAACAATCCGCATAGGATTTTAGTACCATCAAGGCAAGCATGCCTTGGGGGCTGAAAAGCTGCCTGGGTCCCTTTCGACATTCTTTCAGTTTCATTGATTTGACTATCTCCTTCCAGGGAATGGATTGATAGATCCCGCCAAGTTCCGAGCCCAAAAATGAGTTCCAGTAGTGTAGAAATTCTTTTTTGGGAGAAATGAAGTGTATTTCTGGCGTAGTTTCACAAATTCTTTGTACTTTCATGGCGCTAGTATAAAAGTAATTACCCCGAATTTAGGCCTTTTTGGCTTATTTCGGGGTAATTCATTTTACTTTTTATCAACACTAATTGTTGATATCTAGCTATTTAACCTATTACTGAAACTCCCTTTTTAGAAGCTGCCCTCACAGAGCAGCTTTTAAGATACGGGAGTAAAAATATCATTCTGCTTTTTGACCATAGCCAAGTACCCAGCCGACAACAGCACCAACCAAGCCGATAACAAGGCCCGAAACAATAATATCAACAAGAGCCATGGTAGTGCTCATCAGATTCATCATTGATAAAAAGGACAAATCATAGATTAGTGCAATAAACAGGCCAATGGTCAACCCAGCAGTGAATCCATCCAGGAGGGTTGAAATCTTTGCCCACCGGTCAAAAATATAGGCAAGAAAATATCCCATCAACAGATTTGAGAGTGCAAGCATCCACATAACGGGCATTTCCTTGTTCAAGCCATCGTAGTGAATAGTATTGGACTCATAAAAATTCATCAGAAGGATTCCATAAACAAGCCATCCCGCAAAAAAATAAAAAACACCGCCACCAACCACCCCCCCCCGAGTTTGGGACCACGCCACACCCCCCAACGGCGGGGGCCACCGCCCCCC
>JANNSS010000061.1:0-15955 GCA_031402955.1 Saprospiraceae bacterium
CATGCCGGTGATAGGTGAAACACATCCTTGCGTTGGAGATACTGAAACATATATTGTAGAAGCTTTGGATGGCGCTGGTATTTACCACTGGTTTCTGGATGGGGTTTTAGTTGGACAGACAGCTATAGCCAGCCTGAATCGAATTTGGGATGCACCCGGAACGTATGAACTGTGTGTTGATGCTTCCAATGATCCATGTGTTCCCATTGCAGATGCTCCGTTACCCCTGTGTGTGACCATCGTCGTGCATGAAACTGACGCCGGGGTATTGGATGTCCCACCTTTTGCATTATGCGTAAATGAAATAGCTGCAATATCTACTGATGGGTATAACGGTGGTGCAGCCAATACACAGGTGATCCTGATCACTGATGCTTCCGGGATAATTGTGCAAGTGATCCCGGCAGCTTCAGGCACGTTTACTTCTTGGTCGAGTGGTACGTTTATGGTGTATGCTTATAATTTTATTACCGAATCAGGTACCATTCCATTGGTGGGCTCGGATATCAATGATATTGATTGTGGAACGGCTTGTTGTGACCTGTTTAGTCAGTTAATTACTTTTCAGTATTTAGAAGCAACAGTCAGCAATGTCTTATGTCATAACAATGGTACAGACAATGATCCTTCTGATGATACTTTCACCTTTGATCTCTTAGTCACCGGCCCTTCACCGGGTGGAGCCTGGCGCTCTTCCGATGGCACGCTCAATGGTACGTTTGGAGTTATGCTCAATTGCGGACCTTATTTCATTGCAGATGGTGAACTTTATTTTGACCTTCATGATGATGATATCCCGACATGCTCTACGTCTATTTCGGTAGCTCCTCCGGCAGTATGTTCTGTTTGCTTTCAGGTAATTGATGCAGGACCGGGCAGCACAATCGATTGTATCAACACTGTTTCGATTTTGACTGGGGCTACTTCTGATGCAGGATTGTTTCAATGGACAGGGCCTGGATCTTTTGTAACAAATACATTGACGACAACGGCCAGTGATTCGGGATGGTATTATCTCACAGGTAGTTTTGCAAATCAGTGTACGTTTATCGACAGTGTGTTTATTGATATGGATAGAGATACACCAGTTGCAGATGCAGGTGCAGATCAGTTCATTGATTGTCTCTATACTGAAGTATTCATCAATGGATCCGCCAGTACAGGCGACAACCTTCAGTTTCAATGGACGAATGTAATGGGGACGATGTTGTCAATACAATCTGGATTATTGGTGAGTGTGCCTGACATCTATACACTGCAAGTGACCAATACAATAAATGGTTGTTATGCGGCCGACCATGTCGAAGTTTCCATCAAGCCTGATATGCCGGAACAAATGATAGTTGATGTCATTCCGGAAAACTGCATAGGTGAAAACAATGGCGTCATAGATGTGACTGGAATCGCAGGAGGCACCCCCCCTTTTTCTTATTTACTCAATGGCCAGGTAGCGAATACGACAGGTTTGTTTTCCAGCCTGGCACCCGGAGCGTATACCCTTCAGATCACAGATCTTGATGGCTGCACGCTGGATACCTTCTTCACCATTCTTCAAGGCATCGATCTGCGGGTGGAATTAGTATCATTCATTGAGTTGATCACAGGCTATGCCGCCAAGATCGAAGCATTTGTCAATGTGCCTGAAATGGATTTAAGTTCTATTCAATGGAGCCCTCCGGGAATACCGACATGTGATACCTGCCTGATCACGACCATTTCTGCAGCGCAAGATCAATCATTATTACTAACCGTCATCCATGAAAATGGATGTGTCGCCACAGCGGAACTGAATATTAATGTTGTTCCGGAGACGGAGATCTATATTCCAAATGTATTCAGTCCAAACGGAGATGGGGTCAATGATTATTTTATCGTATACGCCAATGAGCGCGTAGATCGTATTGTTGAATTAAATGTCTTTGACCGATGGGGCGGACATATATTCCAGGGCAAACAACTGTATCCCAATATCGAAACTTCCGGATGGGATGGGAAGTTCAATGGCAAGGAGATGTCGTCTTCTGTATACACCTACATGCTTGAGGTATTGATGGTGGATGGGAGTACGCAGAGCTTTTCTGGGAGTTTGAGTTTGGTGAGGTGAGGTGCTTTTTCGAAACAGAGCAACCTACGCGCTCGTCAGGAGACGAGCATATATTTGGTTCAAGTCTGGAGACTTGAACCAACGGGGTATACCGG
Source organism: Saprospiraceae bacterium (assembly GCA_031402955.1). GTDB lineage: Bacteria > Bacteroidota > Bacteroidia > Chitinophagales > Saprospiraceae > Opimibacter. Next base: position 2,200 of record JANNSS010000061.1, read on the forward strand.
GAGGAGCTAGTTTCTTTAATAAAGCATTCTCGAAATAAAAGGATTCCATTATTTTCATGGCACCATGAAAGGTGAAACGAAATTAATTTTGATCAAAACCATACACACGTTGGTATGGATTTTCTTCAATGTTGTCATTTTCTATATGCTCTATGCTGTCCTTGCCGACAAGATCGACAAATGGCTTTGGATCGGTTTTGGCCTGGTGATACTGGAGGGCCTGACCTTGCTGCTTTTTAAGTTCTTTTGCCCGCTGACCATTATGGCCCGCAGATATTCCGATTCCACCATGGACAACTTCGACATCTATCTACCTAATTGGCTGGCGCGGTATACAAAGTTGATTTATACATCGATTGTTGGCGTGATTATATTGATCTTGATTTATCGGCTGATGACTTAGGTTGTTTGGAGGTTTTGGGCGTTTGAAAAGTTATTACCATTCAACGGACATTACACATCTCGTCTCGACTACTTCGACCTGCTCACGCGCCACCATGTGCGACAGCTCAGTAACCGTTCGCTCGACGACTTCACTGATTCCAAGTTTCATTTTTCAAGACGTTGAGCGGAGCCGAAACGTCATCAAGCAGGAGCATCTTCGAATGTAAAATCAAAAGGAGATCTGTGCTCCGTGTAAAAATCCCGGTCGTTGAGCGTAGCCGAAACGAACAGTCCACACTCCGGGTCGTTGAGCGAAGCCGAAACGTCATCAAGCAGGAGCATCTTCGAATGCAGAATCAAAAAGAGATCTGGGCTCCGTGTAAAAATCCCGGTCGTTGAGCGTAGCCGAAACGACCTTACTGCCGACTGCTGACTGCCGACTGCTCTCCCGCTATGCGGCTTTGCAGCGCGCGGGATCTTCGCTGCGCTTCGAACTGCTAACTTCTCACTTCTAGTTGCTCACTTCTAACTGCTCACTTTTCCCTATGTTTGATCACCGATCCATCTGCTGCGTTCAGCAGGCAAGGCTACGGATCATTTGATGGGCAATGAAATCAAAGTTTAAAAGGACTATGCTATTCTTTTACCTGATCCTGGCATCCTCAAGTGCTATGGTGGGGCAGAACTTAACATATGATTACCAGCCGGTCAGGAATCTGAAGCCATCGGACCAGATGATAGAAGAATACATGCGGAGATATTATTTCTGGGGTACGAGTAATGCTATCGAAGATCCTAAGGTGCGCACCACCTTCAAGAAATTCATCGAACAAAAAACAGATTTCTTAACGGCCCTCGACTCCATGGATATGCTGATCTATGGAGACAGTATGACTGATCTTGTGGAAAGGATCAAAGACAACATAGTAGCAGGCAACCCAAAATTGAAGAATGTAGAAATCAAAATATTTATTTACAGGAGCATGGAACCCAACGCCTTTAGCCTGGGGGAGGGGTTAATCCTGGTCAGTACCGGTCTTCTCGCGAGGATGCCGGATATAGCACAGGTAGCTTTTGTATTGAGTCATGAAATAGCGCATGATGCCATGAATCATGTTTTTCTCAATCTGTTGCGCATCAGTGAAAGTCTTCACGATGCACAGTTGAAAAGATCTTTTCAGAAAGCAAACAGAAATAAGGAGGGGAGAAATACACAAATCAATAATGTCCTCAATGATTTCATCGCTGTTCAAATGGCGTATAGCCAGCGAAATGAGTTCGAGGCCGATTCCCTGGGCCTGGTATATTTTCAACATGCCGGATTCACTGTGGATGGAGCCATTGGGGCACTGGGTGTATTAGACAGCGCCGATTACCTGATGTTTGAAGATACCCTGGACCTGAGACACTATTTCAATTTCACCGGATATCCGTTTAAATCATATTGGCTTGATACTGAAAATTCAGCACTGCAATGGGAGAGGGATACTACATTGTTTGTGATCCCGGATTCTCTAAAATCTCATCCGGATTGCGATGTCCGAATACAAAGGATCGGCGAACTAGCCGCCGCAACGGACCATACAGCGACTATTGATGTAGCGGAGGAAGAATCTGTGATGCAAATGCTGAAGGATGTATTCCAGTTTGAAAGCCTGGAAGGCCAGCTCATGTCTAAAGACTATGTCATGGCCTTGTACATGAGTCTTCAACTCCAGACCCACTATCCTGAAAATATATATCTGAAATCAGTGACAGCGCATGCTTTAATAGAACTGGCGGCGGCTTTTTCACGCAATGAATTCCTGGCGTATGTCGAATTTGCGGACATGAATTATCCGTCCGGCTACAACCAGATCCTCACCTTTTTGCACAACATGAATTCGGCGACATTGTACAAGCTTGCCACCTATTGCCTCCGGGATAAACTGGCCTTAGTTCCAGATCATGCGTATGTCGGATTCCTGAATACACTCAATGAGCACAAGGATGTGATCACTGAAGAGGTCGTCAATCGGTATGCGCAACAGTATAAAGACGAGTATTTTACCGGTATGTTAAGGGACAAATCAAAATCACCATTACCTCCGAGCAGGAAATAAAGGAAGTATCTTTCCGGTTTAATCATGTATAGATTCAAACAAGAGATAGGTGTGAAGAAAGGTATTCTTTTGATCGTATGGGTGTTTCAGTTCGCACTACCGGCAGTAGCTCAAAATATTTCATTTCCCCAGGACAAGGGAATTACGATCACCAATATAACCCCTATGATGATCGAAAATGATCTGCTGGGGTATTTTGCATGCACCTCCCTGGGCTATGCAAAGTCCGAGTATGTCTATAATCTGGTCGTGATGGATATCAATTTTAAAATCACAAAGGATAAGTTGATTTCTTCCCCGATGCCCATGAAACAAATTGTTTTCAATGGCAGTCATTTTTGTATGGTATTCCAGGCTACGAAGTACGTCATCTATGCTATTTATGATACAGAGGGTGTATTGGCAGGCGAGAAGCGGATTGACTATAAGGATCCTTACCAATCAGCAAGTGAAGCGCTACAGACCGTGGCGCCTGTGCCGTACAAAGGTTTTATCAGGCAAGGCATGCAATATGGATGGGATTCCTATCTGGAGATGTTTGATCACTCGGGGGATGTGTTATGGAAAGTAGATCCTGAATTTTATACAGGCACGACGGCAGGTAAAGTAAGAGAGGTACTCAATGTGATCAAGACCAATGAGCAATTTATAGTCGTTGCCGTAACGCTCGCTGCCGTGCATGGAAGTGACGCCAAGACGAGGACCAGGGATTTCCAAAGAGTCTATGATGCACGGAGCGGTGCGCCATTGTTTGAGATCAATGCTACTGCCGGAAATGGTCTCCGCTTGCATGGTGTCGTATTAGCGCAAGATGAAATCAGTGTATATGGCGCTTACTTCCCTGGTGGTAAGGTAGGGGTACTGAGCAATGAACAATGGGGCGGCGAAAAATCTGGCATATACCTCCAGGTCTATGATGCGGCCGGAAAAATGAAGTATGAATATATCAACGATGGTGAGCGTGATATGCAATCTTTGCTGGGGAAAGTGAAGGCGGCTGAGTACAATGAAGATGCCTGCATGTGGATTCATAACCTGGTGAAAGCGGGTGAGCGATATTATTTGATCGGAGAGATGTATTCCGACAAATCCAAAATGGTACGCAACATGATCGCACTTGAATTTGACACGGCACAAGCAAAGCCCACGGCGTATGCCTATCCAAAAGATATCCCGGAGTTCGGATCAAGGGCTGCTTTAGTTGCTTTCCAATACTATAACCTGGGTTATAATTTGATGAAGCTGGGTCACTTTGGTTATAAATTCACGAGCCAGAACAAGGATCATTCGATGTTTGCGGGCATCTATACCAATCTGGATAATACTTTGAAGGGCGATGAAAAGACGATTGTCGGAGCTATCGCGCTGGACCGGGACGGCCTGTTAGTCAATCCGAAAATCATCCTGGCCACTAAACCTGACGATGTATTTGTGTATCCGGGAAAGCCCGGTTATGTGGCGGTGGCCGAATATTTTAAAAAGGAAAAGAAGGTAACACTCACACTTCATAAATTTGATTTCTGAAACACAGGTGGATCATAACATCGTCTATCTGAAATACAGACATGTCAACATGATAAACTATCATAACAAAACATTCCGGCCGATACAAAATTCTGCAAACGCGGAAACATCAGGCGAAACTATTTTTCTCTACAAACAAGAGGGGAACATTTTGCTGTCAGCCTATTCCGGTGGAAAAATCATCAGGGGACATCTGATCGGACTGATAGACCCGCAAGGGAATATTGATATGCGTTACCATCAGATCAATACCCTTGGCGAACTGATGACAGGAACATGCAGATCTGTGCCGGAAATATTGCCCAATGGTAAAATACGGCTGCACGAGACCTGGGAATGGACCTCTGGTGATAAATCCAAAGGGCATTCTGTCATCGAGGAACTATAGGTTAAGCATAAAAAGTATCATCTGACGATCGTCACATCACCGATATACACCAGTTCGATACCATCGATAAATTCAACTTCTGCAAAATAAGCGAATACACCTGGATTCATCAATTCATCCCTGTAGTGGCCATCCCATCCCTTCGTAGCATCATTCGGTTGGACTTCATTAGCCTCAAAGATGGTCTCTCCCCATCGGTTGAAGATCATCAGCTTTTTAATCGACACGATCTGGCCATCATCGCCCTGCACAAAGAAGAAATCATTAATGCCGTCTCCATTTGGAGAGAATACATTGGCGAAGTATATTTTACGATTCTTATCCACTGTAATGATCAGGTTGTCCGATGCCTGGCAGCCATTTTCATCATATACGGTGGCACTCAACGTGACTGAATTAGCAGCATGGACAATACCTTCCAGGCAGAGTGCATCATAACATTCGACGATACCGGGAGGCGACCAGATCAGCGTGTCTAGCTGACTTGATGATAGATCGATGATAGCATCTACGTCAGCACTTTCACCAAGGCCGAGTTCAATGTCCTGACCCACATCTATCGATATAGCGGATGGTGCGACGAGGACGATGGTTGTATCCCACTTGCAGCCATTTGCATCCTGTAAAGCAACGGTATAGGTACCTGCTGAAAGATTGTTGTAGAGGTTGGTGGCGGTAAACGCTGCATGATTAAGGCTGTATTGATAGGGAGGAGTTCCACCAATCACCTGATTGACATTGATCAGGGCATTGACGTCACCGAAACATGATGGATCCTGGCTGATGATGACAGCATCTGTTGGTGCAGCGGTATTTTCAGTGACCGTGACGGAATCAGCATGTATACAACCCGTTTGTGTATTGGTGATGGTGAGTATATAATTACCCGGCTCATCAATAGTTGGATTCAAGGTATGTTCGTTACCATCTGCAAGAATGCCAGGTCCTGTCCAAGTGATATCAAACGGGGAACCTGTAGATGATCCACTGGCATCAAGACTTTGTGTCGTGTTGACACAATCCAATATGCCATAATCAACGATGTTCGCGATAGGCAATGGATTGATGATTACAGATACTTCAGCTGAGTCATCAGGGCAAGCACCACCGGAAAGAAAACCATACTGGAAGGTATATGTCCCTGGAACCTGATTGCTGGTTTGAAAAGTGGCACTGGCAGCAAGAAATGCATTGCCTTGTGAGAGCGTAGTGGATGTTTCAGACCATGTACCATTTGCATCAGCTCCGGTGACAAGACCTGAGAGGTCAACTAATTCGATGTCTTTAAAGCAATAAGCAACGGGCTGTGACGCGATCCCTGCTTCAACAGAAGGATCTACATCAACTATCACCTGGAAGTCAAGCGGACATCCTGGAGGAGGTTGGTTTTGTAAATCAAATTGCAAAGTATATTGACCCGGGTCACTTGCTGTAGCATTAAATAAAGTACCAGCCAGGATAGCAGGATTACTTCCCGCAGGTGTTTGGATTAGTGACCATGTTCCCGGTTCAGCTGTATTTTCAATATTGGTTAAGTCAAGGACATCACCCGTATTACAAAGTGGATCCGCAGGAAGAAAAAACACATCCGGACAGGAGCAATCAATGACGGTCACGACTACGTCATAAGTTGTTTCGGGACAGGGTGCAGTGGCTGAATTGGTGGTGTAGATAAATCGATAATCTCCAGCGGTGATATTATTGAAATTGAGATTGTCAAATAATCCGACAGCGCCGGATTGATCAGCATCTGCCCAGCTTCCATTTGTATCGCCTCCGGAAATCAGATCATACAGATTGAGTATCGACCCTCCGGCAGTCGTATTGCAAAGTGAAGTATCGGGAGATACAACAGCAGATGGTGGGAGTACTTCTGTAACTGCAACTGAAGTTTCACCGGAACAACCTTGTGTATCGGATACTGTGACTGCGTAGATGCCGGTAGTATTTACCACAAGATTCTGGTTCATCGATCCGTCTGACCATAGGTAGGTGTTAAAACCGGAACCGGCATTTAGCGTTGTTATTCCATTTTCACAAAATGCATTGCTGCCGGTGATGACGGGGCTCAAAGAAGTACTCTCCGTGATGGCTGCCGAACCTGATCCCGCACAGCCATTGTTATCGATTACATCAACGGCGTAAGTACCCGGAGCGGAAACAGTGATCGTTTGATTTGTTGAACTATTACTCCAGGTGTAGGATGTGTATCCATTACCAGCATCGAGAACGGTGAATCCGCCGATACAGTACGTAGTGGACCCGCCGATGATGACATTTGGATTAGGATTGATCGTAGTCGTAATATTTGATGATCCGGTGCAACCATCAGCATCGATGACGAGTACACCAAAGTTACCTTCATCAATTACGTTGATCGTCTGTGTAGTTTCACCTGTAGACCAAGTGTATCCAACAAAACCAGTTCCTGCGTCAAGGGTCGTACCGGAGCCTTCGCAAAAGGATAGTGTGCCAGAGATCACCGGAGTCAGGGATGCTGTTTCTGTGACCGTAAATGATGCCTGATTCTCGCAGCCGTTAACATCAGTGACGGTAACGAGGTAAGTGCCGGATGTAAAAACCTCGAGTGTTTGATTCGTGCTGGCATTACTCCATTCATAAGCTGCATATCCTGAACCTGCATCCATCGTAGAAGAGAATCCGGTGCAAAAGAATGCTTGCCCTGTGATGACAGGTTGGGGCACACTATTGATAGTCACTGTAGTATTCGCTGTAGCTGCGTTACATCCATCAACACTTATGACAAGTGTGTAAACACCTGGAGCACTCGCATCTGTTGGATTTTGGACTAAAGATGTATATCCATTTGGTCCACTCCATGTATAATTGATGATCGTGCCGGGGGTTGAAGTATTTCCATTGAGTTGGATGGTTTCTCCGGCGCAATAGGGACCTGTATTGCTGGCAACGCTATTCGGTGGCGTATTAAAAATGACATCAGTCACTGCTGGCACTGAAGAGCAGGCGTCAACAGAGACGACGAGCGTGTAGGTGCCCGGTAAGGTGGCATTGGTTGGATTTTGAACATCGGAGGTAAAGCCGCCCGGACCTGACCATGCATACGTAATGTTCGTGCCTGTTGCATTGGTTGTACCCAGGAGTTGTATGGTCTGACCGGTGCAATACGGTCCACCATTCGAAGCAAAAGCTTCTGGCAAATCGTGCACTACAACTGTTGTAACCGCTAATTCCGAAGGACAACCGTCGATCGTAACTTGTAGTGTATACGTGCCTCCCTCGGTTGCATTTATAGGATTTTGCAAATCTGAGGAATAACTGTTTGGCCCTTCCCAATGATAGGCAACCGTTGCGCCGGTGCCATTCGTTTCGCCCGACAATATAATTTGCTGGCCTGCACACAGCGGACCATTGTTATCCGGTATGGCTTCAGGAACGGGAATGATCGTGATATTCTCGGTGATAGAACCTTCACAATTGTTATTATCGGTGTAGGTGTAGGTGATCGGATAGACTCCGGGATTCTCCAGATTCGGATTTATTTCTCCGTCAGGGGATGTGATCGCTCCGTCAAAGATGCCTCCGGGTGGAACGGCGGTCAGGGTAAAAAATTCAGTGCTTTCGCATAGTGGTCCCGGATCGAAAATATAGACATCAGGATTTTGATGAGCTGTCACAGTGACGATTGCAGTATTAGCACAGCCATTGGCATCCGTAACGACAACCATATGTGGACCAGAAATAGTGGCATCATAGGTGTTTCCATCATCGGAGCCCGTAGGCGTACTCCATTGGTATTCATATCCACCGGCACCACCGCTTCCTGTTGCTGTCAGAAGGATAGATCCCTCACTGTCGCAGAAATCTGCAGGATCAGGATCAATCATGATGTCGGGAGCATCATGCACTTCAATATCCATTGACTCTACTGTTGTGCACCCACTAATATCAGTATAGGTATAAGTTACTGTGTGGATCCCGGGGCCATTGGTCATGGGGTTAAACGTGTTTCCCGTATTAGCGCCACTCCAGGTTCCACCACCGGGCATCGCCGTGAGTGTTTGGGGCGGATCACTTGGACAGAAGGGGCCCACCTGTGGGATATTTACTGTCGGTAGTGGGTTTACGGTCAGCTCCATCTCATCAGTGCCTACACAGGTGTCTTCCATGACGGTAAGTGTATAGCGTATCACCCCGCTGAATCCAGGTGGTAAATCAATGGTAGGGTTTGCGATATCAGGATCGCTGAGAAATCCGGTTCCGCCATTGTCGCCTGACCACGAGAAAGTTTCATTTCCATTGTTGCCTGTAGCACTGCCATTCAAAGGAATATCTTCATCCCCTTCGCAGACGAAAAGATCTGGTCCGGCAATCGCTCCAAGCGCGCAGGGAGGCTGCGCATCGCAGTTGAGATAGGGGGCGGCAGATTCGGTCCAGGTCATTTCAAATCCATTGGTAGTGCCCAGCCAGTTATCTATCATCAGGTAAAAGCCCTGTCCGGGTTCTACCGGTAATATCATGACAAATCCATCTCCGGTGCCGGGACCTTCCGTGACATCTGTCGTGCCCATACCCAAGCCGGTTTCGGGGCAGAAGCCACATTGTGCGCTGGAGGAAGAACAACGTATGGGAAATCCCAGATCACCACAATTGACATTAGGACCATACAGTGCCCAGTCATAATCTTCTCCGAGACCGCCATTCGGGGAGATGATGAAACCCAGTTCAAGTCCGGGAGGGGCTGTAGGGTCTATCTGAAAGTAATACCAGGCTGAGTTTTGCTCCAGGGAGGTTATACATCCGGGTTCATTGTCAGGGTCGGCGTAATCGTCAAAACCGGGGCCATGCGGGTTGAAAGTGAGGTTTTCGTTGCTGCATACGACGAAGGCAAAGGCGCAGTCATTGGGCTGGGCCTGACCCGAATCAGGAATTAATAACAGGACACTCAGCAATGCAAGGGCAAACCATTTCATTCTTTGTCGATTAATTAAAGGAGGATGTTATATGGCTATCCGGATGCAATGCCAGGATAGTTTGAACGGATGAAAATAGTCATAATTCGTCACTTGTTGGACAAAATTTAGATTGCTGATGACTTAAATTGGGCTCCGGATCGCCTTTTCAGGCAGAGCCCTGGATTCACTATAGCATTTCTTAACATATGTAAAATCATAAGAAAGATTTAGACACTTCATTTGCCTTTCCAAAATTATTTTTAATGTCTCTGGAGCGTATAAAGGGAGTCATAGAAGAGATACCTTAGACGGGACAAACGCTGCACAGTACTCTTACATCAAGTTGAGGGTAAACCTTCCGGCTTTTTATACCATGTATTTTACAAAAAATCCATGCATCCGCCCCTGACAAAGGAATTCCAGTACTTGGGGGCGGATGCAATACGCACTGGACGATAGGATACGATTGAAAAATATTAATTATGTTTATTTTTTCCAAACGAAATCAAACCACGATCAACTATGAATCCAATCATCAGAAATATCCTCGCCGTCGTAGCAGGAGTGCTGCTGGGCAGCGTGGTCAACATGGGCCTTATCCAGATCAGCGGTGCTATCATTCCGCCTCCTGCTGGGGCTGACATGACTACGGCCGAAGGGATCACTGCCGCATTGCCTTTGCTTGAGCCTAAGCATTTTATTTTTCCATTCCTGGCGCATGCGCTTGGTACTTTAGTAGGCGCATTTATCGCAGCTAAGATTGGCGCCACCAAAAAAATGATGTTGTCGGTGATCGTCGGTGTTGTATTCCTTGCAGGTGGAATAGCGGCAACGTTTATGATTCCGGCACCGACATGGTTTATGGCGCTGGATATAGTCGTCGCTTACCTGCCGATGGCGTATCTCGGTGCTATGCTTGCCGGAGCTACTAAATCGAACTCAGTCACTGCATAGCCTGATAAATAAGGCGAGTGAATTTTAAGGAACGCAGATGACGCAGAATTATATAAATAAATAATTTTCGCAAATTAGATTTTCAGCAGTCAGGCAAATATCTGTGAATCAGCAAAAACAAATCTGTGTGCTTCACGTTTTACCCCATCAAATTTACCAAATCGCAGATTTGATAAATTTGATGGGGTAAAACGACAGGAGCAAGATAAATTGAAGAACACACGCCATGTATTTAAATGAAAAGCTCTTCCTTCAGGAAAGACTACCTTTAAACACTATTCAACCGGTGTATGAAAAACAAACTGATCCTGGCAGGCCTGATGGCCATGCTCGTTACCAATATTTATAGCCAACAAAAACCTATAACCTACCTTTTCGTTGGTTCGTATACAGAGGGTAAACCAGATACCGGTATTTACATCTTTACCTTCAATATTAAATCAGGCGTAGTAAAGCAAACCGGAATCGTAGAACACATCATCAATCCTTCTTACCTGGCAGTGTCTCCTGATGGTCAGTACCTGTATGCAGGTGCTGATACGCAACTGCCCGATACAGGCAGTATCCTTTCATATAAAGTGGATGCCGGCAGCGGAAAACTAACTTTTATAAATCGTCAACCGAGTGGCGGAGATAATCCAGTGTATGTTGCTGTACATAACAATAACAAATACCTCATCAATGCAAACTACACTGGAGGGAGTGTTTCGGTTTATGCCATAAATGAAAATGGCAGCCTCAATCCACCATCACAGGTGATCCCTTTCGAAGGAAGTAGTGTGATAGCTTCAAGACAGGAGAAATCACATATTCATGCTGCCGTTTTTTCACTAAAGGGTGATTATGTTTTCCTTCCTGATCTAGGCTCAGATAAGATATGGACATTCCGGTTTGATGGAACAAGGACTGAGCCACTCATCGCCATGAAAGACTACGACATCACTTCGCTTCCTGGCAGTGGTCCACGGCATTTTACGTTTCATCCCAATGAAAGATTTGCCTATTGCATCGAAGAGTTGAGCGGAACGGTGGCAGCCTATGGTTATGATTCTGGTAAGCTGACTTTTTTGCAGCGGTTATTTGGCTACAGCAAACAACAGGACTCCTATGGTGGAGCGGATATCCATCTTTCCCCAGATGGCAGATTTCTTTATTCTTCCAATAGGTGGGAGGATGAAAACACCATCGCGATATTCTCCATCGACCAATCTACCGGATTATTGAAATTGCTCGGCCACCAGAAAACCTACGGTGACCACCCCCGGAATTTTACGATAGATCCAACCGGAAAATATTTGTTGGTAGCCAACATGCTGACCAACAACATTGTCGTGTTTAAGCGGAATATGAAGACCGGTATGTTAAAAAAGAAGAAAGCAGAGATCAGCATTCCGGCGCCATCGTGTTTGCAGATGAGGAGGTATTTGTGCACATGATGTAGTTTTGATTCTACTTATAACTCACCCCCGGCCCCTCTCTTTTTGCCTGGTGATTTGGGGCACACATTTGATTTTCTGAAGAGAGGGGAGTCATGATATTTCTTTAGTCCCAGATACTTTTTGATTTTTCTAATAACTCACCCCCGGCCCCTCTCTTTTTGCCAGGTGATTTGGGGCACACATTTGATTTTCTGAAGAGAGGGGAGTCATGATATTTCTGTTAACACAGATTTGTCTTATTCTTCATGGAAAAATATCTAAGTGCTCCCCTCTCTTTTTTCGGATCACAAGCGTATACAAAATCATTTTTAAGAGAGGGGCCGGGGGTGAGTTATGCAGGAGCCGGGGGTGAGTTATGCAGGAGCCGGGGGTGAGTTATGCAGGAGCAAGATTTCACCCCCATTCCCCATAATTAATGATAATTTTGTCTTTTAAATATTTTGGTTATGAAAAAGATGAAAAAGATATTGATCTGGGCAGGCGTCATCGTGTTGGTGATCGCTTCCTTTATGTTCTACTGGAATTACTTTAATACCTATAGCGAAGGCAACCGCGCAGGAACACTCCAAAAGTTTTCGAAGAAGGGAAGTGTGTTTAAGACCTATGAAGGCGAACTGATCATGAACAGCCTCACCAGCACCGGCAACTCCACCATTTCCTCAGAAAAATTTTATTTCTCTGTCAAGGATGAAGCGGTAGCTAAGAAGATGTTTGAACTGGAAGGCAAGAATATCACTGTCCAATATGAACAAAAACGAAATCACCTTCCCTGGAGTGGCGACACCGATTACTTTGTCACCGGGATTGTCTCTAAGGAGTAATTTTATCCTGGTGCGAACTGTTAAGCATAAGTTCACTTACGCTTGTGCGACAGCAAGTTTTCACTTGCGCTCCTGATTTTTCTACCTCTTTTTAAATGGATTCAACTACCCATTAAAATGCTGCTATCCCTACCCGGTTACCGAAGCCATTTCGCGAAGGCAACACACTCCGCCTTCGCCTTTTACTTCGCCTTCGCCTCCGCCTTCGCCTTTTCCCTCTCCTGCAATCCTCCTATGAAAGAAGAAACAGCATTGTACACTTCTGAAGCATTTACAGTGTATAAAGACAGCGTCGTCCAGGGAACCAACGTAGCCAGGATTCTATCCCCTACACATATCACCTCGAATTACAGAAGCCCGGCAAGTTCTACGTTCTCCAGGCTGATCAAGTTTAAGATCAGTATCAACGAAAAAGATAATGAAATGCCTCCCGGCTCAGATCATTGGGTGCTGATCGGCGATGAACGAGAATCACCGATTGTGAAGTTTGGAGAAACCCCACAACCCTTGCCGGATATGCCATCCACCTACCTGCCGGTCAACTATGAATATACTTTTCGGGTGGATATGTCTGCGGTGTTAAAGCAGTTTGAAGAGAAAGGCTATTTCGAAGCCTATGATGGTTCCAGGGTAGCGAAAAATGATTTTAAAGGATTTTATGTCGCAGGAGCTTCATTGCCCCTTTCATGGGACTTCGTCGGATTGGATGAGAAGGGATTGAAATTACAGCCAACCAGTGAGGCGGGTTTGTACACGCTTACCGTAAAGTTTAATCCATACAATGAGGTGGGCATCCAGGATAAGGAATGGCAATTGTCAACAGATATTTCAAGTCGTGCGAAGTATACTTCGGAACAACCGATTGTGGATGCATTGTTTAATCTATCGGTTGAAGAAGCCACTAAAAACATTGAAGCTGACAGCACCTTTCGGACAGGAGCAAAGTGGGGTGGGGTATGGACCCGCGATATCAGTTACAGCATCATTCTCGCTTTCGCTTATCACGAACCTGAAGTTGCTAAAATAAGTCTGCGTAAAAAAGTAAACCGCGGCCGAATCGTGCAGGACACAGGTTCTGGTGGCGCATGGCCTGTTTCTTCTGACAGAGTTGTGTGGGCTATTGCAGCCTGGGAGATCTATAAAGTGACCGGCGAACAAGCATGGCTTGACGAAATCTATCCAATTATAAAAAATTCACTGGAGGATGATT
>JANNSS010000062.1:0-2025 GCA_031402955.1 Saprospiraceae bacterium
TCCTTGACACCATATGACAATTGATGCATTGAGCTCCTTCTGTATCCACCTCATGAAAATGATGTGCCTTTGTGTTATAATCAGGCTTGTGACAACTCAGACATAAATTATTTCCTTCTAATCTAAGCTTCCCCGAATGTGGATTGTGGCAGCTTGTACAGCGGACATTATTATAGAACATCTTGCTTTGCGTAAACGAACCATATTCATAATCTTCTTCCATGATCTGGCCGTCCGCAAAGTATAATTCATTGGTGAGTACTTGTGGAATCAGGTCATCCATGATCTCATCCGATCGGAGCAGATCCGGTGCCACATCTGATTTGCGTGCATGACAAGCAGCACACGTATTCAACTGCAACTGTGACAAGGTATCCCGGCCATAAAACAAGCCAGCGTTTACAACCCGATTGCCCTTCTGATATTGACTTGAATTGATGTACGCAATATGACTGCTTCCGGGACCGTGGCAGCTCTCACAACTCACATTGATTTCTTTCCATGTTGTAGTGTAGTCATCGGCCTGCTCATCATAGTTTTTTTGCAAGTCTGTTGAGTGGCATGATGCACACATCGTATTCCAGTTCTGACTGTTCCCCGTCCAATGCAGCCAGTCGGCATGGTGAACCACCCGACCTGCATACTGATGAAACCATTTCTTGTCTCTTGAATCCCAGCTGACTCTGGTGGATTGCAATCGCCCCCCTGGAAAAGCAATCAGGTACTGTTGTAATGGGAAATATCCAAACACATAGAGCACTTCAAAATCATGATTGAGCCCGTCATCACCCTGGGTATTGATATAGAATTTACCCTCCTTTCTAAAAAATGAATTGGTGACACCATCTCCTGAATAGCTTGTGTTATTAAAATCACCCAGTACCGTTGAATCATTGGCGGGCTGCATCGCGAGGAAGTGATCAGATTTCTGCCAGTCCTGGTAGGCTGATTCATGGCATGTTTTGCAGGATGCCGAACCTACGTAGGTGCTTTCCTTTGAAAATGCATTCTCACTTTCAACTGCATTGCTACAACCCCATGCGATTACCATCACACAGTAGAGCACGAAATAAATCCGCATCAGAAAGTTTGTATTGATTTTCAATCGGGAGAAGTCTAGTTAAAAAGTTGATTTATTTAATTTCCTTCAAGCTCTCCAGAAGATATTCCATAGGAAACTGCGAGACAGGTATCAGGCTGGTATGCGAACGATCGAGTGTTTCGATCATAACGATCACGAGTGAAAAGGAAAGTGCCATGATGAGCGTGGCCCATGATCTCCTGGATCCTACAATGGCTGCCTGATATCCCACTGAAAACATAGCTAGCAGCGTGAGGATCAGGAGCACTTCCCAAATTCCTTCAGGAATACGGGTGTGCAATCCAACGACGACTCTGGATGCATTGATGTTGGCAACATCATTGAGTGATTCGATATACAAGGCGGCAACATCAGAATTCATATCCTTTCGAGCATTGTTCACGGCCATCTCCCAAAGCTGATGTTCGATATCACGGCATTCCAACATTGCTTCCTTTACCTTTCTAGGATCCATTGATTTTACTGCATCGATGCGCAGGCTTGTATATTGTCTGATGAGATTTTTCGCTTCTACACGATCGGAGTCGGGCAGAAAATCTGCTCGAACCCATGCGGTTCGAAGTAGATTAGCTTCTTCACGAACAAGTTCCTTGCGGGTCTGATACCGATCAGTGACGATACCAAAAGTAAATGCGATGATAAAGGCCAGGAGCGCAAGTACATAGCCGGAAATGGAAGAAACTGTAGATTCCAATTCGACCTCACGTCTTTTCTTTATTGCTGCACCAATCCTGTATCCTAGCTCAATAGAGACTACCACGAGGAGAAACGTGGTCAGCAAAAGCAATAAAACAGGCATGTCTTTTATACTCATAGCCAGGCAATGTATCTATAAAGGCAGAAAATCAAAAATACCCATTTTCAATTCCCATTTCACTTTTCATTTTTCACTCTTCACTTTTCACTTTTCACTTTTTAATGTT
>JANNSS010000063.1:0-5412 GCA_031402955.1 Saprospiraceae bacterium
AAAGAAGAGCTTGTCCTTGATGATAGGTCCTCCCAAGGAAGCTCCGTAAGTAGATTTGTTGAATTCAGCGACCTTGGTCGGCTGATCATCTGCAGTGGTCCTGTCAAGTACTTGTTGATTTGTCTTTCCTACAAGGCTCTCGTTTTGCATAAAGTAATACGCTGTGCCTGCAAACTTATTGGTTCCCGATTTAGTTACCGCATTAACTGCAGCACCAGCAAATCCACCTAATGCAACATCATAAGGCGAGATCGCAACCTGGAACTGGTCGATGATATCAATGGAGAATGGTGAAATTCCTGTTTGTCCGCCGTTTGTTCCTGAACTGGAAATACCGAAAACATCGTTGTTGACAGCCCCGTCGATATAAATTGCATTATACCTGTTGTTCATACCGCCAAAGGAGGTGCCATCACTATATCCAGAGGCCTGAGGTGTTAAGCGCAGGAAATCATCAATATCCCTGTTGAGTGTTGGCATTCTCTCGATCGCTTCAGTAGAAATATGGGTGCTGGCACCTGCATTCTCTCCTGTATTGCCAGCAGAAGCAACCACTTCAACTGTTGTCAGCTCGGTAATAGTTTCGGACATTTCAAAGTCGTACTTCTGAGATTCCCCTATTCGGAGGTCAATTCCTTCCAGGGCAACTTCGCCAAACCCTATATAGGTGGCTTTCACCGTGTAAGGACCTCCTACCCGGAGGTTTTCAAGACGAAAAAAGCCTTCTTCATTAGTAACAGTCCCCATTGTGGTTCCTGAAGGAGTGTGTGTGGCAATTACGGTTACCCCGGGTAAGGTCATCCCATTGATATCCGTAATCTTTCCTGTAATGGACCCGGTAGTTGTCCCTTGCCCAAAGGAGACAAATGACATCATCAGGGAGAAAGCAAGTAGCATTATTCTCATATTCAAGTATTTATACATGTGATTGAATTGCGCAAAGGTATATCGAGGTACTGCATGTAAATCACTTATCAAGATCAAAAGATTGTAAACCTTTCCTTCAAAAAATACTTAAATGTCGCACAGGCAACAAAACAAATGAAGGTTTTTCCTATGGAAGAAAATTATTTATGAGGCAGGAAGTTCTCAGCAATCATGCATCTCACACTACCCCCACCAATTGTTTCAATCGTATGCACATCACTTGATACGATTCTTGCATGACGTTCGATGATCGTAAGTTGATCTGCATCCAGACTCTGATGAGCAGCACGTGACATGACCATGAGTTGCTCACCACTGGTATTTCGAATAGCTAGCATATTTCCTGCAAAAGATCCTATCTGGTCAGCCCTCAAGGTGACGACTTCTCTTCCATAGGATGCCAGGTGAGCAGAGAGTTCTTCCCCAAGGGGAGCTTCAATTACCTCAAAGCAGGCCAGGCTGATCCCATCACCAATGGCCATCATCACATTCGTGTGATATATTTCCTGCTCATGATATCTGGCTATAAACGTAAATGGTGTATAGTCCATCATTCGACACCACTTATCTAAAATCGTAGGATCTGTTCTGGGACTCAGGCACGCATAGGCGATTCTATTCACACGATCAAGGACCATACTACCGGTACCTTCCAGAAAAAGATCTTGAGCTTCATGGCGTTCAAAATCCAATCGTTGCAGGATAGTATAATCTGATTCCAGATCCTGTATGATTTCCTCTCTCCTTTCCTGGCGTCTGAGGCTTGCAAACATCGGATAGGTAACGATCGTACCATCTTCATGGAATGATATCCAGTTGTTAGGAAAAATAGCATCCGGGGTCACCGGGACAGCTGAGTCCTGAATGACATTGACATCGACGCCCTCTGCCGTCAGGAGTCCCACCAACCGGTCAAATTCTTCAATGGCCAGTTTCTTTACAACTTCATTGTCCATATCAGGAACGTGTTGAAATGTGTTGTTGGCTGCCGTCTCTGTATTGTATCCGAAGGCTGCCGGGCGTACCATGATGATCTTTGAAGTCGTTTGTGCTGACATACGAAGCATATTTTATGAACCCCAAAGGTAGCAGAAGTAGCCTTTATGACCCTGAGGATGAACACAAAGTTTGTATAAAAGCAGCCTGGATTTACTGTCGATGCTCAATGGAATAGACAAAGTTGTCGATAAGTGAGGGCATACCGCCTTACGATCTTACCGATTGGCAGAATTTATAGGAGTACTTTTTCAAAGAGCCTTTTTGGACAAAAGGACTTCAGTACATTTAAACCCTTATAAATTCCTGTATTCACGCTGTTTTCTCTTTTAAAATACAATCCACCCGTTTTTTATGAAATCATTTGACCCCATGATAAAAAATCTCACCTTTGCCGCCGGCCTTCTTGGAGGCCTCCTGGTAGTTTCTACCCTGACATTCTGCAAAACGGCCACAGATCAATCCGATACTGTGTCAAGCCCATTAATGAGTATGACCGAAAAACAAATAGCTCCACCTGCTGCCACCAAAAAGCCAAAAGAACTGACAGCTCACGGTGATGTGCGTCAGGATCCATATTATTGGCTCAACGAAAGGGAGAATCCTGAGGTCATTGACTATCTGACGTCTGAAAATCAATACCTGGATACCATGCTATCGCATTCCAAAGGATTTCAGGAGAAACTCTACAATGAGCTGGTCGGCCGTATCAAACAAACGGATATGTCTGTGCCGTATAAAGAAAATGGGTACTTCTATATCACACGCTATGAAGAAGGACAAGAATATGCCATCCATAGTCGTCGCAAGGGTACGATGGAGGCGACAGAAGAAATCATGCTTGATGTCAATCAACTGGCCAAGGGATTTGATTACTACGCGATCGGTGGCCGAAGTGTGAGTCCTGATAACAAGCTTCTCGTCTATGGAGAGGATACGCTCAGCAGAAGAATCTATACACTCAAGATCAAAGACCTGTCGACAGGTGAAATGTTAACTGATATTATTCCGAATACCGGTGGCAGTGCAACATGGGCAGAAGACAATAAGACTATTTTCTATACCTCCAAAGATGCCACACTGCGGGATTATAAAATCTGGAAACACCGGATCGGAACACCAGCCTCCAGTGACATGGTGGTCTATGAAGAAAAAGATGAAACCTTTGGGGCCTTTGTCTATAAGACTAAGTCCAAAAAATATATCGTAGTCGGTTCCTATTCTACAATGAGTCAGGAATACCGCTATATGGATGCAGATAAACCGGATGGAGAGTTGAAGATGTTTCAGGCTCGTAAGCGTGGACTTGAATATGGCATCGAACACTTCAATGATATCTGGTATGTGCGTACCAACAAGGATGCAAAAAACTTCCGTTTGATGAAGACACCGATTACTGCCACCAGTGAAGAAAACTGGACAGAAGTGATCGGAAACCGGAATGATGTATTATTGGAAGGGATGGATGTGTTTAAAGATTACCTGGTCCTCAGTGAACGCAAAGCAGGTATTACACAATTACGTGTTATCCCCGCTGCTGGAAAGGAACATTATATTGAGTTTGGAGAGAAGGCTTATGTTGCTTTCGCATCCACCAATCCAGAGTTTGACACCGATATTCTCCGATTGAACTTTCAATCCCTTACAACGCCTAATACGACCTATGACTACAACATGAAGTCAAAGGAAAAAACAATGCTAAAACAGCAGGAGGTATTAGGTGGATTTGATGCCGCGGATTACCGAAGTGAACGGGTGATGGCGAAAGTAAGGGATGGAGTTGAAGTGCCGGTTTCCATCGTGTATCACAAAGACACGCCAATTGATGGAACAAGTCCCTGTTTGCTTTATGGATATGGTTCGTATGGTGCCAGTATGGATCCTAACTTCAGTGCATCGCGCTTGAGTTTGCTCAACCGTGGGTTTGTATTTGCGATCGCGCACATACGTGGTGGAGAAGAAATGGGTCGTCAGTGGTACGAGGATGGGAAATTGCTCAAGAAGAAAAATACCTTTAATGATTTCATTGATTGTGGTAAATTCCTGACGGACAATAAGTATGCTGATCCTAAGAAGTTATTTGCCATGGGCGGCTCAGCGGGAGGTTTATTGATGGGTGCTGTGGTTAATATGGCACCGGACATGTGGGCAGGCATTGTTGCTGCTGTTCCGTTTGTAGATGTTGTGACGACGATGCTTGATGAGAGTATTCCATTGACTACAGGAGAATTTGATGAGTGGGGTAATCCGAAAGAAAAGGAGTCATACGATTATATGATGACCTACTCTCCATACGATAATATAGAAGCGAAAAACTATCCTCCGATGCTGGTGACGACAGGTCTCCATGATTCTCAAGTGCAATACTGGGAACCGGCTAAGTGGGTGGCTCGTCTGAGGGAGATGAAAACGGATAAGAATCCTTTGCTACTTCATACCAATATGGATGCAGGACATGGTGGAGCTTCTGGGCGTTTCAGGCAGTTTAGGGAGATTGCACTTGAGTATGCTTTTCTGCTTGATCTGGCAGGGAAGATGGATGTAGAAATAAAAGGCTAAGGCTGAGGCTAAGGCTAAGGGGCAAAAGGTTAAAAGGCTAAAGAGGCCTAAGAGGTTTAAGAAGCATGCATCATCAAATATTTCTAAAAAGATCGATGATTACAAATCATCGATGCAAGTGCCGTAGGCACGACCGATTTTGTAAAGCGGGGTTTTAACCCCGCTAAAAAGGACGAAGGCTGTGGTGAAGGCGAATAAAAAATAAATCGCTCAACAGGCTTAAGGGGCTAAATGCTAAAGATCCTATATGTAAAGGTTCCTGGGAAGAATAGGACTTTTTCCAGCCGTTAAAAACGGCTGCACAAATTTTTACCTGGAGCATGATTTTTTTGATCTCGCGGACGCGAGCTTAGGTTTAACCTAAGCTCAAGATTGTGATTTCTATATTTTAAACATTAGGTCCCCTTTAGGGGATTTAGGGGTAAATGGTTAATGAAGCTTGTAATCTGTAAGCTCGTGGATGTCTCCGGCAGATGATGTGGTCAAAATCAATCCTACGCCTTCTGCATAATAGTACTGGGTAAAAAAGTTGATGGCCATCTGGCTACCGTTCATGATGAGCTGGCTTTCTGCTTCAATGCACAGGACATCGTTGTATACTTTACCTGCGACTTCTTTGCTTGTGCCTGTTTCTTTGACAGTCATGAGGAGCAGGCAATCAAGTCCATTGGCTTTGAAGCTGACGGTCCATTTTTTTCCAATCTCCAGGTCATTGGGCAACCATAATTGAAAATTACCTTTCTCAAGGCCATCTGTTGTCATCTGATGGTTTTCCATCGTAACCATGCTACTTGTATTCGCCGCACTATTGTGCATGGTAAATTCATGGCCATTCACAGCAGTCACTTTGTTGGTATACGTACTACCGTCTTTTTGCCGGTAATGCCATTCGTTGTTTAAAGCAAGGGGATAATAGTTTTTCATCCTTTT
>JANNSS010000064.1:0-24921 GCA_031402955.1 Saprospiraceae bacterium
CATGACAGCCCACGTTGACCCGTTTTTACTTTATAATAAACCACCCATACAGATAACTGAACATGATGATGAATGATCAGCCATTGCCGCCATTCTTTCCGGTCGGCGGGATGAAAGGTGTCGGGGGTTGGGTCGGACATGGTGGGTGGAATTTTCAGTGACGAAATTAGAAATAAATATTGCCTGTCGTAGCACACATTGTCGTTTCGGCTACGCTCAACGACCGGAACTTATCGGATGTCACGAGCCCCTATTTTTTGATTTCCAGTGACCTACAGCTTGTACACATTGACGTTTCGACTTCGCTCAACGTCTTCCAAAAATGATCTAGCAAAAATATTAGTTCATTGAGCGGAGGCGAAATTAACACTGTACAATTGTCGAACGAGTTAAATCAAAAACAGAAGCTGTTCGTCGGTGTAATTATTCCGGTCGTTGAGCGGAGCCGAAACGACAACGCGGGATCTGTCGATCGTGAGGTTGAGCTTGCTCTATTACTTGCCGTTAAAAACGGCTACATTGATTACTACATTGACAATGATCTTTTTGATTTATCATACGCGGACGTAGGTCAACCTACGCCCAACTTTATTTTTTATTCCTACCCGCCGTTAAAAACGGCTACTTTGAGTATTGCCTTGATAATGATCTTTTTGATTTGACGTACGCGGGCTAAGGTGCAACCATAGCCCAACGATTTTTTCCGCCTGCGGTCGTGGGAGTAACGACTCTAAGTAATGAGGTCCCCTTTAGGGGATTTAGGGGTTAAGAAATCAAAACCTCACCCCCATCGCCAGCGTCCATCCCCTCAACTTCGAATCATCCCTGCTCTTTAAAGTAGGTTGTAATCCGTAGTGATACTTTACTTCAGCAGTCAGGAAGGAAAACATTTCAGCATGAAGCATGGCTGTCAGATTGGTCGAGACACCGATGAATCCATTGTCATCAAACCCAAGGTTGTTGTCATCGACATCATAGAAGAAAACAACTTCTCCACCACCTACGGCAGACAGATTGACGATAGCATCTTTTGTCAGTTTGTATCCCGCCGTCAGCGGGATCATAAAATAATGGGCATGATGATGCTCACTCAGATCAAAACTGAAGCTCTGGTCTTCATTCTGGAGCGAAATGCGGTGATAATGGAATCCCGGCACAAAAACAAACCGGTTGTCTTCGACGAAGACATCAAACCCTATCATCTGACCAGGATGTTTGGACTGTCCGGTCATCTCCGCTTCATCCTTAAAGGACCATGCTTCCATCCCGATTATGGCATTAAAACCAACCTGTGCAGTGGCAATGCTATATGAAAACATATAACAAAGACAAGCCACACCAATATGCCTGATGCAAATATTCATTTTGAGAATTACGTTGAAGGGGGAGATGCTCTGCAAAGTTAGCTTATTTTCGCTCCTGCATCTATCACTGACCATAACCTGCTATGTATCCGGATCTTTCCTATTTGTTTCATGACTTACTTGGCACCGCACCTGACAACTGGCTCAGTGTACTCAAGACATTTGGTGTTTTCCTCATCCTGGCCTTTATCGCCAGTGCTTACGTGCTCAATCTGGAACTTAAACGGAAAGAGAAAGAAGGATTATTGCTTGGATTTACTGAAAAAGAGCGCATTGGGTTTCCGGCCACCTGGCAGGAGATTGCCACCAATGCACTGTTTGGCTTTATCATTGGTTTCAAGCTACCTTATATAGCACAACATTTCGAAGAATTCAGGCCAGATCCGGCCAGCATCATCCTTTCCGGCAAAGGTATCTGGTTATGGGGTATTGTTGCAGCCGCTGGATTTGGGTTTTTCAAATATTGGGACGCCAAAAAGCGAGCCCTGGCCAAGCCACTGATCAAGGAGGTGAAAGTCTTGCCCCATCACCGGATCGGGGACATCACGATCCTCGCAGCGATTTCGGGGATTATAGGTGCACGTCTGTTTTCGATCATCGAGAGCGAAGAAAATATCAAGGCTTTTATCAAGGATCCATTAGATCAGTTACTTAGCGGAAGCGGCCTGGCCATCTATGGAGGTTTGATACTGGCTTTTATCACCGTCTATTGGTATATCTATCGGAAGGGAATGAAACCCATTCATGTAATGGATGCTGTCGCCCCTGCCTTGATCATGGGATATGCCGTCGGACGACTTGGATGCCAGTTTTCAGGCGATGGCGACTGGGGTATCGTCAACACAGCACCGACACCAGGCTGGTGGTTTCTTCCTGACTGGGCATGGGCGTATACCTATCCCCACAATGTGCTTAACGATGGTGTCCAGATCGAAGGATGTCTCTGGGACTATTGCCGTCAACTGGGAGAAGCCGTGTATCCGACACCTTTATATGAGACCTTCTTTTCGCTCATCATCTTTGGTATCCTATGGGCACTGCGCAAACGTTTCAAAGTAGCCGGTATGCTCTTCTTTTTATATGTCTTGCTCAATGGTATCGAGCGTTTCTTTATCGAAAAGATCCGTACCAATCCGGATATATCAATCCTTGGCATGGAAGCGACGCAGGCGGAGTATGTCGCCGGGCTGTTGATTGTCATGGGTATTGTGGGGATGATTTACCTGTTGATGAAAAGGCAGAGGGCATAGGGCAGAGAGCATAGGGAAAGCTTCATCCGACCCCCTACCCCCTGAAAGGGGGAGATGTTATAAACCAATTGATCTATAACCATTTGGAGGAACTGAGGTAATGAACGCTTAAGAGAAATCAACACCCCCTTTCAGGGGGTAGGGGGTTTGTAGGACTATGCTCTCTGCTTTTTACTATTTTTGCACCCCTGATGAATGCAACGATAATCCATATTATTATCAAATAACAGAACAAAGTAATCTGAGCTTATAAGAGCCCCGTCAGATTACAGTCGGGGCTCTTATAATTAAAAACACTGATATCCTACATGAGTCTATATCCGGAATATAAAGGAATGAACCTCCCAGCCATCGATCAGGAGATGCTGAAGTGGTGGGACGAAAACAACATTTTTGATAAAAGTGTCAACCAGCGTCCTGAGGACAAACGATGGGTTTTTTACGAAGGCCCTCCGAGTGCCAATGGTATGCCCGGTATCCATCACGTCATGGCCAGGGCTATTAAGGATCTCTTTTGCAGATATCATACGCTCAAAGGATATCGGGTAGAGCGCAAAGGCGGATGGGATACGCATGGTCTGCCGATCGAGTTGAGTGTAGAAAAAGAACTCGGCATCACAAAAGATGATATTGGAAAATCGATTTCTATCGAAGACTACAATATCAAATGCCGCGAAACGGTCATGCTCCATAAAGCGGAATGGGATGACATCACACGTAAGATGGGGTATTGGGTGGACCTGGATAATCCATACATCACCTATGAAAATGATTACATCGAATCTGTGTGGTTCCTTCTCCAGAAGATGTATGACAAAGGACTGCTCTATAAAGGGTATACCATTCAACCATATTCTCCCGCCGCAGGAACAGGACTGAGTTCACATGAGCTCAATATGCCCGGTGCGTATAAAGAGGTGAAGGACACAACTGTTGTTGCTTTATTTAAGGTGATTAAAAATGAAGAGTCATCTTTTCTATTTGATGATGCGAATGAAGATGTACGGATTGCAGCATGGACTACCACACCATGGACCTTGCCATCGAACACTGCATTGAGTGCAGGTCCTGACATCAGTTATATCAAAATCAAAACTTCAAATCCATATACACACACACCAGTGAGTGTGGTGCTCGCGGAAGCATTGGTGCCTTCATGGTTTGGTGGAAAAAATCAATCCACTGTCGAAGGTCAGTCAGTCGCTTTTAAAGGGAGCCAGATGAAGGGCATACGCTATGAACCTTTACTGGATTTTGGCAATGAAATCGAACCCTTACTTGGAGGCACGGATGCATACCTCGTGTTGACGGGCGATCATGTTACTACATCGGATGGTACAGGTATCGTGCATACTGCCCCTTCTTTCGGTGCGGATGACCAACGTGTTGCGAAGGCAAATGGTGTTGGCACACTTACGCTCGTGGACCAGACTGGAAAGTTTAAAGAGAACGTTGGACCCTATTCCGGTCGCTATGTCAAAGACTATAAAGATGAGCCTGGATATATTGCCGTGGATATCGATATCGCAATCCAGCTTAAGACCGAAGGCAAAGCATTGAATGTTCAGAAATATGAACACAACTATCCGCATTGCTGGCGGACAGATAAACCCGTCTTGTATTATCCGATGGACAGTTGGTTTATCAAATCAACGGTCTGCAAGGACCGGATGATTGAACTCAATAAGACCATCAACTGGAAGCCTGCACATACAGGAGAGAAGCGATTTGGCAACTGGCTTGAAAACCTGCAGGACTGGAATCTGTCGAGATCAAGGTTCTGGGGCATACCATTGAATATATGGCGCACGGAAGACGGAGCAGAAGAAAAATGCATTGGTTCCATTACTCTGCTTGCCAGAGAAATCGATGCTGCCAACGAGGCTTTGAACATGACGCAGGTTGTTCCTGGAGATTTGCACCGGCCATTTATTGATGATATCATATTGGTTTCATCCAATGGGCTCCCGATGAAACGTGAATTAGATTTGATCGATGTGTGGTTTGACAGCGGGGCGATGCCGTATGCGCAGTGGCATTATCCCTTTGAAAATGTAGAAAAATTCAAACAAAACTATCCTGCTGATTTTATTGCAGAAGGTGTTGACCAGACACGTGGATGGTTTTTTACACTGCATGCCATCGCGACGATGGCGTTTGATTCTGTTGCATTCAAAAATGTAGTCTCTAATGGTCTTGTGCTCGATAAGAACGGGCAGAAGATGTCAAAACGTCTGGGCAATGCTGCTGATCCGTTTAAGACTATAGCGAAGTATGGCGCGGATGCTACCCGTTGGTATATGCTCTCCAATGCACAGCCATGGGACAACCTTAAGTTTGACGAAGAAGGAATTGTAGAAAGTACGCGTAAATTATTCTCTACCTTATATAATACATACTCCTTCTTTGCACTCTATGCCAATCTCGACAAGTGGAACGCAGATGATGCTGGCGTGATGCCTGTGGACCAGCGTCCGGAGATCGATCGATGGATATTGTCCAGGTTACATTCTCTCATAGATGCCTATCAGGCGGATATGGATGTTTTTGATGTGACCACCGCATGCCGTCGTATCGAAGTGTTTGTCAATGATCATTTGTCAAATTGGTATGTGCGTCTCAACCGCAGGCGTTTCTGGAAAGGTGAGTTGTCAGATGACAAGCGTGCTGCCTATGCTACATTGCATGAATGCCTGATGGTGATTTCGCAAATGATATCACCGGTAGCACCATTCTTTAGTGATTGGCTGTACCGCAGCTTGACTGCATCTTCTGGAAAACATCCGGAGAGTGTACACCTGACGGATCTTCCACTGCCGGCGCATGATTTGTTGGATGAAGGATTGCTGCGACGAATGGATTATGCCCAGCACATCAGTTCGTTGATCTTATCCATCCGTAAAAAGGAAAAACTGAGGGTTCGCCTTCCATTGCGCCGCATTTTATTACCCGTGTTGGATGATCAATTCCAATCAGATATTGAACAAGTGAAGGAGTTGATCCTTTCTGAAGTCAATGTCAAGGAGATTGAATACATCACCGACACAGCCGGTATGGTGAGTAAAAAAGCGAAAGCTAATTTTAAATCCCTTGGCAAGCGACTCGGAAAAAACATGAAAGTCGCAGCCGAAATTATCCAATCGCTGGATCAGGAAGCGATTGCAAAATTTGAAAAGGGAGGTGTCTTGACGATCAATGTGGAAGGTGAGGAATATGCTCTTGAGCGTGAGGACCTCGAAGTGATTTCTGAGGATATCCCGGGATGGCAAGTAGCTTTTGAAGATGGCATCACGGTGGCGCTGGATGTGACGCTCGATGATGAACTGATCTCAGAAGGCACTGCACGTGAGCTGGTCAACCGGATCCAGAACCTAAGGAAGAGCAGTGGGTTGAATGTGACGGATCGGATCCATGTGAAAGTGGAAGCACTTGAAGGTATTGAGTCGGCTATTCAGAAGTTCGGTGAGTATATCAGGACGGAGACTCTGGCACTTTCATTAGAGACAGGCAATACGGGAGATAGTAAGGTGGAATGGATGGATGGAGAAGAGATAGGGATTTCCATCGAACGTTGATAAAATATCTCCGTGTACTCCGTGCCCTCTCCCGCTGCCCATGCGGGGCGGGATCTGCGCTGCGCTTCGACGTGCGAAATATTATCACGAAATGACATAGCGTTCCAATTTGAACTTGCCAGCATTTCTCATCCATTTTCCATGTGTGTCTGTCGTCAGGTGTGCAATCATCCTATAAAATGTATCTATCAGAAAGTACGTTTATAGTATTTTGAGTAAAATCTGACGTCAAGCCACACCATGCCTGCAATCAGTGCAACAGGATTTACTTCTTCATGGTCCATCCGGGCTATGATTTCCTGTGCTTGCATGATGATAATGGTCAATGGTTTTGCCGGCGGAAGGCCAGAGATTGACCCTGCTGGCGGCATGCTGTGCAATCTGTCATTCCCCCAGGCAGCAATTGCAGATGTCAATACCATCTATATCCCATTTACCCTGGTGGGCCAACTGATCATGGTGGAAGCAAAGGTGGATACGGTCACCGGCTTTTTTATGCTCGATACCGGGTCTGAAAAGTTGGTGCTGAACAAAGAATATTTTGAAGCAGGGGCCAATGGGCGTGCCATCGCTGCCGTCGGGAATACAGGGTTGGTCAATGCTGTGATTGAAAAGCGGGTGGATAGCCTGCAACTCGATCAGTTAGTCTTAAGGAATTTACAGGCCCATCTGGTTGACCTGCATCATATCGAACTCAAGAAAAATATCAGGTTGATCGGCATTCTCGGTCACGATGTCTATCAGGACTTTGAGGTGTTTATCGATTTCCAGAGCAAAGTCATCGTACTGACCAGAGTCAATAAAAGGGGAATCCGTATGGATATATTAGCACCCTATGAAATACCTTATGACAGTATGGATTTTGAACTCCGGCATCACCTTATCATTGTGGATACTAAGGTCAATGGTGTACGATTGAAGATGATACTGGATTCAGGAGCGGAACTTAACCTGATCGACCGACAGGTCAACCGCAAGGTGATGGATAAGTTTACCATCATCAAACGGGTCAATCTGCTGGGCGTGGGCACAAAGGAGGTGGAAGTCCTGGCCGGGGTGCTCAATGAAGTACATTGTGGTAATCAATATTCAGAAAAAATGAACACCTTGTTGACGAGTCTGGATGAGATCAACCAGTCCTTTGACGTCAATGTGCAGGGAGTGCTCGGATATGAATTTCTTAAAAAAAGAAGGGTATTGA
The DNA here is from genome assembly GCA_031402955.1 of Saprospiraceae bacterium. Taxonomy (GTDB): domain Bacteria; phylum Bacteroidota; class Bacteroidia; order Chitinophagales; family Saprospiraceae; genus Opimibacter. The sequence continues at coordinate 7,391 of JANNSS010000064.1, forward strand.
TCAATTATCAGAAAAGAAAGCTCTATTTTTTCGACCTGGTGAGGTCATAAAGTCATGAGAGGAAGAATAATAAATATCGTCAGATTCATTTTCCTGGTGCTCACCTGGGTGCTCGCCACTATTTCCTGTAAAGCTCAGGAAGGGAACAAACCCTATTATTTTGAAGGAGAGGATGTGGTATTTGTCTTTGATGTGCGCAATTATGCCAAGGCCCTGCTCGGGGAGAATGCACTGAAAGTTGACTTTGCTGACTTGGGGATCTATGAGGTCGCCATCACCGGTGAGTTTAATAACTGGAATAAGAAAGGGTGGAAGATGGCGAAGCGTGATGAGTTCACCTATGAATTGCGGAAGCGGATACAGGATTTTAATGATGCGTTTCCGCTTGACTTCCGGTACATCATCAACGAACGGTTGATAGCCGATACCGAAGGACAGGTGATCAAGCGCCAGTTTCAGGACGACTTCCTCAAGGATGTGTACAAAGTGGATTTGTCAGTCATCAAAATCGTAGAAGATGGTAATATTAAATTCTTCCTCAATGAGCATTATAGTGCAAACCAGGTCATCCTCGCCGGTTCATTCAATGGTTGGAATGAGCAGGAGTTGAAAATGAATAAAGTGCCAGAAGGCTGGAAACTTAATGCTGAGCTTCCTCCCGGTAGATATGAGTATAAGTTTATCGTCGATGGAGAATGGATGCATGATCCGGTCAACAAAGAAAAAGTAAAGAATGAACATTCCACTTTTAACTCTGTCCTCTTCGTCACGTCTCCTGTGACATTTAATCTAAAGGGATATGAGGATGCGAAAGAAGTCTACCTGACTGGATCTTTCAACAATTGGAATGAGAAAAAGACATTGATGTCGCGGAGTGGAAATGGTTGGACGGCTTCGGTCACACTTTTCGGCGGCAAACAAACCTATAAGTTTATCATCGATGGAAAATGGATCACTGATCCCGCCAATCCGGTGATTGAGGATGATGGGAAGGGAAATAAGAATTCGGTGAGGTTTGTGTATTGAGCAAAAGTCGACTCCGCTAAGCACGAGTAGAACAAAGGGCATAGCATATAAAGCTCCATCTTTCCGGTAATGTTCGCGAAAAAACTGACTTTCAATCCATGAATTGAATTACCATGGTTTTCAAGCCGGAGGTAATTAAAATTCTATTTCTTCTGAATTGGAATTACTTCATTGGGTACACTTTTCTTCTGAAGTAAGGCATCTTTCCAGCGATTGAGATTTTCATTTCTATTTTGTGGACTACCCATTACATTTGGAGGGTCTAAGATCGGTGGACAGGATCCGATTTTGGCATCAAAATAAGCAATACCACCAAGACTAAAGCCTGGGTTTAAATCAATAAAATTTCCTGACGTGTAATGTATTTCTGTGCCCAAATCTTTTCTGTGTTCTGCGGTGCTTTCGATTGACTGGCTGGCTGAAAAATACCTAACACCACCTATCGGGCTGCCCGAAGGATTTGTCAGATTCAAGGTCGAAGAACAATCTGTATACAAAGTTGAAATCCAGAGGCCTCTGCCATAGCAGCCTGCTGCGATTATATTTGAGGCTGTATTGATAAAAAGGTCAAGCACTATAGTAACCGGTAAGTTATTGCTAAAGAATATCCAGTCTCCAAGGTCATCATCCCGATAAAACACACCAATATCGGTTCCAATATAAAGCGAATTGTTTCCCAAGCCATTATCATGGTATCGAATACAGTTGACAGGAACATTGGGGAGACTACCTGTAATATTCACCCAGCTTCCTGCATTTCCGCTGTTGGTAGAGCTGAAGACTTTCTGACCATCATTATACCCTGAAAAGACAACAAAGACATGATTAGCATTATCCGGATTGACTGCGATTCCAGAAATCCATTCCGGTGGAAGTCCTGGAAGGATAGAAGTCCAATTTGCATTTCCAGAGGGTATGAGGGCATCATTCGTCCGATAAAAGTTTTCAGGTCCAAAGGTGGCATACATGCGGTTTCGATTGTCGGTACCCTGTGCCATCTCAATATAATGAACCGTGCCTGCTGGTTTCCCCAGATTAACCCATGAACCGGCTGAGCCTCCCGAGTTTGATCTGAATAGATCATACTTTCCAATAAATATGATATTCGGATCTGAGGGGTCCATTAAAAGTGGAGATACCCATGCTCCGCTTCCGGGAGGGTTTATCGAGTCGAATGAATTGCCGCCATTTGTACTTTTAACTAGAAACCCTTGCTGATAGGTAGCATATACATTTTGTGAATTGGTGTAATCTATCATACAATTGCCGCCATCATTTTTTTCTACATGAGTGAATGTTGAACCTGCTGTTCTTCTAAGTGTGCCATTGTCCTGCGTACCCATATAATATAGCGATGAATTTTGAGGTGTTCCAGCTATGCCGTAAATCTCAGTGATTTCCAGTCCTGCAGATAAATCCGAAAACGTAACCCCCTGATCTATAGATTTAAAAAAACCCCCATCATTAGCATGGTATAGATTGTCATCACGATTGATAATTTTATGGACATCCGCATGCACATAGTTAGTAGGTCCCTGCCAGGATTCCGGGGTGCCACCAGTTAAGGACGTTTTAGTCCAAACCATTCCGACCATCACTTGCTGGTCGTTGTTAGGATCAACCTCTAATCCCATATTATAATTTCCCTGAGAACCAAGGTTGTCGATGGATGTGTCTTGGACAGTCCATGTATTATTGTCGCCACTGAATTCAGACCTAAATAATCCTACGGGTTCGTTATTTGCTGAAAAGGCATAAATCATATTGGGATTATCAGGGGAAACGGCTATTTCAACGCGGCTACCTAAGGCAGCAAGATCGGGATCAGCCATCGTACTAAAGGTTCCACCTTGTCCATTTTGTGTAGACCGACTTAAGGCGCCACTTAAACTAATGTATACTGTAGATGGTGAGCCTGGCTTAAACTCTATGTCAAACACTGGTACATTTGAGGTAAGGAAGGTGTAGGTTTGCCAATAGTCCGTTGTGCGAAAAATACCTATATTCATTGCTGCAAATTGGATGTTTGGAAAATCAGGATTGATTACAAGTTTATGTGGAAAGAAAATTGAATCTGGATTAAACAACCCTGTGGGTGCCCAGGTTTCTCCACCGTCATTCGAATAAATGATACCTAACGATGGTTGAGCACGACTGTAGCCGTCTCCCGTTAAGACATATATTTCCTCCGGGTTTCCCGGAATCATAACGATATCCTTAATGGAAAGCGTGGGGATATATGGAGAGATATTAGTCCAATTAATTCCTCCATTTATGGACTTCCATATGCCTCCACTAGAGGCGCCAACATAAATGATGTCAGGATTGTCCGGGTGAATACAAATTGTATTTAATCTTCCCAGGCTGGCATTACCACCAAAACCAGGTATCACCGACGATGGTCCAAAGAAAATCCAATTTCCGTGAATGGATCGCTGACTGGTTTGTTGTGTTTTGTACGTGATGTATTCTTTAAAATTTTGGTAGTTGAAATTTATCATTCTTCCATCCCGGGGTATTCGCTCCTGAAGCATCATTTCCTGTCGTTTCCATTGCTTATATCCTCCGGCACCTGGATTGGTTTTATAGTAGGAGTTGATTTCATCTTGCCATTCAAAAAAATTGTGATGACTCAGATCCTGATTGAGTAAATCAATTATCTGCGTATTCCCCCATGCGACCCAACATGAAAGTATAATCACTGATAAGAAAATCCTCAGTTTTTGAGCAGGTAATGAAAATGATTCTTTCATATCACTTTGGATTGGCTGTATTAATACATGCAGTAAGTTTTGCTTCCATTTTATTTAATTGCTCTTGCAGGGCAATGATATATAAGGTCAATTCCTCAACTTTCTGCATTTGTTTGATTTGCATTTCTCCTAATGCCAACCCATGCATATCCATCTGTTCAGCAGGAGGAATGCCTGGCAGGTGTTTATTTTCAAGGATGTAGGACTTGAGCGTGTCGAGTTGCATTAATTCATATCCCGATTCAAACACATAATCCGGCCAGGCCCCCGACATCTGCACCCTGACTTCCTCAGCAATGATTTTGCCATCGACCGCCATTTTGTATCCGGTAGCACCGTTTATAGCACCAGATCCAACCCGTATTTCATTATCCACATATACATTACCCTGTGCAAAGTATCCAGCCCAATTGATGCCAGCTCCGGAAGCATTGCCTCGTATGCCAATTTTTGTACCTGCTGTTCCTGTGGCCTGTGCGTCCACGGCGGTGCAACCAGCAGCCGAGGAAGAGGAATTAGCTATACTGTTGATTCCCCTCCTGCCACCAGTAAATGACCCACCTATCCCATAGCCGATAGCAGGTATACAATTCGTCTGGATTCCTATGACATCAGCACTGCTTGTATATGCTGTTGTCACATTGATCACAGGTGTTGAAGTGTCGTTGCTACCATGCACCCGTAACTTATTAGAAGTACTGGATGTGCCTATCATGACATTAGCATCTGTCCTTAAATTATTTTCGATCCAGACATCTCCCTGGGCAAAGCGTCCTGCCCAATTAATTGAACCACCAGTAGCCCATCCATATAATCCAATGTGCGTACCTGCTGTTCCTGTCGCACCACCAATGACACCAAAGATTTCACCTGCAGATGCACCTCCAGATCCTATAGCTTCTATTCCTTTTTGACCTCCAACGAAATATCCACCCAGGCCATAACCGATACCGGGAGTTGAAATGCCTTCAATAGCGCGGATATGAACATTGCCTGAATAATTTGTGCCTACCGTCAATACATGTTGAGTAGATGTTGAACTTCCATGCACGCGAAGTCTATTAACCGGGCTAGAAGTTCCGATTCCAACATTTCCTTCTCCTGTAATGGTCATCTTATCTCCGATAAAGCCTGGATTGGAATAGTAAAAATTTAATCTTGATTCTGATGCGGACGTATCCGATCTGCCGGCAATATCCCAAAATATACCGGGATCGCTCTGTGTCTCCAATTTGATGCGCGCATAATCATTAGCTGAAGTCTCTGTCAGGCGTAAATGTGGAAATGAAGGGGTACTGTTTTCCAGAGTATGAATCCGCGCTTCAGGTAAGAGTGTGCCAACACCAGATCTCCCTTTGATGTAGACATTACCATCATCAAAGTATCCTGCCCAGTTTGCAGCACCACCCTGAGCTCTGCCAAAGAGTCCGACACGAATACCAGCTGTACCCGTTGCTGTCCCTTCTACACCAATGATCATAGAGGCAGATGCTCCGCCCTCACCATAAGCCTGTACTCCTCTGGCCCCTCCAGTAAAATATCCTCCTTTACCATATCCAACTGCAGGGAGGGCGGTGCCTTCGATAGCATGTACATGTTGATTCCCTGAAAAACTGGTTTCAGATTTTAATACCGTCGCAGAAGAGGTACTGCTCCCCAGGATACTAAGTTTATTAGCAGGGGCCGTAGTGCCTATTCCAATATTACCAGTATTGAGGATAGTCATTCGTTCTGCTCCTGCAGCATCAAACCTTATAATGTCATCATCCGGACTTTCCTCAACCTGCACCTTGGTGTCATTGTCGGCATCACGAAGTATACTCGTATATCCGCTGATCAGTTCTTCCCAAGCAGTGCCCGAATAAAACCAAAAACTTTCGGTATTCAGATCATAGACCAGAAGACCTTGTGCGGGGGATACTACAGCACTACGCTGCGTAGAGCTCATGCGCGGTACAAGTATTCCTTTTTCAGTACTCTTGACATCGAGCATAGCACTCGCATGTGGAGCGGATCCATCTGGTGTGATCGCCACCTGCGCAGTGATCGACGTATAACAAGCCAGAAAGACAAGAATCCAAAGGGTGCGATTTAATTTTTTCATCTCTGTATGATTTGTAATGCAAATTGAGATGAATCCCATACATCTTAAAGCGCCACTTATCCAGATGCCTGAATCCTTGATAAAAGGTTTATTGCGAGGGTTGAATGGTTTTAGCGGATTAAACCTATTTCAAGCAGTTCAATAAAGCAAATGACCATTCACTCACTCACGGTAGTGGCGGCTTAAGTAATCCGCTACTATTGAGAAAAAAAATGATGCTACGACCACTGATCATCTCGACACTTCTATCCTTGACCGGATTCAATACAATAACATCTCAGGTCAATATTCAGGACTCATTGGCCCTGGTAGCACTCTATGATGCTACCAATGGCGATCAATGGAAAAATAATTCCAACTGGCTTTTTGATCCGGTATCGACGTGGTACGGGATTACCCTGCAAGGCGACAGGGTATATCTCATCAACCTGTATGATAATGGATTGGAAGGGTACATACCAGATGAAATTGGTCAACTTGCCGGCCTGGTCGAACTTGATTTGAGTCTTGGCAACTTTACAGGGGGAATACCGAATGTTTTTTGGGATATGCCAAACCTCTATCAGCTCAGCCTGAGAAATTGTGGTCTCACCGGTGAAATTCCTTCATCATTAAGTAGCTGTCCACAATTTGCGAGGCTTACTGTTACAGGAAATCAACTCACTGGTACTATTCCTCCCTCTCTTGCTGCGTGTACGGATTTAATACATCTTCTGATCAGTGGCAATAATTTTAGTGGGCCTTTTCCTCCAGTCATCGAATCGTTTGAACACCTGGAGCAACTTGAAATATCCAGGAATGATTTCACCGGAACTATTCCAGCATGGGTTGCTTCTTTGGAAAATTTGTGGTGGTTCATTATAGATGATAATAACTTTTCTGGTCCGACACCTTTTCTCGGTGACAAACCGAATCTGGAATATCTATACCTGGGTAAGAATATGCTATCTGGTCGTCTTGAAGATATACTCGGAGCGTATCCAAACCTGAAATACTGCAGCGTAGAAAAAACCCAGATCAGCGGACATCTGTCCACAGCACATTTCAATCCCACGAAAATGGTCATTCTGGAAGTCGAGAACAACCAAATCGAATCGATGGACAATTTTACATCATGGCAAAACCAATCAGGTTTTCAGCGATTAGAAGTAGGCAATAATCGTCTTGATTTTGATGATCTATTACCTAATAGCGGATTGCCTTCGAATAAGTTTTTTTACACACCCCAAAAACCCATTGGAAATGATACTGTTGTCACACTTCTTCCTGGAGAAGAGTATGCTATATATTCGCCGATGCAGGATGATGATATTCAATATCAATGGTATTTCAATCAAATGTTGCTTGAAGGACCAGAAAATTATGATCTCATCCTTCCTCCTTTCAATCCCCAACTGGTCGGTGATTTTTATTTCACTGCCACACATCCGATGCTACCAAATCTTACTTTACAAAGTGCAATTACTACACTTGCAGAAGGAACTACCGCTAATGAAGCAACTGGTGTAAACAACTTTTTGATCTACCCCAATCCTGCTTCTTCCTATATCATCATTCTATCAGATCATGTTTTAGGCTCACAACAATTTCAATTGTATAGTTCTGCAGGTCAATTACTCGACAGTCAAGTGTCGAACCAACCTGAAACGAGGATTTCGTTGTCAGCCTATGCATCGGGAGTTTATTTTCTGAAATGGATTAACGCGGAGGGTGCAGGCTTTAAGACCATCATCAAAACGTAAAGCTGAAATTGGAGGCCGTCGAATTATAAACTCAGCATCCGAAGCAGTTCTGCTTTTTGTGTGCGGGCTACTGGAATCTGTATGTGATCTTTCATCACCAGGTAGCCACCCTGTCCCCGAATATAACGGTCCACATGATTGAGATTGACCAGGAAGCTTTTGTGCGCTCTGAAATATTGCGGGAAAATCAACATCTCCTCCATATCCTTCAGCGTTTTGGTGACCAGATATTTTTTCTGGCTGCTCAGATGGACCCAGGTATAGTTACTATCTGCGCTGAGATGAGTGATATCATTGATATGGGCCATCGTAAAGCCGTCATGGGTTGGCAAGGCTATATTTTCCAATCCGGTATGTGATTGGATGCGGATATTCTGAATCAATGCTTCGAGCCCGGATTTGTCCAGTTTGGGTTGCCGCCGGTCAATAACTTTTTGCACTGCAGAAATCAGTTTTGACTTGCGTACAGGTTTGAGCAAATAGTCTATCGCATTGAAATCAAATGCCCTGATCGCAAACTGATCATAGGCCGTTACAAAAATGACATTGAATGACACATCCGACAACTGTTGCAAGAGTTCAAAACCATTCATGCCCGGCATTTCAATATCCAGGAATAGCAAGTCGGGTGACCATTTTTGTATCAGGCGGAGCCCCTCTTTTGGGTCCTGAGTGACGGCTATGATGTCCACATCAGGGCAATATTCTCTGAGCTCAAACGACAGCGATTCCAGGCTACCCTTTTCATCATCAATTAATATGGCTTTTAGTTTTGACATGGCGATATATGGTTTATTCGGGAGATACACCCGGGATGCGTACGATCACGATAGTACCGGTGGATATTCCTTTGTTATCATGTTTGTCAATTACTTCCGTAGAGATACCCAGTGCATCCATTTTATTCATGATCTCAATCCTGTCCTGCGTGATCCCCATGCCCATACTTTTATACGGATTGGCCGAAAGGCTTTTCATCTCCGCTGCTTTGGTCCGTCCCACCCCGTCATCTTCTATGCTGCATGCAATCATTTTTCCCTCTTTTACGAAACGCAATGACAGGTAACCATTTTCTTTCTTATGCATCAATCCATGCCAAATGGCATTTTCAACAAAAGGCTGAAGGAGCATAGGTGGAATCATGATTTGTTCCAGGCTGACATCTTCCCCGACGATGCAATTGAATTCAAACCGATTGTCAAACCTGATTTGTTCCAATTCTATATATAACATGAGTGTTTCAAGTTCTTCTTGTAGTGTAATTACTTTTTCTCTTGAATTCTGAAGGATAAGGCGTATGAGATGAGCGAAATTGGATAAGTACTCCGCTGCGAGTTTCGGTTCAGCATGCAGGATATAATTTTTGATGGAATTGAGGCTGTTGAACATAAAGTGCGGGTTCATCTGTGAACGCAGCGCCTTGAGTTCGAGCTCAGCAAATTTTTTATTGACCTCAGCTCGCTCTGTTTCTTCCGCACGTATACGTACTATACGCCAACGAAAAAAAGCATAGATGACGGTTCCGACCATCAATATGCAGAGTAGTATAAACCAGCCTTGTTGATAGAAAGGGGTTTCAACATATATGGTGAGCGAAGTGACCGGAGATGGACTTTGTGGATGTCCTACTTTTACTTCAAAGGTGTATTCACCAGGAGCCAAAGAGGGGATGGTGACTAATTTGTTTTGACCAAGCGATATCCATTCTTCCTGAAGCCCTGTGATTCGGTAGCTGTATTCTATCCGGTAGTCTGTTGGAAAAGCTAGTGCTTGAAATGCTAAATCTATCCCTTTATTGAAAGGTAGTAGTGTAATGCGCTGATGATGTGCGATCAGTGAATCATACTCCATGAGCTGCCCTGACATTCTGATCTGGCTGATGACAATGCGTTGCGCTGAGGGTTCACCTGCCTTCCACAATGCGTCGGGATCAAACACGATTAATCCATTTTCACAAACTGTTGCAATTCGTCCATCGGTAGTTGAAATCACTTGTCGGGGGTCAATAAACTGTAAGGGCAGACCTTCTTTAGTTCCATAGTATCGGATTTCACTGGAGGCAGGATCAATACAATTTATACCAAGCGACGTAAAACACCAGACGCGATCCTGCTTATCGATATGCAGCTCATGGGACATCGGGCTGCTCATACCATCTTTCAGCGTGTAAGATTTTATGAGCACCAGACTATCTTTCTCCAGACGATATTGACCGACCAGCGTAAAAGTACTCATCCAGATATGTCCTTTTTGATCTTCACCAACATATTGGATCCGTTGGAGATTAGGGTTGAATGAAGAGTCATATTTAATAAGGGTAACCTTACCTGTAGCCAGATCAATCACATGTACTTCGTTGCTGAATAAATAGGCTTTGTTTCCTGCGCCAAATGAAAAACCATCAAATCCGTTTCCGAAGGATTGAGCAAAGGTTGAACCAGGAAGATCATCCACTTTCAGGATTGAAACTTTTTGAACATCTGCATGAAACCAAAAAAAAGCTCCGCTATTGATCCCGCCAATCCAGCCATCCTTGTTCGCTTTGATATTCTGAGCATCAGGCAAGGAACGTAATGCACCAGAAGCCAGGGAGATATTAGAAAGTGTATTTGTCTGTGGATCTAAATGATGCATCGCACCATTGCCCAGCATCCATATGCGATTTCGATGATCACATACGATGCCGGTGATATCAAAATCAAGTGGTACAAAAGTGGGTTGTGCAGCGGAATTTTCGGATAGCGGAATACGATAGTAACCTCTTCCGTCAGGGTTGTTGGTATGTGCGAGATAGATCGTATTAGTTGGTGCATAGAATGATAACCGACCAGGAAAAAGCCTGTTGAGTACACCAAATTGCTGAAGTGAAAAGAAACGGATATGCTGATGATCGGGATTCAATACATAGGCACCTTGATTTGTCCCTATCCAAAGATTTTCATCATGATCGTTAAAAAGACTTATAAAAGATAAATCGTCTTTTTCAGGTGTTGCAACATATTCAAACTCACCCGGGCTGTTGAATTTTAACAATGCTTTTGAAAAGGAAACATAAAGTTGACCCTGGTATGCTTTGATATCATGGGAAAGATGATTTATCTGTTGACCTTTGAACATAAAATTATGTTGAAACGTATCACAGGCCATGGTCAGCGGATCAAATCTGCTAATAAAATTGCCCCATACATTGCCCCATAGGTTACCTTCTGCATCCTGATATTTAGTAGTGCCAAAACAAGGATACGCCGTAAACGCTTTGGTTGTTTTATTAAAGGATATAAGTCCATAGGAAGAATAAATCGCTTCCTCATGGCCATAGTCCAATACGGAAAGCCAAAGTATTTCTGCATTGTTTTTGTCTTCAACTATACTCATGATCATCAGCCGTCCGCCATGCTTTTCAACATCAATCCAGGATGGCGAATAGGAGGTGAATTGTTCTTTCTTCCGGTCAAAAGCAAGTAATCTAAAGTGATCTGCGCCAATCCAAAGCACACCAGTTTGATCTTCAAAAAGACCATGCGTACCAGGATTGCTCCGGAAAGAAAGAGAAGGGATCGCATAACGATTGAACGTATTGGTGTTGGGGTCAAAACTATTAAGGCCGCCAAATCGCAATGTCATCCACATTTTGCCATCATGTGTACAGAGCAGTGCATTGACATCTCCCTGGCCAATCGATTGGTCGTCCAAGGGGTCATGACCGAAAAACTGAAAAGTATGACCGTCATATTTGTATAGTCCATCGATCGTCGCAAAATACATATAGCCGATGGTGTCCTGGCTCATCGCATTAATCGTAGATGCAATGCCTTCTTCCGGACCTAAGCGCGTCAACCTGGGAGATCGCCATTGTGCAGATAAATCATCCGACTGCAGGAATGTGAGCATAAGCAGCAGGGTGAATGATGGTCCGGTTCGCATTGATACTAATCTACACAAGATTATACCAAAAAGACAGAATAACTTTTATTCGGAAGGGGAATTGAGTAAACTGCTTACCTGCTGTGTAAACGGTAATTGAAATACAGCAAACAGAGAATTCCCGGAGGCAAAATATTATTGAGATACCAGCATATTACTCACGTCAAGCTTTCCTTTCATGTACATGACTGCCTTGCCACTGATGCCGACGCGGTCATGGTTCAATTGACATTTGAGATATCCACCTCTTGCCGACAGCTGTCTTGCGGTCAGGGTGTTTTTCCCAAAACGATTTGCCCAGTATGGTGTTAGGGTACAATGTGATGAGCCCGTCACCGGATCTTCCGGTATGCCATATGCTGGTGCAAAAAATCTTGACACAAAATCCACATCTTCGCCTGGCGAAGTGACAATGAGACCACAATAGCCAAGCTGCAGAATAGCTGATTGATCAAAGGAACTGTTGGTGAGCGCATCTTGGTTTTCCAACACCAGCATAAAATCTCTGGCGCCTTTGTATGCTTCCAGAATCACCGCATTCGTACAATTCTTAATGGCTTCGGATATCTCCACCGGATGGTAATGATCTGTAGGAAAATCCATCGTCAGCCATTCACCATCTTTTTTTACTGTCAGTAGCCCGCTTTTTGATTGAAACCCGATCTGATGATGAGCATAATTAAGTTCGTTGAACATGACAAATGCGGTAGCAAGTGTAGCATGACCGCAAAGATCTACCTCCACTCCCGGTGTAAACCATCTGATCCGAAAATCCTCACCTTCCGGCACCACGAATGCTGTTTCTGCTAGATTGTTTTCGGCAGCGATTGATTGCATGAGTTGGTCAGGAGGCCAGCTGTCAAGAGGCACGACTGCTGCAGGATTGCCTCCGAATAACTGGTCTGTAAAGGCGTCGATTTGATATAGGATCATGGATCAAATGTAGTGAACTTCATCTTTTTGCCCCTAAATCCCCTGAAGGGGACTTAAATTATACTTTTAAGAAAGATTTGAAGTCCCCTTCAGGGGATTTAGGGGCAAAAGGAATAAGAATCTAGAACGAAACAGCCAGCGAAGTAGTAAGACAAGTGTTTGTGTCCATCGCACGACCATCCTTGACAAAGATCTCATCCTTGCTGTTCAATATCCTTCCTTCGATGCGCCATACGGCATTTTCCCGGATATGATAATCCATGTTGAATGAAAGACCTGAAGTCTGAAAACCATTTTCCGTACCGGTCGGAATGAGGACCCCATTGACATCTGAATAAAATTCTCCCCGGCCTGTGACAGACCACCGATCATCAAAGAGATACCTGACGATTAGTACCGGACTATACCATTGATTGTATACACTGCTACCTGTTGATGACTGTTCCATGCCGTAATCAAATCCAGTCGTGAGATGAATTTTCTCAGACAAGTGCATGATGGCATATACGTTTTGAAAGTACCGCATTTGTTTGACTTCATCTGGCTTATCATTACCTATAAAAGTGCTGTAGTTGAGGGTGACTTTGTCAGAAGGCATATAGGTGATTTGAGTTCCAAATGCAGGTGTGTTGTTGCCATCAGGCCGCTGGATATGTTGCCAGCCGTTGAGCCACAGGCCACTAAATAGCCATTTACGGTCGTTGGTCATGTAGGTCAGTTTTGCACCACTCTCATAGTATGGTGAATTTTCGGCCAGGATGCTTCTGGTCAGTCCCCAGCAGTCTTTCGAGACAGCACTTTCAAACCCGAGATGAGAGGCAAAAATACCTGCGTCTATCCAAAGGTTACTTTTTTCGGAGAGCTTGAAACCTGCATTGGCTTCAAAGAGGTTTTTTAATACGCCAGGTTCAGTCGCATAGTTAGCATTCATATAGGTGCCTGCTGCCAAGGCGAGGTTGGCACGAACGCGCTTTGTGGAATAAGCGGCTTTTACAAATCCCAGGTTAAGGTTGAATTCATTATGCCTGTTATGGCTATACAGAAACCCTGGCCGAATATGGGCAGCAGGTTTATTGAAGTCATAGGCATAATAGATTTCAGCATATCCGCTGATGATAAAGGATGATGCAGAAGTATCTATCTGGGCAGTGGAAATGACCGCCGCTAGCATCAATAAAAAAATGATATAGTTTTTCATAAAGTGAAGTTACTTAACCATCATAAAGTACGACATCGAAATTGTGTTGTTCGAGTTTATTGCTGGCGGTCTTGCAATCCGGCGCCTGTATCACCTCAAAGCCTTCCATGCTGATGAGCCGGGTGAGGAGAGAGCGAAGTTTTTCGTCGTCGTCGATGAGGAGGATGTTTTTCAAGAGCGTAACGCGATTAGGGGGTAAATGTACGGGGAAGGGGGTAAAGAAAGGCTAAGGCTGAGGCGAAGGCGAAGCATGATGGTTAGACCACGTTCTCCAACCGAAGGTGAAAAGAGGCTGGGATAAAAAAAGGTAACCATGTAGGGGTTCAAAATTTTGAACCCCTACATGGTTACCTTTTTTAGGATTACGATTACAACAAGTATTTCCTCCGTGTGAAATCAATTGGAATCCAGGGTGAGATTCAACCCTTTCTTGTCTGGATGTTTTTGATTAAACTACAATAACCATAGCGTGTAAAGGCATCTTAACATTTAGCCAATTTCATTTTATTTGGTATCTCCGCAAATACCTATTCCTCTTGTATTGATTAAGAATATATAACATGTATAAGAAAAAAATATTTGACTGCTAATCATTTATGTTTTATATTAGGATAAGTTTTTCCCAAGACCACTAATGACCTCTTTACAGTATGTTTTTTTGTAGTGTCAACCAACATTTTATTATTTCTTGGATTGACTCTAATTTTTGTTTAGCCCCTTATTGCTTCGGGTAATTCATTGCATAACACACAAGGCTGGATTATTTGCTTTTGCCGTCTACTGTCATTGATGGCGAGGATGTTCCATTTCAAATGATCATCATGATGACATTGAAGGGATGGTCATTTGCATTTGTTAAACGTATTGAAGTCCTTCACCGGCTGAGCGCAATTTTATTTTTCACAGGATCACTCTTTTCACTGCAATGAAATATTTCACACTATTTAAATAATGTTATATGTACAGTTTGCCCTCCCTTCCTGCGGATGCCTATGCCGGCACCGCACAAGTTTCATTGAGCGATGCGCATTGGTATGCCATTTACACCAGGTCCCGTTTTGAAAAGAAAGTGCACCATGATTTGGAGAAATCCAACTTCCAGGTTTTTCTGCCCTTGATCAAAGAGAAGAAAATGTGGAGTGACCGGATTAAAACCGTGAGTGTACCACTATTACCCAGTTATGTGTTTGTGAAATTGGATCGGCAGAGCATCCCGAGATTAAATTATTACCCAGGAGTGGTGCGGTTAGTCACCTTCGACCGAAGGCCTTGCGAAGTGCGGGAAGAAGAAATTCAGTTACTGCAGCAAATCACAACACACGGCATGCATGTGCAGCAAGCCGTTCATTGCGGGGTAGGGGATAAGGTTAGGATTACGCAGGGGCCCCTGAAAGGGTGGGAGGGTAATGTCGAATCCGTGAAAGGACATTCAAGGATTGTCTTTCAGATTGCGAGCATCCTGCAGTGTATCAGCGTGGAGGTGAATATGGGGGATGTGGAGATGGTAAGGTAGTTAGAGGAGATTTTAAATATAGGGCTGTCCTTTCTCAAACTTCTCGCGAACCTGGAGTAGTGTGAGCTCGGTGGCTAGTTGATAGTGTGGAGGATCTACAAATCCTGTCCAGTGACCTCCCCATTCCAATCCTGCTATTTGACCCGACATGACAATTTGTGAAGCCTCATTATAGGGACCAGTTTTGGTGATATAGCCACCGCTTTGTGTGAACAGGCCAATATCCCAGGCAATGCCAAAATTATGATTGCTGTTGCCTCCCCGTGCGTTGGTCACGATGGGAGGAGGATTGCCATATCGTCCTTTTCGAAAGAGTTCATTTTGCTCCAGGTAGGTTCTGGTTCCTGAAATGATCTTTACACCTATTCCTACGGCCCGCATGGCATTCATGAAAATCCTGGCCGTCTTTTGTGCTTCGAGATGAAGGGAATATATGTTTAGTTCAGTGCGGCTGTCAAACGTTCCATATGTCGCTGCGATATTTGTGGATTGGTTTTCGAATGCAGAGACAGCAGCTTCAGTTTTAGGTCCCCAAAGACCATCAAGTTTACCTGTATATAATCCACTGGATTTTAATAGGCGCTGGAAGAAAAGAATGTCGTTTTTAAATAGTCGTTCACTCATTGAAAGGTATAGTTTGATTGTGAATGAAAAAATTTCTATGGGTTGTCTTTCAAATTTATCTGGTTCATATTGATTCATTGAGCCAGCCTGTAAGCCTCTATATTCCGTTATTCTTCATCAGAAGCGCTTTCATCATATGCGCGGCTTTCATCTGTGGGGATTGTTTTATCGTTTATTTCCCTTAATGGATTAGCCAAAGTTGACTCCACATTGTTCATTAAATATGCCTCATAGGCAATTACCACCGGATCGTCTTCTTTCTGCTTTAATACCAGATCTATCCGGTTGACCATAGTCGCGGATTCAACAGGATCCAGTAATATGAGCAACTCTTTCATATGCATTAGGATGAAATAGTACCGCCATTGCCTGAAATCCTGGTCCTTCTTAAAATCTGTATTGAAGTTAATGACCGTAGTCAGCGCTTCATGTTCTTTCAGTTTCTCTTTGTCAATAAAATAAGCGACATATTTCAGAAAGCCCATGACTCCTTTTGAATCGCCTTTATTGACAATCATGAATTCACCAATAGCCCGTTGTTCTTCCCGGAAGATCAGGTAATCTCCCCAATCATCCCAATCTTCAAACTGAATGATGTGGCCATCTGCAAAAACATTTTTCAATTTATCCAGACAGACTTCAAGGTCTTTATTGCGACGGGTATTTGAGCTTCGCAAAAATGTGATCTCCTGACGATACAATTCAAGCCATCCCAGTACAGCACTCATTCGATAACAAGTACTGATCAGCTTGTACCGCAGGTAATGCTCATCATTGGCTGAATTGCGGGCAAGCGAACCAGGCTTAACGTTGAGAATTTCCTTTTTCAGGTATTTGGTAGGGAAGCCAGAATAAATTTCGATCAACCGCTTAGAGAATTCCATAGTGGCCAGCATGATCGGATCCTTGTATTTATTAAACAGTAAATCAATGGTTTTCTTGTCCCGTCTCCGTTCAAAATGCATCGTCAAGAAATACTCTTTAATGAACAAAGCAAGCAATGATCCAAGGGTGGATACAATAGCTGCCGCAACTCCGAGTTTTAGAAAATCGGCAAAGGACATAATTGTGAATTGAGACGGGTGGAAGAATAAGGAAAAGCCTTCAGGTTAAATCATTGCCCTATCGTCAGTTTCCATCGATTGAGTTTGCCTACATCCTGTCCGGCGACATCAGAGACCTTTAGTTTCCAATCACCCTGGATAGGTTGTCCTTGTAAGGTGACCAATGCCGGCAAATTACTTGCCTGGTAGGTTTTAATAATATTGTCCGAATCACCACCACTAAGATTGTGTAGCGTGATGGTCGTGCCAGCAGGTGAAACGAGATTGACAATCAGGTCACTGATATATGTATGCGTGATGTCAATTTCAACTTTTACATCACGGATGGTTCCAGCTGTTGTTGTATTTAATTTTCGCTCTATGCCTGCTGGATTATTGTCAGGTATGGTGACTCCTGGCGATTCTTCCAGTATGATATCCGCAGATGCACCGGTATTAATGTGTAGTGTCCAGCTTTGTAATGTACCGATATCAGCGGCGGCGGCATCGATAACCTCAAGTGTCCAATTACCGTCT
The DNA here is from genome assembly GCA_031402955.1 of Saprospiraceae bacterium. Taxonomy (GTDB): domain Bacteria; phylum Bacteroidota; class Bacteroidia; order Chitinophagales; family Saprospiraceae; genus Opimibacter. The sequence continues at coordinate 24,788 of JANNSS010000064.1, forward strand.
GACGGTTCACCAACACAACGCGCGAGTGTAGGTGCATTTTGTACATCAAAGGTCTTGTTGATATTTTTCGCGCTGCCACCATTGCGATCATGAAGGATAGCGGGTGTTCCGCGAGGGGATATCAACCGGACAAT
>JANNSS010000065.1:0-7023 GCA_031402955.1 Saprospiraceae bacterium
GCTCCATAGGAGCGTCATGTATGTAGCTCCATAGGAGCGTCATGTTATGGCAGGGCGCCCAAACCAGCCAATATCTGGCTGATTTATCCCGTTATTCAGGTAAATGTGTTAAATTCACATTATTTTTTATCTTAATCTATAACTAATTCATAATTTTGGGTTTGTGTAGGTTGTGAGGAGTGAATTGCCGGAATATCTGGAATCAGCGCCTGTCAGGATTAAATGGTTATTGCTCAATGGTAAATGATTTGAAAAACTACTCAAGGAGAGCCGGTCAGATTGTCCGGCTGCTTTTGCTGGTTATCACCCAGTTTCTGATGACGAATATGTCAGGGCAGCAAACTGTTTTATACAGGGACGCCGAGGTTGACTTCAACATCCTCGTCAAGGAATATGAACAAGGTCTCTATGGCCGATGTATCAGGTCAGCAGATAAATACAAAGCCGTATATAAGGAGCCTGCATTTGGACAGTTTGCGCTTGAAGCAGAGCTTTATAAGCTCAAGGCCGGATTGAACATAGGCAATCCAAATATCATCAACCAGGTTTTTGCTTTTGCCGAGTCCTTTAAAACAGATGCGGTCTCTGAAAAGGCTGTCCTGCTGATTGGTGAAGATGCCTATGACCGTAAAGAGTATGAAGAAGCTGCCAAGTATCTCAGCATGGTGGATGGTTCTGCCCTGCAGCCGGAAGAGCAGTCCGCACTGAATTTCAAGCTTGGCTATGTGTTGTTTGTACGTAAAGAATTCGAACGCGCTGCCACACTCTTTAATATGGGCCGGGAAGTGCGTGATAAATATTATTACCCCGCCAATTATTACTATGGCATGACACAGTATTTTGCAGGCAACTTTCCGGAGGCTGTCAGGAGTTTTGAGCGTGTTGCTCCATCCTCGTTTTACAAAGACTACATCCCATATTACATAACGCAGATATACTTCAGTACCAAAGATTATCCAAAGGTCATAGGGTATGGCAACCAGGCGATCAATAATCCAACCGTATTGAACAAAACCGAAATACGGCAACTCATTGGACAGGCGTATTTCGAAACAGGAGATTATGCCGCGGCTATTCCACATCTTGAATTTGTTGAAGCCCAATCCCCAAAACTTCGCACTGACGACTTTTATCAGCTGGGCATGGCCTATTATCAGACAGGTAAATACGCTGAGGCCATACCTGTGCTGACACAGATCAGAAATGAAACAGGTGTTAAAGCCCATTATGCCAATTATTATCTAGGCCAATGCTATCTTAAAACCGGTGATAAAATATCTACCCGAAACAGCTTAATGAAGGCATCTCAGATGAATGATATACCTTCTCTGGCCATGGAAGCAACGCTGCATTACGGCCGATTGAGCGCTGAAGCAGGAGATGATGTTGAAGCCATCAAGGTATTGCAGACGATTCCATCTACCAGCAATGAGTATAGCGATGCTCAGTCAACAATGGCTGGTATACTCACCAATACAAGCGACTATAACCTGGCGATTGAGCAGTTAGAAGCCATGAAAGCTCTTTCCCCGGCATTGAAAGGGGCTTACCAGAAAGTGTGTCTCTATAGAGCAGAGCAATTAATCCAGGAAGGTAAAACTTCGGATGCTCTTGGATTACTGGATAAGTCCCTCAAACAACCAATGGACAAGGCCATTGAAGCTCGCGCGTATTTCTGGAAAGGTGAACTGGCTTTTCAAAGTGGCAACATAAATGAAAGCATAAAATGGTATAACCAATATTTCGCCTCAGCCGCGAATGCAGCCGGACTGCCTCTTTATCAAAGCATGGAAATAGCACGCTACAACCAAGGGTATAACTATTTAAAGAATGCCAACTATTCAGAGGCTCAGAAATTGTTTGAAGAATCTGTCGAAGGGTTAACTGCCGGGTCGACATTTAATTTACAAAACAGCATTTCAAGTCAGGTACTACCTGATGCTATCCTAAGAGCGGGGGATTGTGCGTTCAAGCGAAATCAATATGATAAGGCCCTCACGTATTACGAGCGATCCATCAAAGCCAGATACCCGGGAAGTGATTATGCTGAATACCAGCGAGCCATTATCAAGGGGCTCCAGAAGCAACCTGCTGAAAAAATCCGCCTGATGGAGACACTCGTAAAAGAGCATCCTGAATCACTTTGGGCTGATGATGCATTGTATCAGGCAGCAAACACTTATCAGGATGAAGGCCAGACCCCTAAGGCAATTCAATCTTATGAACAATTGGTCAAACAATACAAGCAGAATAGTCCATTACTGCTTCCATCCTTATTGCGTCTTGGGTTAGTATCATATAATAGCGGACAGTTTGAAACCTCCCTTAAGTATTACAAATCCGTATTCGATTATAACCCTGATCCGGAATCATCAAAGGAAGCCATCGCTGCCATCCAGGAAATATATGTTAATGAGCTTGATCAAACAGATGCTTTTTTTGCCTTTGCTGAAAGCATTCCCGGCTATTCAATCTCAGGTTCAGAAAAAGATTCTATCCTGTATAATGCAGCGGAAAACTTTTATGCCCAGGCTCAGTATGATAAAGCAGTCGTGTCTTTTCAAAAGTACGTAGATGAATACCCGAAAGGCTTGTATGCTTCGAAGGCAAGATACCTTAGAGCTGAATCACTTTCTATCCTTAAACGATACACGGATGCCCTCGTAGGTTATGAAACCGTCATCGACATGGGTCCAGGCGTGTATTATGCTTCATCATTATACAAGGCAGCACTGATTGCATATAATCAGGAGAAAGACATGGCAAGGGCGTACAAACATTATACAGCCTATATACCCTTAGCAGATTCTGAAGAAAAGGATTACGAGGCCAGACTCGGAGCCTTGCGCTGTGCTTTCAAATTAAAGCAAACAGAAAGTATTTATACAATGGCCACTTCGGTGATTGAACATTCCAGGGCTACAGATGATATCCGGGCACTGGCTTATTACTATATAGGGATAACGGCATATACCGAAAGCTCCTTTGATAGGTCATTATCTTCTTTTAATGCAGTCGTTCGTATCAACAGTGCAGAGTTGGCCGCAGAATCCCGTTATCATATTGCCTTGATCTATGAACAAAAGGGTGAACATGAAGTGGCTGCTAAACTAGCTGAAGAATCAGCGAGGGCAAATGTGGGATATCCATTCTGGGTCGCTAAGCCTTTAATGCTCCTATCGGATATTCAGTTCAACGCCGGCGACCTGATGAATGCAAGAGCGGTCATGGAGGCGATCACGGAGAATTTTACCGGCGATGAAATCATCATGAAAGAGGCTACAGAAAAGCTGGAGAAGATCAAGCAGGAAGAAGAAAATCAAAGCCGGATAAAGCCGCAGGGAGGAGATACACTTGAGTTGCAGCAGAATCCAAAAAAAGATTAACCCACAGCCATGAAGCATTTTCTATTTTTAACATTGACCTTGTTGGCTGTTTCATCATATGGCCAGACTGAATTACCCACCGGCAGGATCGAGGTGGTCAAGGATTTTGAAGTTCGGTTGACGGAAACGCAAAAAATCAGGATTGTTCCGCAGCCGGTTGCCGTGGATTCAAGCATCAGGAGATATGAATACAAACTCCTGGCACCTTCGCCTTCCATAGAATACCTTATTCCAGAGATTAAGCCACTGGCGATCAATGCCGAAAAGAAACCAATATATTATCCGCTGTATGCGAAGATTGGTTATGGCAGTCCCAATTCATTACTGGGCATGGCCTCCTATGACCTTGTACAGAATGAAAAATTTAAGTGGGGAGTTGACCTCAGGCACCTGAGCGCAAACAACAAGAAAATACCGTTGCAAAAATTTTCAGACACGCGAGGCCGGATCAACGGTACATACTTATTGAAGGAAACTGTCCAGATAGATGGATACATAGATGGGCATCTGGAAAGTGTTTATTTCTATGGCGCAGAGCAGATTCCTTCTAATCCTGAATCGTTGAAGCGGAAGTTTAACCGATATGATGTCTTATTGAAAATCGGTCAGGCCTATGCCCCGGAGACGAGTCTGAGCTATAGTGCCTTTCTGCAATACATGACTGACAAAGACGATCTGGGGTCCCGGGAAACAACGTTCAAGGTGGGAGGTGAAGTGAAGAGTGCATTTGCTGGTGGAGAGTATCCGCTGGGAATAAAGATACTTGCTGACCTATCGAAACTGAACCATACCGAAGAGCGAACGGTCAATAACCTTTTGATCAATCCCTTTATTGATTGCGCTATCGGTGACCTCAGCATGCATTTTGGGGCGACTGCCTTGTTAAGAAAACAACAGAATGAAATCCTGCCGGATCTCGAATTTTCATTTCCGCTGATCAAAACGCGAGTGACCGTGTTTGCCGGATGGGTAGGGGAGGTGCAAAAGAATAATTTCCATTTCTTATCTACGTATAATCCTTATATCTCCACCAGGCTCGATAGTATCAATAACATGGTTTCCAGAGAAATCCATGCGGGTGTAAAAGGCGCTTCGGGTTCCTTGTTTTACGAGTTGAACGGCAGCTATACATCCTTTGAAGGCATGGCTTTTTTCCTGCAGGATGAGGATGCAGAAGAACAATTTCTTCCTGTCTATGATGACGGTTCGTTTATCGGCATACAAGGTTCTGTAAGGTTCGAAATCTTGAAACATGTTTTCCTGCGCGCCAGGTTTTCCCAACGATTCTTTTCGCTGGACAACGAGTTAAAACCATGGCACAGATCTTCCCTGGGCATTAATGGAGAAGTATCGTACAGCGGAGGAGACGATAAATATCATGTTTCTGTCTTTTTCAATGGAGAGAACGGATTACCCTACAGGACAGTTGGGGGAACAGAAAGTGTGCTGGATCCGCTGCTGGATTTGAATATCCATGGTGATTACTTCTTCTCAGATGCTTTTGGAGCCTTTGCGGAAGTAAATAATGTATTGGGTAACAATCGTGAGCGATGGGTGAATTATCCTAGCTTTGGCTTTAATGCAAAAGCGGGTATTTTATTCCGGCTGCCATGACATTCATGATTTTCATTTGATAGAAGTTTATTTCTACAGACCAGCATTGTTCTAAACATGTTTAAGATCATTCAATGAAATTCGGATTAATTGGATATCCGTTGGGTCATTCATTTTCCCAGGAGTATTTTACCAGGAAGTTTGAACAACTTGGATTAAATGATTTTACGTATGATCTTTACCCTACAGCAACCATACAGGAATTGCCAGCCATACTGCGTAGTGATGTTTTCGGTTGGAATGTTACTATTCCATACAAGTCTGCCATCATCAGTTATCTCAATGAACTGGATGCGCAGGCGCTGAAAATTGGTGCAGTCAATACCATCGTTCGCACAGGATTATATTCCTGGAAGGGATTTAATACAGATACCAACGGTTTTAGAGATTCTTTAGTGAGTTGGATTGGCGTTAAAGATATTCCTGCCAGGGCACTTGTTTTGGGTTCAGGAGGGTCCTCAAAGGCGGTATTGTATGCACTGAATATACTTGGTATAAAATCAACTGTGGTCTCCCGAAAGGGAAATGGCTCCTTATGCTATGCAGATCTGACAAAGGAAATTATAGCAGATCATACACTAATCATTAATACCACGCCGGTGGGTATGTCGCCGAACCAATATTCATGCCCCGATATACCATATCAATACCTCACTGCGCAACATTGGGTATATGATCTCATCTACAATCCGGCCAATACACTATTTTTGAGGCAAAGTGAGCAAATGGGGGCGAAAACGAAAAACGGCCTTGAAATGCTTCATTTGCAGGCAGATTATGCCTGGGATATCTGGAAAAATTATGGTAAATTCTGAAACACAAATGAAGCCACAACCCAAGGTTGTGGATTTCAGCAATACAGCGATAGCTTTTGAGCATAAATCAGATAGGGAACTCAGGTGGACATCTTTATTGTTCAGGGTTATGAATAAAGCCTGGCTGGTCCGGATCGGAGGATCGTTCGGACTAGGGCTTCACAAAGCCGGGATCAATATTTTCAATCCCATCGTCCGCGCTACTATATTTAAGCACTTCTGTGGAGGCATCAGCCTTCAGGATTCTACCGAAGCTATCAGCCACCTCTATGCTTATGGAACACAGACGGTTCTGGATTATGGTGCAGAAGGAAAAGCTAAAGAAGAGGATTTTGACCGCACGCTTGAAGAAAACCTGAAAGCGATACGATACGCATCAACAAGTAAAGGGGTCACTGTCATTTCTTCAAAGATTACTGCATTGGCTTCCGAAGAAGTGTTGGAGAAATTCCAGACTGGCCAATTGACATCCAAAGAGGAGCTGGATGCATTTTCACGTGTTCAGAACAGAATAGACCGCCTATGTCAGGCAGCTATGAAGCATGGAGTTGCCGTCTATATTGATGCTGAAGAAACCTGGATGCAGCATACCATTGATCAACTGGTGAAGATCATGATGGAGCGTTACAACAAAGAAAAAATTGTGGTCTATCATACCTACCAGTTGTACCGCAAGGATAAACTCGAAAGTCTCAAGGCAGATCATCAGGAGGCGCTTGAGAAAGGTTATATCCTGGGTGCGAAACTGGTCAGAGGTGCGTATATGGAAAAAGAACGCAACCGTGCCAAAGCGAGGAATTATCCTTCTCCCATCCAGGAAACGCAGGAAGACACCAATCGTGACTATAATGATGCTATACGATATTGCGTTGATAACTATGAAACCATTGCTTTGTGTAACGCATCACACAATCAGGAAAGCAACATGCTCCAGGCCGAGTTGATTGCAGCTAGAGGTCTGCCGCCCAAACATAACCATCTTTATTTTTGTCAGTTGTATGGGATGAGTGACAATATCACTTTCAACCTTGCCAAAGCAGGGTATAATGTAGCTAAATATGTGCCTTATGGACCTGTCAAGGATGTACTCCCTTACCTGATCCGGAGGGCCAGGGAAAATTCCGCGGTGACCGGGGAAATGAGCCGTGAACTCAGTCTGATCGTTACCGAAATGAAGAGGCGAGAAGGGAAATAAAGCCTATCTTGGT
>JANNSS010000066.1:0-6692 GCA_031402955.1 Saprospiraceae bacterium
CGAAGTATAAAAAACGATGGTTCGACTACGCACACCAACCGGAGAGAACGAATCATGTTTGATGGTGTTCAAAAGGTCCTCAATCGAATCGAAATATAGTCAAAAACAGTTGATGGAGAAAATAATCGTTTTGTCTGGAAACCGTTCGAATAATGAATCAGGAACAGGGAATCAGGAACATGGAGTAGGGAACAAGGAGGTAGTATCTGGATACAACCCACCCCATAGTCTAACCCCAAGCCGCTTACGCTCTCACGTTCTCACGTTCTCACGCTCTTACTCTCTTACTCTCTTACTCTCTTGCACCTCTCACATTCTAACGCTCCTCCGGCTGTGTCAGGTGCTTATACTTATTGTACAGAAATGAAATAATCAAGAGCAAGACTCCCAGCGTAACGAAGACAATCGTCTTGGCGATCGTATTGAGATGCGATATGTCATAGACCGCCAGTTTGATGAGGGTGACGGCAAACAGGGCAATAGCCAGGATACGTAGATGCCCTTTTGCTTTCCATATCCCCAGGATGATCAGGAGCAAGGCATAGGTCCCCCAGATGATGCTCAACCCAAGTCGGGTGGATTCAGAAAACTGAAGGACGGCCATCCAGGTCAGCCACTCGTTGCTGATCACACATAAGATGGTAAAGTGGAAAAGTAAATCAAAGGCAATGCGAAGGTTTTTACTGCGGGGTTCCAGTTCATCCTCTTTTATGATGCGATGTAATGCATATAACATCAGACCCGCAAAGACAAACAATGTATAGCGTATGCCAATATTGAAACTACTTCTAGGGTAGTACTCTGTAAGATACTGCGTCAGGTAATTATCGCGCAGGGTACTGAGTGCCCATAGTCCTTCAGTCAGGAATACGATGATACTTATAAAACCGAAGAGGAGGGCGGTCATGGCGAGCTGTTTACTCCTGATCAGCTTCATATTGATGAATGCGAGCAACGATAAAAAGAGGAATGAATAATTCAGGTTCCATAAAATCTTGAAGCTGACCAGATCCTCATTCCAGTAATAGCCTTCATATTCATTTCCTTCCAGGGTCATTGTCTTGGCAGAGTCCAGATATAGCTGATGCCAGTACATCGTGATTTCCAGGCTAAAGGTGTAATACACGGTAATTAATAAAATAGCGGGGATGACAATACCCATCAGCTTGTTGAGAGACTTTTGATCGGAGGGGGCAGAAGATTCATCTGCTGGTCTGTTGAAGTAGGCAATAAAAGCAAATGCGCTGATGAAAAACAAGGAGGTCAGAAAGTTGATATTGAAAAGCGGCGGCATCCTTGTTTCAGGCACACCGGGGACATATTGGTTATAGACCGTCATCCAATCACCTACGATACTTACAAAAGCAAGTATCATGAGTACATAGGAAATCTTTTCATAAATAGGATCATTTCGCCTTCTTCCGATCCAAAAGAGCAGGGCAGCTTCTCCTGCCCATAGCAAGGTGACCCAACTGCCATCCAACTGCACGGGTATGGCGATGGTGATGAAAATCAGGACCAGTCCGGCGACCATTGTGAAAAGGTTACGGTCAGCGGCCTTTTGCTGGTAGATAAATATTGTGACCGCGAGGTGAATAGCGGCGTTTCCTAAGGTAAACAATCCCAGCAGTTGCCCGCCTTCGGGTTCGTTGACAAGTACTGAATACCCCAATCCATAAAAGATAAAAGAATTAGAAAGGATCAGTAATACATCGCTGGCCTGGAATTTTTCCAGATGGAAGAGCTTGTAGGAAATAAAAATTAAATAGAAAGTCATAAAGAACAGGAAACCAAATACCCAGAAAATAGAGTAGTGAAGGTCCGCCTGAAAATCGGTGACGTACCAAAAGCTGAAGATGATCCAGGTCAGTATAAAGGATGAATAGTAAAGTGATTTCCAGTATTTTTTGACAGAGATAATGAGGACACCGATATTGATGATGGCCATGTAGCTGTATAGCACCGTGACGTTTCCTTCATTTTCGCTTAACAGAAATGGAACGGCATAGGCGCCCACCAGGCCGATATGGGCGATAACCTGCCGATTGTAATTCAATGCGGCTGCAATAGTCATGATCGTGAACAGAACCATCAAACTAAAGGCGGCTAGCTGGGGAAACAAGCTGTAAAAACTGTAGGCCGCATATGTGATAAAGTACATAATGGCAATCGCGCCGCTGACCAGTACCGCACTGAAATCAGTGTAGGCTTTCTTCAATTTAAAGCCAAATCCAAGAAGCCCAATACCAATCGCATACCCTAAGACAATACGAGCGAGTGGGCTGATCAGGTCATGATCAATTGAATACTTGGCTCCAATCGCTACGCCGATGATGGTAATGGCGATGCCGATTTTGTTGATGAGATTGGAACCTACAAATTGTTCAATCTCTGATTTTGATTTCCGGGGTAGCTGAGGACGCATTGGGGGAATGGAAGGTGGTCCGCTGCTTATTCTGGTGCCTGGTTCCGTGAGGGGTGGTGGAATTTTGACGTCTTGTTGTTTTACATCATGTATTATCGGAGGAGGCACATGCTGCTTGATGCTGCTGTCTTCGGACGATTCCGATGGCTGCCGGACTTGCAGTTTTTTAATTTCCTGCTGCAATGCCATGATCTCCTTTGAAAAAGCTTCCTGTCTTGTCGCTAATGCTTCCAGTTGAGCAAGTAATTTCTGGATAGTTTCAGAGGTATGGTCCATGTCCTAAGGAGTTGAGATGTTTATCCAACACTAGTTAATCTAAATTTTCGAAACTTGGAACTGCCGCTGGCCTGGTGTCCCCACCACCAGCGCGGATTCAGGTGGTTTTTGGTGGGGACGGTACGACAGGCTCACCGCGACGCACCAACAACGGCTTCGCCGGGATGCGATTACAACCTGAGCTTTTTTATAACTACAGGTTCAAGACTATCCATAGGCATAATTATCATTTTGTTATAATCAATTCCTGATCGTATCTGTGAATTGGCAATATAATAATACCATCCATCTTCGCCGATCTCGCCTGTCGTAGAACTGTCAAGACCACTTGTATCAATGATTTGGTAAGTTAATATGGAATCTTGCTGTTCATTTAAGTAGAATCGGGTTAAAGTGTTGCTTTGATGGCCAATAAGGCTATTGTTGTAGTAGGTCAAACCATCAATAGGTCTTTGCTTGATAGGAGCGGTGTAGGGTAGCAGCGTAATAGCTTTTGTTTCCAGGTTAATGTGCAAGAGTGATTCTGTACTCGCAACTATCAGGCTCTTTTCATCCCCGGTAAGGGTGATCCCATTTAAGAAAGTGTAACCCAAAGGTTCAAAAAGTACTTTAATAGAATCAGCGTCGTGTTGAAGTATAAAGATTTTATTGGTTATCGATTCAGTGATATAAACATCTCCGTTTGATGCCACTGTAAGATCGTTAAAGCAGTATTCTTTGGGAACACTGGCGAGTAAAGCATACTTTCGGATGAGCGAAGCTGAATCGAGGTCGTAGCAAAAAAGCTGCGAGTCCCATGATCCGTCCTCAATTTTGATTTGCGTAGGGATACCCGCTTCTCCTTTGCTGCTAATCACCCATAGTTTGCGCCGTTTAGGATCAACTTCCATGCCCAGGGTTGCCCAGATACCGTCAGATGCTTCTTTTACGAAATCGTAATGGCTGCCGTCTTTTCTGATCGCCACTATCTTTCGCTTATACATGCTGCTGATAAAAACCTGTTCCGTCACCGGATCATATGCAGTTCCCTCCGGAATCAGATCACGTTCCTGCAGCGTAGCCAATATTTGTGGCGTAAGCTGTTCCTGATTAGATGTCCTGGCACAGCAAATGCAGAAAACCAAAAAAAGAAATGCAATGATGGGCTTAACCATATATCTCGGTTGGCACAGTTTAATTAAATTTCCTATCAACAAGAGAATCACGCTCTCACGCTCTCACGCTCTCACGTTCTCACTCTCTCACGTTCTCACGTTCTCACTCTCTCACTCTCTCACGCTCTCACGTTCTCACTCTCTCACTCTCTCACGTTCTCACTCTCTCACGTTCTCACTGGCTGTTGTTGTGACCGAATACATCTTCCACTTCTCTTCTTTTTTCTTCCACAATTCCGTCCAGGCAAAATTTGTTGTTTCCCTTGTACCTGCGGTGTCTTGTTCCATGTCGACTACCACATGTTTCTGCACAAGGATATGTGCCATGCTTCCATCATCCGAGATTGAATAGATAGGTGGGCGTGCATCTTCCCATTTGATGAATTCTACTGATTCAAAATAACTGATGAATCTTTCAGTCATCTGGTCTTTGGTGTAGTAACTGACCACACCATTCTTGACCTGGGTGAGGGTGTCATGGAGCATGTTGACCAGGATGGCTGTTTCTTCCTGGAGATGTGCGGTTTGTTCCTGTTTTTGCAATTCAGCGAGAACGGCTATTTCTTTCTGGAGATCAACCTTTGGAGGAGTACATGCTAACAAGGAAAGTCCTATGGCAAGGAGCAGTATGCCGAATGGAAATGGATTACTGGACATCAGGCAACCTTGTAACATCTTCGATATGCACCAGTGTGAGCAACCACTGCTGATCAGGCTGCCTGGTCCAGACCAGACTATAGTTGCCACGCTCTTTGAGTGTCGGTCCATTGGGTATGGTGAGATCCAGCGTATAGGTGCCTCCATCGTAGGCGAGGTCACCACTTGCTTTCTGGATGGATGATTTCGTTACAACATTACTAAGGACTTTTACACCACCGCTCACCCAGTTTTTAGCAATGGCGTCTTTGCCCGTGTGGATAAGGGAATCATTCATGACAACGGCATCCAGAGCCAGGGTTGACATGATAGTTGAAGAATCTTTCTTGTTCCAACCAACCAGAAAAACGGCATTAAGAGAATCTACACTTACACCAACAGAAGTCAATTCTTCTCCGATTTGATGTTGAGATGGTTCTTTACAACTCATGAGGGAGATAAAGGCAGTGAGGAATAGGAGGTTTTTCATTCAGAAGTGATTATGTGGAAACAAATAAAGAACTTCTAAATATAGGAATTAAATGAATTAACCACCCCGTTGTGTCCGGATCGAGTATTCAATTTTGAGCACCCTGTATTGAAAATACAGGAAGGATAGGAAGAACAAACCATAAAGGACAAATAATGGACGGCCAACAATATCACGATAGGTATTGTAGAAAGGTACGTTGTAATACTGACAGAGGTTATGAAAGGTGGCAAGAAAACTGGCGACGATGATCATCCGGATCATCACGTATCCGAAGTGAGCGATCATCATGCGCTTGTCTGTTGGCATTTTGTAGGCCATCTGGTGTAATTTCCCCTTTTCGCCGAAATACAATTCAGATGCAAAATCAAGGAAACGAGTGGAATGGATAGCGATCTTTTGCGGACGGTATCTGAATACATAAAAGAAGTAGCATGCAATAACCAGTGTGATGACAATCACATTAGCGATGATCAATCCATTCCAACCTACCCCAAAAATCCGGGTTAATGGATTCATTTCACCTTCTATCCCACCAGGTTCGAAAAACCATAGGCTGGTGGAATAGAAATCGCATCCTCTGGCGAAGAGGAGAAGAAGGGTAATGGTGAGGAATTTAAGTTTCATTGGAATTGGATTTCGATTTGCGATAAAACGACGGACATACGATTTTTGTTGCTTGCCATTAGTGTTAGATTGAGGTCGGGTGATGGGGGACTAAATATCCAGTTACACCTCATGCCAGAGTACACTGTAGAAAAATAGAATTGTAATTTGAAATCGGGGAGGCTTATGTCTTCAGACATAAGCCTCCCCGATATTTAAATAGAAGAAGACGAGTGGTGCAAAATTGGATATTTCAGGGTTACAGTTTTATAGCCACATTCGAAACTAATGATAAAAACTGAGGGCCCATCCACGACATATTCACACTCGCTGGAGATAAGTCACAAGCTTGCTTTCGTATAAGAATTAATTCAAGTTTCGGAAAGACGATTGTCATCTGGCCCAGGTCACCTGTAGCCGCATAGTTCCAGTTTTCTGCACTTTTATCAATCCACCATAGATACCCATAATAAGGAGCAAGGCTATGCGGGGTAACGGACGCGTTAACCCAATGTTCTGACACGATTTTTTTGTTTTCATATCGACCGTGATTCAACATGAGCTGGCCAATTTTAACTGCATCTTTTACGGTAGTCTTGCAACCACCATAGACAATCACATTGCCTGCAGAGTCAAGGGACAAGGTGGTGGAGTCCATTTTCAATGGGGTAAATAGTTGTTCATTGAAAACAGCATCAGTTTTTTTTCCGGTGGCGCGTTCGATGATAAGTCCAAGAAGTTGCACCGATTCATTGGAATAGCTAAACCTGATTCCTGGCAAGGTATCGGGTTTGAGGCTGAGTACGTATTGATTCATGTCCGCTTGGCTTAATACGCCTCTGGGTCCTTTTCGGTTTAGCCCTGCAGTCATCGTCAGTAAATGCCGGATCGTGATATTATTTTCGCAGCCAGCCTTCCATTCAGGGATGTACTTGCATACAGGTGCATTCAAGCTGTCAAGGATCCCTTTATCCAATAGTATACCTGTGACTATTCCGGTCCACGATTTCACCATGGAGGCAGTGCCCATATAGGGGCTGCCACATTCAGGGTTAGCATATTCTGATTGCACTTTTGTAAAGTCTGTTCTTTTCCAGTGTGAGAT
>JANNSS010000067.1:0-9782 GCA_031402955.1 Saprospiraceae bacterium
TTTATCTTGGTTGCTTTTATTTGTGTACCTATAATACCTATTATAATGAGACCATTATCTACGCTGCTCTGCCTCCTTTTATCTGCTGTTGGAATAGCTCAACCCACATTAAATTTTACACCGCTTTCCTTGTCAGGACCCGCCCTGGTACAACCGCTTGTCATTAAAGGATGTGGTGATGGTTCCGGTAGACTTTTTATTGTTGAAAAAAGGGGCACTATCCGTATTGTCCAGAATAATATCGTATCAAATGATTTCTTCCTGGATATCGAAGATCAGGTGATGAACAGTGGAGAAAGGGGTCTTTTGGGCCTTGCCTTTCATCCACTATATCCTGCTACTCCATACATCTATGTCAATTATGTTATTGATGGTACGATCACCAACCGGATCAGCCGGTTTACGCTGAATCCAAATAACCCGAATGATGTTCAGGAGAACACAGAGTTCATTTTGTTGGAACAGGCTGGCATCCAGACAAACCATAAAGCCGGAGACATTGCATTCGGCCCTGATGGCTATTTGTATTTAGGTATGGGTGACGGTGGCGGAGGGGGTGACCCGAGCAATTCAGGTCAGAATCTGGAAACACTGCTGGCAAAAATGTTACGCATTGATGTCAACGCTCCACAAGGTCCTCTCAACTATACAATACCGCCTGATAATCCATTTGTAGGTATACCCGGCCGTGATGAAATCTGGGCTTTTGGTCTTCGCAACCCATGGCGCATCAGCTTTGACCGTGAGACTGGCGATTTCTGGATTGCGGATGTGGGCCAGAACTTATGGGAAGAAATAGATATGGTCATTGGTGGAACTCCTGGAGGGATGAACTTCGGATGGGATTGCAGAGAAGGCAACCACAACTATGAGCCCGGCAATTGTGGCAGTGGTACTGAGTTTACCTGGCCGATATACGAATATCCTCACAGTTGTAACCCTTGTCCAAACGGAAATGGTGCATCCATATCTGGTGGATATGTATACCGGGGTACCGACTATCCTGTACTGGAAGGATTTTATGTGTGTGCTGATTATGTAAGTAATTATCTGTGGATGATTAAAATAACATCATACGATCCGTTGGAATTTGATGCCTATGTGCAGGATGGTACTGGTCTGGCCTATGGATTAGTAACCTTTGGCGAAGATGATGACGGGGAAATGTATGCCAGTAATCTTGACGGTGTGATTTATAGTGTGAGTGCTTCAGGATTTCTTCCGGTGCAATGGGAAAGCGTTGATGCCAAAATAGTTCAGGGTGGTAATCAAATCGACTGGACGCTGCATCAGTCCCTGGGTATAGAATATTTTGAAGTGCAACGTTCACTGAATTCAAGCTTTGATGATTTTACAGTGGTCACTCAAGTACAGCCTCTGCAGGATCAGATCGCTTATAAATACATTGATCCGTTTATTCAACCACTGGCTGTGTATTACCGTATTGCAGCGTACTTGTCGGATGGGTCTATAGAGTATTCGCCTTTTATGCGGATACTTCCTGATCCGGTTTCCAAGCCATCCCTTGTTTTTGAACAAAACACCAACATGTGGCGGATCAATCTTCCCACAGAATGGAGAAATGGAGATGTCATTCTTTATGATCTGCAGGGTAAGGAGGTCTATACCCTACAAATTGGTAGTCAACAACAATTTGAATTGACCCCACCGATCACGCCGGGGTCTTATTTTGTAAAAGTCAGTGGAGAAATGGGTACCTGGTCAGACCGGTTGGTTTGGTAATAAACAATGTCTCAGCTACTTTACGATGCGGGCATCTGTCAGGCCATACATCAGCTTATTGACATCTTCATAGTTGAGCTTTAATTTTCCTTTCAGGATGATTGATTCAGCTGTGTAGTTGACCGCCTCAATAGCGACTACCTCCATCACGGATTCAGGACCCGCACCGCCACAAAAGAAACACATGCTATACGGGAAGGCAGAAAAAATAAATTCCTTGTGACCCTTATATCCTTCTACCGGGATGATAAATCCTTTCACCGTGACTTCCTTACCATCGAGTGATTTAATTTCTTCGCTGAAAACAGGTTTATCAATTTTGAAGCCCAGAAAATCATCATACTCCTTTTTGTAGGTAATCTTTGCAAGGGTCTTCCACAAACTTTCTGTTGTTCCGGTTTGTGCCACCAGCGTGGTAATCGCAGGAGCCAAAAGCATCAGCAAAAAAAACATCGTAACACGAACCATTCTATACCAGTTTAAAAGACAAAGATGGGAAGTTCTGTCCAAAGGCCTTAAAGCCGGCGGAGAGTTAACAGAGAATTAATTGCCTTGAAACCACAACTCCCATTATATTGTAGGCGTGGAATCCAGTCCGGTCAGCGCATATCAATCCCTTTTTGCTTCAATCAAAGAGCCGCTGCTGTATACAGCTCCCTGGTGGCTAGATGCTACCTGTGGTTATGAGGGATGGGATGCTATCATCAGGCGGGATCGTAATGGCTTGCCAGTGGCCGCTTTACCTTATCAACATACACACATACGCGGGCTTTCAGCTGTGGTCACTCCACCCTTTACGCAATGGATTTCATTGCTTGGTGGTGGAGAGTCCCATGTTCAACTCAGTCTGGTCCTATTGGCTGAATTACCTAAATCATCAATTCTTGATCTCTCATTGCGGCCAGACACTGCACTCCGGATTCCTGACAGTACTTTTCCTATTACACTCAAATACAGTTTTGTTATCGCACCTGCCGTCAACATCGAAGACCATCGTAAAGGATATAGCGAGGGATTGCGGAGGAATATCCGGCAGGCGGAAAAACAATACAGCCTGGAGCCCTCGGAAGATATTGCTGTATTCCTTTCCTTGTGCCGGCAGTCTTACGAACAACAAAAAATACAACCCCCTATATGGCTTGATATCGTTGTCCCAAGAGTCCACGCTGCCTTGACCTCCCATCACTGTGGTATATTGACCCTGGCCTCTTCAAATGGGAAAACGGTAGCAGGTGTATTGACTGGATGGGATCACTCCACAAGTTATTACCTCGCTGGTGGCAGGACGGCTGATGAACAGGGGGCGTCAGCGCATGCCTTATTGCTTGATCATGCCATACGGGCGTCTCATGACCGGGGCACGGTTTTTGATTTTGAGGGGAGCATGCATCCGGGTATTGCCAATTTTTTCCAATCCTTCGGAGCTGTGCCTGCCGCCTACTGGCGAATCAGAAAATACAGGGGCGCAGGTAAATTATGGTCACTCCTACGTAAATAATTTTATTCGAAAGCAACAGTTTCGGTTATAATTGTATCTTTCAGTCAGCATTCTCGCCCTACTGTACTTCAATAACCCCTGGACAAATCTCCTTGTTCCCTTTTTTATATTGATTTGACGCATTAAATCATGTGTATATGAAAAGAATATTACTGTTTTCCATGCTGACACTGGGCTTCCTCTCAGGAACGCTCAAGGCGCAGGTGATCCTGGGAAGTGATCCCACTCAGGAGATTAAGGTGACCACCAGTAGCAATTATACTCCGCAATACTGGACGTTGTCTGCCACAGGGGAAAAGACCATCAATAAAGTTGGTCTTGAAGGTCCATTAATGGAAGCTTCGAGATTCCTTTCTCAGGCTACATTAGGTGCGGATCTGGCTACCATAGAACAAGTCGCCAACCAGGGCATAGAAGCCTGGATAGATGATCAGATGACCGTACCACAAAGCCAGACGCTTGACAGGCTCAATGAGGTATTTGCTGAGGTTATTGAATGGTACCTGGTGAATGGCGGAGATCCTGAAGAAGTGTCGACCCGGCCTTACTGGACCATCTTCAACTATACCTGGTGGGAAAATCATATGAAAAATGATGACCTGATCAGGCAAAAGGTTGCGCTCGCTTTAAGTGAGATTTTTGTTATCTCCATTGAATCCAATCTCGCTGATGCAGGATTTGGGCTGGCCGATTATTATGATATACTGCTGAAACATTCCTTCGGCAATTTTGAAGATATGCTTCATGAGATCTCCCTGCATCCATGCATGGGGTATTACCTGAGTCACCTTAACAACCCACGAGAAATCCCGGAAGAGAATATCCACTCCGACGAAAACTATGCGAGAGAAATCATGCAACTCTTCACCATCGGACTCTACGAATTGAATCAGGATGGTAGCCGTAAAACGGATGGTCAGGGAGAATGGATCCCTACCTATGACCAGGCTGATATTAAAGAACTGGCTAAGGTATTTACAGGCCTTGGTGTAGGTGATGTCATGGAAAACGAATGGGTCGATGATCCTTACTTTGGATTAGATATCTATGTGGCCGATATGACCACGCCGATGATCATGTATGAAGAATGGCATCAACCTGGCACAAAAACGCTGGTAAATGGTTATGTGATCCCCGCCGGACAGACCGGACTTAAGGATATCAATGATGCCGTGCATCAGTTATTTCTTCATCCCAATGTCGGTCCCTTCATTGGAAAACAATTGATCCAACGCCTGGTCACTTCAAATCCAACACCTGGATATATTTCCAGAATTGCGGCCGTTTTTGCAGACAATGGTCAAGGTGAAAGAGGAGATATGGGTGCTGTCATTAAAGCTATCCTGATGGATCCTGAAGCAAGGACTTGCTCTGCGCTTGAAGAAGATCGCTTTGGTAAACTCCGCGAGCCATTCACCCGGTACACCCATTTTACCAAAGCCATTGAAATGGAACAATACTATGGCCGTTACTGGAACGTAGCCTATGGCTTCTACCAGGCGACTAACCAGATGCCATTGGCTTCCCGGACTGTATTTAATTTTTTCCTTCCTGATTTTCAACCTATCGGAGCCATTGCAGACAATGGTTTGGTCGGACCTGAATTTCAGATACACAACTCCCGCACCAGCGTTGAGTTTATCAACCGGGTCAATGACTGGGCTGTATGGGGATATGTCATGGATGACTGGGAGGCGGAAAATCCGAATGTGACTTACAACATCGATGAGCTGACGCCATTGGCCAGAGACCCTGAGGTATTGATCAACCGTCTCGATGTACTGTTCACCCATGGTATGTTATCTGACCGGACAAGGCAGATTATCAAAGATGCCATCACGCCGATGATATCAAATAATTACAGGAATGACAGGACACGACTGGCTATGTACCTGATCATGATTTCTCCTGATTATGCCATTATGAAATAACCCGGATAGTTTTTTCCTTTCAATTCTATTTCGACGATTTATGAAAATAAGATTTAGCGACAACCCTATCAGCAGAAGGAAATTTTTTGGCCAGGCCAGCTGTGCCGCCATCGGTGTTTCAACACTGTATTCCTCTCTCGTCAACCTGAAAGCATTTTCAGCCGCAGCTTTAGCCAACAGTACCACTGCCGGCGATCCTGAATATAAAGCATTGGTATGTATTTTTCAGTCAGGTGGTAATGACTCCTTCAACATGCTCATGCCGAGATCAAACTCGGAATACAATGAATATGCTGCAACAAGGTCTAACCTGGCTATTCCGCTCAATGATATGCTTCCGATTTTCCCGGATGCTGCAGGCGGAAGGTTGTTTGGCCTTCATCCCAGTATGACGCGCTGTCAGCAATTGTTTAATGATGGTAAAATGGCCTTCATATCCAATGTCGGGACACTGGTTGAACCTACTACGCGTGAGCAATACTGGCAAGGCCAGGTAGAGCTTCCCCTGGGCTTGTACTCTCACTCTGACCAGGGCCAGCAATGGATGACCGGTCTGCCAAACGAACGCAGCGCGACAGGTTGGGGTGGCAAAGTGGCTGACCTGGTCAATGACATGAATAATAATCCTAACATCTCGATGAACCTGTCTCTGGGAGGAACGAATATCTTCCAGACCGGACGTGAGACTATTGAGTTTGCACTGGATCCTTATAACGGCAGCTCCGGCATCTATGGATACGGCGATCATGATGAATGGAATGTCTTTGACCGCATGCGCACACAGGCGATCAATTCGATGGTAGATTTTGAATACCAGAATATGTTTCAAAAAACCTACATCGATGTAGTACGTCGCTCCAGAGATGGTCATCTACAATTTCAGGAAGCGATAGGTAATGTGCCTGAACTTCAAACACAATTTACAGACAATTATCTGTCAAGAAGTTTCCAGATGGCGGCCTATTCTATCGCGGCACATGAAGCGCTCGGCATGAAACGCCAGATATTCTTTATCGATTACGGAGGATGGGATCACCATGATGAAATCCTCAATAATCAATCCGCCATGTTATATGAACTGGACAAAGCACTCGGTGAATTTGCAGATGCGATGGCAGAACTTGGATTAGGCAAGCAAGTCACCACCTTCTCCCTTTCTGAATTCAGCCGCACCCTTACCTCCAATGGAAATGGTACAGACCATGCCTGGGGTGGTAATGTGATGGTGATGGGTGAAGATGTGATTGGTAAAAGAATCTATGGTGAATACCCTACACTGGCGCTTGAATCCTCCTTGGAAGTTGGCAGTGGCGTAATGATTCCGCAGGTGAGTTCTGATGAATATTTTGCGGAGCTCGCTTTATGGTTTGGCGTAAGTCCTTCCGAATTGTCCAACATATTCCCAACCCTGACCAACTTCTATCAACCGGGTGCGAATCCGCCGATAGGCTTCCTTAACGTATAAGATTGAATGATCATGAAAAAAACAATACTTCTGATTTCAGCTTTAGTGGTGATGCAGCAATTTGGGTATGCTCAATGTTACCCTGACCGGCATAGCACCAATTTCTTTGACGGTTGGATATCCTGTGAGGTCGCTCCGAGTCCTAATCCGGTAAGGCCAGCCAGCCACTTTATCATGTATGATTTTGGCAAGGTATTCAAGCTCGGCCAGATGACGATATGGAATTCCAATGATCCATCGCACCTCGATAGGGGAATGAGGGATGTCGCTATCGATTACAGCACAGATGGTGTCAACTGGTACGCAGCAGGTGATTTCACCTTCCCGCAAGCCAGTGGATTGAGTACGTATGAAGGTGCTGAAGGTCCTTTCCTCAATGATATTGAAGGCCGTTATCTGCTGATCACCGGACTCACGAATTACGGGGGAGAATGCTTTGGCCTCAGTGAAATGCGGGTCACCGGCGAAGAGGTTATCATCTCTGATGTTGAAGATGTGGCTAACCTCGAATGCATTGATGTAAAGATATATCCTAATCCATTTGTGGAGCAGATGAGCATGGTGCTTTCACCGGGATGTAATGGTGACCTCCGGATTGTCGTTTATAACGCCGCCGGACAAATGATCTCCAGTGAAAAGGCTAACCTAATCAATGGACAGGAAAAAACAATTGAGATCGGCCGTGATTTACCTGCCGGTGCTTACAGCCTGTATCTTGAATATGATGGCCAGGCGGTGCAACGGAGTATAGTGAAGATGAACAGGTCGTGAGAACGTGAGAACGTGAGAACGTGAGAGCGTGAGAGCGTGAGAGCGTGAGAACGTGAGAACGTGAGACGTGAGACGTGAGTGGAATCCCTCCGTGTGCTCCGTGTACTCCGTGCGAAAACATTTAGTATTTAAGATTCTTCACAATCACCTCAATAATATATTAAAACAAAAAGGCCTTGCCAATCGATTGGTAAGGTCTTTTTGTTTTTAAGAATGGAGTTAGGGGGGAAGATGCTGTATAAAAGCAAACTCTTGTATATTATTGCAATATGGATGTGACGGTGCGATCGATAGAAGAACTTGGGGAAGTCGTTGGAATATTAACCAGGTATATAGAGGAAGGGTATAAGGTCATCCTGCTTTCCGGTGACCTGGGTTCTGGTAAGACCACTATGACCAAGGCACTCTGCTCCAGGCTTGGAGTGGCAGAAGCTATCACCAGTCCGACCTTCTCCCTTGTCAATGAATATCCCTCCTCCAGGACGGGATCCATCTACCATATGGATCTGTATCGGCTCGAAAAAAAGGAAGACCTTGTTCAGATCGGATTTGAAGAGTATCTTGAATCCGGCCGGCTATGTCTGATCGAATGGCCGGAGATCGCTGAAGAGCACTTTTATATGCCCCATATCCGGGTCAAAATCAGTGTGGAGAGCAACAATATTCGTATTTTCAATATCACGACGCATGACGCAGTGGACGCATAAATATGGCTTTAGCCTGGAGACCCTTCCTGAAAGAATCGCCGTCACCCAGGGAGCCAGCCAGTTTACGATCGGTATCCCGCTGGAAATATCTTCCAACGAGAACAGAGTAGCTATCGTACCTCATTCGGTCAAGCCATTGGTCATGCAGGGACATCGCGTGGTCGTCCAGGCAGGTGCCGGATTGCGATCCAACTATGATGATCATGAATACAGCGAAGCCGGTGCCGAGATCGTGATGAGCAAGCAGGAGGTTTTCAAAAGCGATATCCTGCTCAAGGTTGCCCCTCCGACTATTGATGAAATTGAACTCCTGCATCCTGATCAATGCCTGATCTCTCCGCTGCAATTACCTACCCTTTCTGAATCTTATGTTGACCGGTTGTTGCGACATCGGGTCACCGCTGTAGCGATGGAATACCTGCAGGCTGCAGATGGTTCCTATCCGCTCGTTCGCACGATGAGTGAGATAGCAGGTATCACCGCGATTCAGACTGCAGCAGAATTGTTGTGCAGATCCGAATTCGGACGCGGTGTTTTACTCGGCGGTGTATCTGGCGTGCCACCAGCTAAGGTTGTTATCCTGGGTGCTGGTGTTGTTGGTGAATTTGCCATACGCACTGCGCTGGCCCTTGGTGCGACCGTGAGAGTCTTTGATGATAACGTCTACAAGCTGATGCGCATCCAGCAAATCATTGGGAGACGGCTTTATACTTCAACTTTTAATCCTGTTCAACTTCAATACCAATTACTCAGTGCAGATGTCGTCATCGGTGCTGTTCACTCCCCTACCGGCAGGTCAACGATCCTGGTGCCGGAGGAAATGATCATGAAGATGAAAGAGGGCAGTGTGATCATCGATGTGAGCATCGATCAGGGCGGAATATTTGAGACGTCAGAAGTGACATCCATGGACAACCCAACATTTATCAAACATGGTGTCATCCATTACTGCGTACCTAATATTGCCTCCAAAGTAAGCCGCACCGCTTCTGCAGCTATCAGCAATATCATTACGCCGCTGCTGATCAAGGCTGGTAATTACGGTGGCATCGAAGCCCTGCTGCACGATCATGGGGGTTTCAGACACGGTGTGTATGCCTATAAAGGTCATTTGACCAACGAGTATTTATCGAAGCGCTTCGGACATAAGTATACTGCGCTGGATCTGATACTGCCTTCTAAGCTTTGAGGCGTAAGACGTGAGACGTGAGACGTGAGCAATGTCAGCATTAGAATTAGACTGATCCAAACGTTGCGGCTTTGCGTCTTTGCGCGAGATTTTAATGTGAGTTGTGAGTGTGAGGCGTGAAACGTGAAACGTGAGCAATGTCAGCATTAGAATTAAACGGATCCAAACGTTGCGGCGTTGCGGCTTTGCGCGAGATTTTAATGTGAGTTGTGAGTGTGGGGCGTGAGACGTGAGACGTGAGGCGTGAGTGGTGAGTGGTGAGTGGTGAGTAGAAACATCAGATAGAAATCGGTTTATTATTTTTAGGGATTTAACCTTGTGTTAAAGTTGATTTAATGCAGAAGATGACTACCTGGAGCATCATTGTGAACCGACAAACCTGTACTTCCGGCTGGAAGAAGTGGGAGACTTTCCTGGTCCATCATGCTATTTCCTATTCGTTACATCATACTGACAGTATTGAAGAGGCGCGGCAGGC
>JANNSS010000068.1:0-16578 GCA_031402955.1 Saprospiraceae bacterium
AGAGATCATTTCGGGTATCCAAACTTTCGCATTTTATATATTCAGCTTTTTTACGTTTGAATATATTTATCTAAATCTTTAATCCAACCATCAACCCTGCTCCAAACGTATTGACAAAGTTGTCATTGAAGGCAAAGTATCCTTAGAAGCCCACGCCGATAGTAAAACAAGATGATCGTTTGGTGGAGAATTCGGCTGTGATGCTGCTAATCACTTGCTTTTAATTTGAATCCATCCATCACCAGTTGACCAGATGGGCTGAAAGGCCTCATCAGAGGTTCAATGGTAATGCCTGGACATGGCCCGATCTTTCCATTAAAATATCCGTTATCACCTGCCGTAAAACCAGGCGTCAGGGAAATAGAATACCCGGCATTGTAGTGGACTTCTGTACCTATATCTGTTCTGAAAGGGGTGCTGCTGGTAATGGTATTGGTGCATGAATAATACCTCCTGCCGCTGTTGGGACTGGAGGATGTAAATGTGAAATCGGACACACAGGTGGTATACAAACCGGTGCGCCACAATCCTCTGCCGTAGGTGCCCGCCGTGATGGTGCTCGCCACCGGATTGATATAGAGGTCATTTACATTGACCGCTGGCATACCATTGCTGAAATAGACCCAGTCTCCGATTTCATTGTCCCTGTAAAAAACGCCGATATCTGTGCCGATGTATAGTGCATCATTTTCGATTCCATTGTCATGAAAGCGGATACAATTTATCGGAACATTGGGTAGGCTACCGCTGATATTTGTCCAATCATCACCACTATTATAGGATCTGAAGACTTTCACCCCATCGGAGTACCCGGATAGGGATACAAAAACATGATTGGCGTTATTTGGATCTACGTCGATACCGGAGATGAAAAGAGCAGGAAGGCCGGCGCCAATACTTGTCCAGGTCGGATTAGAGGTCAATGCGTCGTTGACTCGATAGATCACATCTACACCGGATACATAAAGCCTTTGTGGATTATTGGTGCCCTGCGCCATACAATTGGCAAGCTCCATGTCTGCAGGAGCTTGCAGATTGAACCATGTATCACCGCCATCATCCGATCGATACACATTTTCTTTTCCGGCAAAAAGTCGTTCGTGATCGGTTTGATCCATGAGCATTGGACTGATCCAGTCACCGTCGCCAGGAACATTCAAATTCGTAAATGAGCCTTCATCTCCTCCGGAAGTACTTTTCGCAAAAGACCCATTTTGGGAGGAAGCATAGACGATATTCACATCAGTATAATCAATGAGACAAACCGTCCCATCTCCTCCTAGTGTAACATCAAAATCAGAAGTGATAGCATCACGGCGCATGGTTCCATTATCCTGGCATCCCACAAAAAATCGATTTTGATCTTGTGGTGTTCCGGCAATGCGATAGATTTCTGTAATCGCCAATCCTGGGGAAAGATCGGTCCACGAAATTCCTTCATTGGTTGATTTATACAGTCCGCCATCACAGCAAACCCATAGCGCCCCATGGACATAGGCCACATCATGTATGTCCGCATGTACTACATTATTATCGATCGAAGTCCAGTTGGCACCTTCATTGGTGGATTTACTGATCCATTGCATGCCACCAAATAAGTTAGTCCAATCTGAAGGGTCTGTAACCAGTGCAATACAGTAATGAGAAAATTTCCCCAGCATGAAGGCGGACGTAGTCTGTAGTGTCCAGGTGTTATCGGTTCCATTAGCCTCAGATTGAAAAAGCGACACTAATCCAACGGACCAATTTCCTGCAAGGGCATATACCACATTATCATGATTGGGTGCGATAGCAATCTCCACCCGGGTTGCAGTAGCCATATTGCTAAAATCCGCATCAATAACCTCAATCCAGGTAGCACCGCCATCGGTGGATTTAAGGATGTTGTTGTCAGACCCTGCGTACATGATATCCGGATTACCGGGATTATATTCGATGTCATACACCAGATCTTCTTCAACGGTAGTCCAGGTACCCCATTGATCTGTCGTTCGGATGATTCCGGAGTTGCCGACGACAAATTGAATATTCACATTGGTAGGATGTATTAAAAGTTTTGTGGGGACGATCACACTGGGATGATCAAAACTGAAATTAGTGGGATACCATGTTTCGCCTGCATCTGTGGATCGGAGGACACCTATGCTGGAAACCTCAGATTGCCCATGTGAATTAGTTTCTGAAGGAGAAGGATCGCCATCCCCGGTCAGGAGAAAGAGTACGTTCGGATTTGACGGACTGAGTTTGATGTCAGCCACAGCAAGCAGAGGGATCACTGGTGAAACATTGGTCCAGCTAAGCCCTTCGTTGACAGTCTTCCATACACCCCCGTTGCTGGCGCCAACATACATGATATCCGGATCGGTGGGATGAAAAGCAATGGAGTTCAGTCTGCCGAGGCCTTTGACGCATTGCGTAGGGCCTAAGAATCCCCATGATCCATGTGACGTTCGGCTGTCAAAGGTTGTTTGCATATACCGGTCATACGCTTTCCATGTTTTCATGGTGAGGTTTTCCATTTGACCGGAAGGATATAATCTTGGTTTTAAAAACCATTCTTTTCTTTTCCATTGCTTATATCCTTTGAAACCGGGATGGTCTGCAAAGAAAGTATTCAATTCCTTTTGGATAACCCTGAAATCACTTCCATCCGTCAAAGACGGAGGTTGTATGACCGGCTGCCCAACAAGAGATCCGATACTGGTCACGAGCAGCGAAAGCGTCAGGATGAATCGGGAGCCTGTCAAATGGTTCATGTGTCGCGCGTTTTATTGTTTGATGCATATCAGAGCATCCAGGTCAAGAGGTGGTGAAGGCATAGGATGCATCCCGGATGGATGTACAATTCTTCACCGCCGACATGGATTTATACCACAATATCATCAGGAATGAGGTGATATAAGTCCTTGAATGAGTAAACAGCGGAATGGATGAGTAAGGGGTAGAATATTATTGCTTAACTAGAAAAGGATTCCTTCGGTTTACGTCCGGGCTTCACGACGTGGCGTTCCAGGTTTTCATCTTCAGGATAGCGAAATCTGCTTCAAGGAACTAACTGCTGGGATTAAGCATATCCGCCATGGTGTGAAGCTGATGTTATATTTATGTTTTCTACTTCGAACGTTGTCGTAATTTGATATTGAGTTGCAGCTCTCCGTCAAGCCCATCATGAACTATTTTCTGTAGTGTTGAGATACGAACTTCCTTAACATCGTTTTCAAGCTTGGAAATATAGGATTTGGTGGTACCGCACTTTTCTGCTAGCTCCTCCTGGGTCATACCTTGTTCATGTCTGGCTTCCTGTATCATGGCACCTAGTTTAAATGTTTCGTATCCCGCTTCCAACTTCTCACGCTTAGGTGTTCCTCGTTTCCCGAAGTGTTCATCCTTAAACTGTGCCAGGGTTTTTATATTACTTTTTTTCGTCTTCATATTCTCGTTTGATTTTTAATGCTTTCTCTATTTCTCTTTTAGGTGTTTTCCTGGACTTCTTATAAAATCCATTTGCCAGAACAACCAATTGACCCTTATCAAAAAAACAAAAGATCCTTATCTCATCATTTCCGTGCTGAACTTTTATCTCAAACAATCCATCCGTACTTTCAAGATGCTTGAGGTAGATTTCAGGCACTCGTTCATGCTCCTCAATAAGATCAAATGTCCAGGTGATCTTCTGCTTCACTTTTATTCTCTGTCGGACAAAGAAATCAGAGAAATACTCCTTATAAAAGATGATTGTCCGCCATCTTTTGTTTTCAACCATTTAGCAAAGATATGGAATGTAGCCCTAAAGTGCAACTATTTTTTTCTCAGAAAACGGGGCTTCCTAAAGCAAGAGCTATCGAAGAAACAATAAGACAATCCCAATTACACGGTGTCCAGCCCAGGAATAAAGTTTCAAATCTTGTGCTTTTCATAGCCTATTAGGCACAAATTAGCTACTGATATATCCCAATCTTCCTTAATGACCTCCAACAGCTCCTCCACCAAAATAGATTATAGTAATCCAAACCCCCATTCTGCCTATTAAAAGCAGACCCACAACCAGCATAATGTAAATCAAAGAAGGAATGTATTGTTTGGACTTTAAAGATTTTATCAATCGTGTAAGCAGGAAGATTATTTGAATCAGCACAAAGATCAATAAACTCAAGCCAAAGCATCTTGAAAAAGTATCATCAATGATTCGCACTTCAATTGCATTATAAATCAGGAAAAGAATTGACAATGACCATATGGCTGCCAAGACAAAGTTCCAAATTATAGAGCTTGCAATATTTTTCAAAACTAAGTTAAATATAACATGGATATGTCCGCAACCAAAGATAGGAGTTTCCTCTGATCCGCAACACTTACAAGTTGCGTTTTCCCATATGTTCATTGCGGCAAGCCAAACTTGTGCTTTTTATATGTTCGTATCCAGGAAGTCCAGGGGACTCTGTATATAAACCAGCTTCTCCCGGGCCTCATGAAGATAGTGCTCCGTGGTCTTAATGTCATAAGGACCAGGAAGCTCCTTGATGTTTTTGGTGAAAATCTCCTTCTCCAATTAATGAGTGGCATAACCATGCCACAATAATCGATATGCTGAGTTACGTCGAAGTATCGTACGCGGATGTGGTTATGCAGGTCGAAATACTGCACGGCGCCCATGCAAAACTTGCTTCCTCCAACAGGGGAGAGGTACTTAGCTACCCAATTTTCTGATAGCGAAAAATTTTTCTAAAAACGGAGAGCGTCTGGTTTTTATTCATTTCATTAAGCTTCAAGGGGTCGCTAAATTTTATTGTTCAAGGTCCCAATCCCTGATAATACTTCCGTGAAAATCGTACTCAATCCTTCTGGGTACCTTGATGGTAGCAATAGGACCTGCAGATACATGTTGCGCATCCAGGATGACTACTTCACTCACATTCTCCATTAAACTGTACCGGAGCATCATCACATAGCCCACACCTTCCGGAGAGTCTTCGTGTTTGGGGGTAAACAAAGCTTCTCCTACATAATGATCTTTGCCTGCATAGTAACTTTCTTCAGTTTCATTTTCAAAATTGTAATGACAAACCGTATTCCATAGCCCGTACTTCTGCACATCATCCACAAGGGAAGTATACCAGCCATGCTTTTGCTTTTTGGTGAGATACCTCGGATCCATCAAGGGGAATTCAACCAGGTTCGGATTGATCATTTCTTCTTCAAATGCACCTGTTTTCAGGTCAAGTGTCCATTTTACAAACTTTGAATTAGGCTGCTCCGGAAACGGCGGACATGGGTTTTCCGTGTCCAGGCCAAACATAGGGATTCTTGGAAATTTCGCCACAAACATGACCACTTTATCGCCCTCATCATATGCATTCATATTATGAAATACCCAACAGGTTGGGATCTGGTACCAGGTGGTTTTTGCTTCCGGATTATTCCGTTCAAGTATTCCTATAAAAGAATCATTGTTTTCGGGTTCCCAGCGTATAGGGTTATGTGAACCAAGGTATTCTACGCGGTATACGGCAGGGAAATGGAAGTGAACATAGTACTTTTCAGTTAACGCAAAGCCATGCACCATTGCAGGGTACGGCACATCCATATCTGTCTGATAACTGATCCTTGCATCAGGCGTGATCTCGTAATATTTCAGGAAAGGGGGAACAGGACTATAGCTATTCGTATACGAATGCTTATTAAAAGGATCCGTTAATGGATGCGCGGAGTTGTTTCTATTTAACTCGCCATGATAATCAAACTCACCTATGGTTTCAAGCGTGTCAAGTTTGATGGTATAAGGTTTCCCAACTTCATCCAGGGAGAGTACGTAGCCATTTTGTAAAAGGATGTTCGTATTAGAGTTGTTCATTGCGGGGGCGATCTTCTTAAACTGTGAAAACGTTGGTCCCATCCTCAGCAATGTCCTGATGCCAAGATACATGAGGTTAAAAATATTCACATTCAAAAAACTCCATCCCTTCATGGTGGTTTTCGGCAAACATTGGATACCTCCAAACAGAGCACGGTTCGCATTACGCTCCTTATCCATTTTAAAGGTGTTCACGAACCGGTTGCGATAGGATACTTTTCCATCCTGTATATAAAAAGCATTGATCATACCCGTACCATCTATCCAGTGATGGTACTTCATGTCTAAAGGTTTATAGGCTGCATTGGGGCCTATCCTGATCAGAATAGCGCCATTCAGCTCTTGTGGTATTTCCCCTTCCACCACGAGATCGGGATGAAATTCCTCATCGAGGATAGGTGCAAAATTTCCTTGCAGGTAGACATTGGTTGTAGGGCCAAAAGGCAAATTATCAGGAATTTTCATGGTGCTGATTTTATAGTATTAAGGACATTGGCAAGGTAATGACACTTTCAATTCGGGGATATTTCATGATAATACTGCGCGATAAAGTCTGATGGCAGCACCCGTAAATACAATTCAAACTGTTCTCGTGCTATTTCAAATTCTTCTTTATCAAAATGCTCTACTGCAGAACTGAACAGAGCAATGTTGTTATTCATTAATTCAATTATTTCAGGTGGTTTTCCTGAGAACTCTTCGAAGAGTTTGATTTTATTGGCTTTTCCTTTGACGAAGAAATTTCCCACTTCACGCAAATTAAATGATGCTGGATCCTTAAGCCTGGCCACTAATTCGCCGGATACCAGAATATCTGCCTTGTTGATCCTGGTATGAGATTCAAGCCTGGAAGCAAGATTTACAGGATCCCCGATGACCGTAGTACTGAGCCTGTTATCTGTTCCTACCGTACCCAGCGTTACCTTTCCTATATGTAGTCCGATCCCAATTAAAATTGGAGGCTCATGCTTAGCTTTTCGTTTCAGGTTAAATCCATCCAATAATTGCTGCATTTGTATGGCTGCACGTAGTGCATTATCTGCGTTATTGGGAAAAAGAGCCATGATTCCATCTCCCATGAACTTGTCAACAGTACCTCCGTTTTCATGGATTGGAGGCGTTACCGTTGATAGATATTCATTGAGTATCGAAAATGTTTCACTGGCAGGAATGGTTTCACATAATGCTGTAAATCCGCGGATATCTGCAAAAAGGATAACCATTTCATTGATGACCTGATCCCCGGGACTGACATCCAGTATGCTGTCACGGTTCAGCATTTTCAAAAATTCCTTTGGGACAAAACGGTCGTAGGATTTGTTCAGTTCCTGCATCCGGCTGATGAAATTTGCATTTTCCAGCGATATCGCAATCTGGGCACTCAACGTAGAAAGGATATCTGCTCTTTCAGGCGTAAAGACACCAGTTGCAAGGTTATTATCCATATAAATGATCCCTTCAAGGTTGCCCTGCCGGACAATGGGTATCCCCAATACAGATTTCCCTTTATCCCTCATGATAAAAGGATCGCGGGTGAAAGGTCCCTTGTCAGCGGCATTTTCAAGCAACACTGCACTTTTTGTTTTTTCAATATACCGAATAAGTGTGTCAGGAATCTCCGCAAAATCTTCCAAATTCACTCCCTTGATCTCAACTTCATGGCCGATCTCTTTCATGGCCTCTATTCTCAGGTCCCCTTTTACGTTTAACAGGATGATGACGCGTTGTGCTCCTGCTGTTTCCGCAAGTATCTTCAGAAGCCTGACCATCAGCGCATCCATCTTGATCTCACTGGAGATAGCCTGAGATGCTTTCAAGATAGATTCTACATCCAATGCAGAGATAATATCTTCAGTAATGACAGTGCTTGTAGTAGTCCCCGGCCTTTTATAGGATTGCCTTTGCTGCTTTAGCGCAGGATACTCACTTTCGAGCACTCTTACTTTTCGCAATGCCCCCCAGTTTAGATAAGCGCTATAGGCCTGCAGGATATAGGTTTCCGCTAAGGTCTTCTTTCCCCAGCTTTCATAATGCCGTGCTGTGACCTCGCAAAATAAAGCCTGATCATTTGGATGGTCAGTTTTTTCAGCCTGTAGGATCGCTTCGTCCAGCAGATCCATGGCTTTCGACCTATCACCTTTTATCACCGCTGCTTCTGCCTCAAACATCACAAGCTTATGTCCATGATTCGCCTGACTATGTACGCCCCACGTTTTAAAATCCTGGATTATTTTTTTCAATTTCCCGGCAGAGAAGCGACCTGGATTTTCTTGTTGTAGTTTGATGGCGCACCATGCCCTGTAAAATGCAAGCTGGGCATAATAAAATAATCCGATGAGTGATTTGTGATGCTCCCAGCCGCGTGAAAGATGCTCCCATGCTTTTTCATACTGGAAATGGTAAAAATACATACTGCCAAAAATAAGGTCATGTTCGGCGAGGGCGGTCCAGAATTGTTCACTGATATACACAAGTGCCCTTCGATCAACAAATCCCTGAAGCATCGGATCATTCTCCGGAAGGCCTTTATCCATCCACCAGGTGGCATATTCATGAAATCCACTTGAAATGATTTGAATCTGCTTAAGATTTTCACTGTACTTCATTGCGGCTGCCAGCGTCTCTTCAACCTGTTCCAATTTTTCACCTGACAAGGTGCTCATACCCCCTCTCATGGTAAGACACCAGGCGGCATATTCATTTTCTCCCACCTGTGATCCTACCTGAAAGCCTTCCAATAATTTTGGATAGAGCTGCTTTACATCTATTTTCCAGTTTTGCACAAACGCATACAAGCTAAAATAAATCTTTGCCTGCAATTCATCAGAACGGTATTTTTCAAATACCTTTTTGCCTAATTCACCAAAACGAAAACCATGATTGATAAACCCTAAAGCCCCGCCAAAAAATACTCCAAATCCTGCATAGGCGAAAGGAGCATATTTTGAGTTGCCATGTTTCGCAGAAAGCCTTGCCATTTCCGTGAAAAATATGGCAAACATATTCTGGTTGGTGAGATAGGCAGCGGAGGTGGCTGAAATGATAAGCTTAATAGTGGCTTCAATTTTCGGATCTTTTAAATCAGGCAAATTGATGAGATCTTCAGTGGATCTTCGGCCCATCGTAATAAATAGCTTTGCCAGATGGAGCAACACCTGTGGAACATTTGGATTTCTTGGCAACTTCAGGTTAAGCATCGCTAAACCCTGCAGCGCTTCTTCCACAGTTTTATGCCACTCCCGCCTTGAGGCGTAGGAATACGTTACAATCTCATGAAAGTTGGCTTTGTCAATCGGATTGGTAAGGTTAGGCAGTGCCGCGTCTGTCATCCTGTGCATTTGATCAAATTCTCCAAGCAGGTATGAAGTTTGTGCCCCTAATAAATGAAGTTTGCGACTCAAGTCATGTTGAACTTTCCATGCCTCCGGCGGTAAAAAACGAATCCCTTTTTCGGCAAATGTCAGCGCTGCCTGATTAGCATTTGATTGCCTGGCAATGTCACCTGCTTCCAGATTATACCTCGCCAATCTAAGTCTTAAAGCTTCATTCGTAACCAACGACTCTGTTCTATTCAAATGTCCAAGGCCTTCGAATAGATTTTCAGTACTTCTTTCTGACATCTCAGGTTGTGCGATAATGTAATTACCTATCCGGTAATGAAGCTCATCCAATTCGTCTTCCCGGATCAGTGTATAGGCTGCGTTCTGGATTCTGTCATGTTGAAAAAGATATTTCTCGGAGGTATCCGAATACAGCTTGTAAATAATATCTTCTTCCATCGCCCGGATGAGTGCATCATTCACTAATGCTTCATCGATCCTGGCAATCTGTACAATATCAGAAGCATCAAAATTTTTACCGAGGCAGGAAGCAATTTTCAAAACCAATTGCTCATCAGGGTTCAATTTGTGCAGTTTTTGCTGAATGATATCCACCACATTGTCCGTATAACCAGCCTCTTTCACTTTATCAATCTGCCATGTCCAGTTTCGGTTGACGCGGTTCAGATAAATGAATCCCCGCTCATACAGATTTTCTAAAAATTGCTTTATGAAAAAAGGGCTTCCGCCGGTTTTGGCATAAAGCAAAGATACCAGCTCCCTCGTTTCATCTGGTTTTCTTCCTAATGATTCCGAACAAAGATTATTGATAGCATCTAATCCTAAAGGACCTAGTTTGATAGTTCTCATCGGGAAACCACGTTCTTCAAAATCCCGGAGTACGATGTAAAGCGGGTGATCAGGTCCAACTTCATTATCCCTGTATGCACCGGTGATCATCGTATAATTCACCTCATTACGATCGAGTGTGTTGAAAAAATCGCTGAAGAGTTGCAGTGTTGCCGCATCAATCCATTGCAGGTCATCCAGAAAGAGCACCAAGGGCGTATCCGGCTGGGAAAAACTTTTAATCAGGTTTTTAAATGCGATTACGAAACGGTTCCTCGCTAAAACAGGATTGGTGATTTCCACTTTTTCAATCTCCCCCATAATCAATTCCAGTCCAGGCAAAACCGTGGCCAGTAGCCCGGCATTGCTACCCAGTGTTTCCTGCAAAATGTTCTTCCATTTTGAAATACTATCAGGGCTCTCAATGAGGATCTGTTGTATGATCTGATTGAGTGCCTGGATCAGGGCACTATAAGGAACATTACGTTGAAACTGGTCAAACTTGCCGGCTCCGAAATTCCATTTTTCCTTAATGATATCCCTGTATAGCTCTGAAAAAAAAGCAGATTTACCGATGCCGGATCCCCCTTCAATATAACACACCGTCAATTGCCCGCTGAGTGCACGATTGAAATATTCCCTTACCGATTTCAACTCCTCCTCTCGCCCGTAAATTTTGTCCGGAATTGAAAACACTTCTGAAACATCATCGGCCGCAAGAGGAAATATGGGAATGGCACTTGTTTCATTCCAGTACTCAAGTGATTTTTCAAGATCACTCATCAGGCCAAGTGCGCTGTTATATCTTTCATCCGGGTTCTTGCTCATCAATTTGAGCACGATCTCATCCAGTTGTGCCGGAATGGAGGGATTTATTTCTTTTACATGAGGGGGATCGGCTGCAATATGCTGATAGATCAATTCGCTGGGCTCCTGGCTTTGAAAAGGCAGTCGTCCGGTAAGCATTTGGAAGAAGGTGACGCCCAGTGAATAAAAATCAGTCTTATAGGTCAGCAGGCGGTTAGTTCTCCCTGTTTGTTCCGGTGATATGAAGGCCAGTGTTGCCTGTGTCCAGAAATTTTTATGTTCGCTGATTTCTTTGATAAAATCTGAAGCAGAGCCAAAATCAATCAGCTTTACTATCCCGGTCTTGGTATTAATGGCAATATTACCGGGACAGATATCTCTGTGAATGATCTTCTTCTGATGAAGTTGTGCGATGGCACTGACAATCCTGATGGCGTATTTGAAAAATGTAACAATCTCAAAACCCTTTGATGGGATCAACTTCTGCAAGGCTACACCATCAAAATCTTCTATCAGCAAATACGGAGTACCCTTTAATTCATCGTAGGCAATATATTTAAGATGTGCGTCTGAATCCAGTTTGCAGCCTATTGCATATTCAGATTGGAAGATGACTTTAGCTTTCTCCAACGGAAAATTCCGTCCAGGCTCTTTTAAAATATACGACTTTCCGGATTCCTCATTCCTGGTTCGGTAAATCATTGATCTTTCTGAATCAAATAATAATTCAGCACTTGTATATCCGGGTATATTCATCAGACAGCAGTTCCTGTAAAATATCTGGATACAAGGTATTTTGAATACCGGGAAATCGGTTCAATCAGTTCAAAAGAATTTAATCCCATGTTGTAAAAGGTATTTTGCTGTCCTTGCATAGATTCCAATTCATCAAAATAGCCCGCCTTGAAATCCGCAAGGCTAACATGGTAGAAATACTTCCATAAATCATAATGCAGGATATCGCCCGCTTCTCCTTTTAATGAACTGATGATCTCTCTCGCCTGTTCTTCCATTTTCTTGATTCTCCTTTCCATGGCTTCCTTATCCCTATCGTCCTCAAGATTGGTCATCGGGGTATAAATTTCGTAGGCAGGGTTGGATGGGAATTGATGCGCAAAAATAGAAGGTGTATTGATTTTGGCAAGTGGAAAAATATGGAAAACGCGCCATTTATAGGCTGTCTTTTTAGCATCATCCAACAAGGTGATGCCAAATGTCCGGTGCTTCACTTTTTCCGCATTGAACATCCTTTCTTCACTTTCTTTTATATCCAGAAATGGCTTTAGTGTGCTTACCGCCAGGGGGCATGAAAGCACCAGGTAATCAAATTCCTCTTCGACATGATCCATTTTAAGG
The DNA here is from genome assembly GCA_031402955.1 of Saprospiraceae bacterium. GTDB lineage: Bacteria > Bacteroidota > Bacteroidia > Chitinophagales > Saprospiraceae > Opimibacter. The sequence goes on from JANNSS010000068.1 coordinate 12,184, forward strand.
CCATCCCCCATGAGCCTGGATTCATCGAATTTAATGTTGATCTTACCTTGTTCCCGTTTCACTTCCTTTATAAAAACACCGGTACGCACATTTAGTGACCAGGAGATGCGTTCCCAGAACCTTTGAAACCCATCCACAAATCTTTTGGGATAGGAAACAGACAGACCGGCACCAAACAAAAGCATGGTCCTGAAAGTACCAACTCCTATATACCGGAGTACATAAGGTGCCGGAATCTCACTTAACTCACCATACCCCATCATGGTGGTAGGGATACTGAATATTTTTTTCAGGTTTCCCAACTTGTGGTTGTCAAGCCATTCGTCAAAGGATACCATCAGATCTGGCCTTCCTGCAAGACCCATATTTCCAGCAAAAGGCAGCACACTATTGAGCTTCCAACGAAGAAAAAAGTACCGGATAGCGCTGACAAAGAAGGCAAAAAAGGTAGTGCCTTCCAATACTTTTTTAAGCAAGGGAGAGAATGCTCCTGAAGCAGGATCAAAAGCTACCGGGGATTTCTCATGGTACATTTTTGCACCTACTTCGCGGGCCATTTCCATCACATGGGTGTAATCCGGTGTGAGATAATTCGCCCCCATATCAAAGCTACGGTTGTTAAACGTAAGGGTATGTGATTTGCCGCCGACTTTGCTATTGATTTCCAACAGTTGTACATTGTTGTAACCTGCCTTCCTGAGATAATGGGCAGAGGATAATCCAGCCGGACCGGCACCAATAATGCATATCCGCGCCGTAAAGGGAATTTTGGGTGTCATGCTGAGGAGAATAATTTTTTAGCAATATACTAAAACATATTTAATAGGAGTAAACCCATCGCTTACCCAAAGTCCATAGATCTGATGAAAACGCAGCCCATACCTTTTTATCTTTTCTTAAAGCAGGAAGGTACGTTTGGAGGAAATTTTCGGTCATTTCCCTGTCGCATGTTGTCGACGTGTGGGCGTATCTCCCGCAAGGCATCAACCTTGTCAATACTGTGCTGCTCGGGGAAAAGCTTAATTGTTCATTAATGCAACTACAATACTATCCAGTATAGCTTTGCCTTCATTACCAGCGAGATACTTTTGGGCAGCGTCTATCAGCGAATTGACATTTGCTAAACTGATGTTATCCATCTGCGATTGTGAGGCTGACAGCTCAGGTTCCAAACGGTAATAGGTGAGGCCGGATTTTTGGAGTGTTGCCAACTGACGGTCTGCCGCCATTTGTACAGCATCCAATACAATATTTAAAATAGTGCCTCCCTCATTTTTATGTCCTTCCAGGTTATACATCTTTGAAATGACCCAGGGAAAGTAGTCCCAATTGCCATCCTTTGGAATGTCATCAAAGGTTGTGTGATTGTTATTAATCCCAACGCCTGCATCCCCCGCATAAAATCCTGTACCCAGCGAGATGACAATAATGTCATTAATTGTAGTGGCGAGTCCAATCCTGAAGGCTTCTGAAACAGCCCACACCACAGGGTCGTTGGACATCATGCCCCCATCAATCACCCATTTTTCCCGGACTGACCTATTGACTCCTCCTCCAATATGACCGATCGGAAAATATGTTGGAGCGGCACTTGTGCCCCTGGCAGCTTCCCATACGTAGTAATCATCCTGTGGATCACGCAGGGCATCATACCAGTTGAACAGATAAGGCCCGTAGTCCTCCTCCCTTACAGGATTTGAAACTATTTCTCCCGTAGAGTTGACGATGTAGGTCGTGGTAAATACTTGCTTTGTCCTATTCTTTTCAATCTTTGACAAAATCAAAGAAGCTTCTTTTAAAGACCCCTTGGGGCTGAATTTTCCCTGCAGGTAAGGTTCGATCCCCTGGCCATTGTAGCTGGCATAATATTTAGAACAATGTTCAAGAATACAATCTTGTTTTACGAACAACTTATCACCGTCACTGCTGTATATTTCCAAAAGTTCCTTGGCCGTATATGGGAGAGTAGATTTATTTGCGGGGTTTAGCGTTGTCAGTCCCAGCGCAATGATTCCTCCTGTGGAGGTCCCTCCTATAATGTCAAACAATTCAAAAGACTGCTTTTCTGTACGTGCCTCAATAGAATCAAGAAAAATAGCAGGAACAATACCTTTTACCCCGCCTCCATCCACCGTCAGTATGATGACCTTTCCACTCTTTGAGACGGAGGCGATACTATCTGACATCACCCCTGCTTTGCTCTGGTCCCGGGAACACCTTGTCAACCCAAGGACAACTAAAGTAACGGCTGTAATCAGAAACAAATATTTCATTTTACGATTTTTTTCGTCCAAGTACCAATACCAACTATACTCCTGTGAAAGCAGTTCTATCCAAACGCATGACAGCAGATCTCTAAAGTCCAATATACCCAATAACAGGCTTACCTTACTATGCCTTGGTGCAAGATAGGCGAAATTCCAGTATTGTATTACTGAGTATGGGCTGCCTACGGGGATAATCTATGCAAATTTACGTTCTCATTTTCAAGGTGGATAGCCCTGGTGATGAGCATCCGATGTTATAGGCATTTACTATGTCACATCTTTGCCTTATTTCTTTCACGGCTATAAAGAAGTGCTTAATTGATTTCATGGGGGGGAATAAATTTGTACTAAAATTACTATTAGGTACTCTAAAGCCACTTAAATATTGAAAGGCAATCACTACACTTACTGACTACTCAAAATACCGAAGATGCCAATAACGGTTTCGGACTTGGCGAAGGTGGCGATTTAAACCACAAATGTTGATGCGGAGAGCCAAACTTTGATTAACCATCTCGGCTGTGCCGAGACGGAGCACTGAACCGCCACTGTTGTCAAACCCGTGTTAGCAGTTCGTTCTTTCTGCTGAAAGTTCTCACTAATTCCTATTTCTATTTATCAGTATTCGATTATTATTTCATTCTTCAATTTCATTATTTTCTTGAATTTCTTCTGCCAACTTCTTTTCAAATTTATTATGTATGAATAGTATTGAAAGTCCAAATAAAATAGCAGAAACAATCAGTATATTATTAATGATACCACTAACAGAAAAGGATATTCGAATTAATATAGTTGAAATGATAAACCCCGAGTTTCGAATGACTTTGTGAAACTCGTCAGTGTGAAAAAATGAGAATAGTAATAATATTACATCAGCAATAATCAGTATATTAAAAAACTGTTCAAAGAAAATATTATTGATGTTCTGGAAAGAAATAGCATCGTCTTTAAATGGTTGAAAGATTCCAATACTCCAATTCAAGAATGAATAGATCGCTATTATTAGTAGTATAGGAACTAAGGCTGTAGCTATCCATTTTTTTGCTTTTATAAATTTTGAAATGCTTGAAGAATGGTTTTTACTATTTTCAAAAGTTCTATACACGCTGGTTCGTTGAACACGGAATAGATAAATTAAATAGAATAATAAGACCGATGTTAATAAATCATAGGTAAACTGCAAATCATTTTTAATGTTAAACCAATTAGAAGAAAGTGATAAATCTGAAAGGTCTTTGAACAATCGTCTAATAATGATGAGCGCAATAATATCATATTGTTTTGAGATATAAGTAGAAGTTGATTTTGGGAGGTAGTAAATTAAAAGATAAACTTCGTAAACCAGTATAAAAGAAAAAGGGGTATAAATAGCTGCGATAGGATTTTTTTAATAAGTTTGATGGTTCATTAATGGTAATTACATTAAAATGTATTAATCCAATCATTAATAAGTGAATTATAAAACTGACCAAAGCAATCCATAAGATAACTCGTTCACTCTTCTCTTTAGTTTTTTTGGAAAGAAGTTTTTGATAAAGTATTTCCAAGAGTTTGGATATTTCCATATTGATTATTTTATTCAAAATATTCTATTGTTTATCTTAAGTTGATAATTTGAGAATGACCGATAACGGATATATCCGCAACTCACGATACCGTGTATTTACTGATAATCAATACGTTAGTGGTTCGTTTTTCCAAATATTCATTGCGGGTATCTAAAGTTGCGCTTTTTAAATATCCCGTTTGGTTTACCGTTTACTTACGACTGTTAAATGGTAAACGGTAAATGGTAAACGGTGAATGTTAAATGGTCAGGTAAAGCTTATCTCACCACATCCGGAAAATCCGTAATCCCCCCATCTACTCCCCAGCCCTTCAACCGATCCAGATCCACGATGCTGTTGATGGTCCAGGGGATGATCTTGATGCCCTGCGCATGACACTCAGTCACCGTAGTCTCTGTCACTATTGTATATAGCGGACTGTAGATGTCCGGCTTGAAGGTGAGCTTGTCAAGATTCTTCTTCAACTTTTTACCTTTCTCCACCAGGTAAGCGATGTTGTATTTATGGCCCTCACGTTTATTCAATTCTTCAAGGACCTTGATGTCGAATGACTGTAT
>JANNSS010000069.1:0-37302 GCA_031402955.1 Saprospiraceae bacterium
TCCTGCAACGGTATTTCGGTTTTGTACTTCGATTTGGAATTCTCATAGTCGCAGGAGCAAACTCCTGCAACGGTATTTCGGTTTTGTACTTCGGTTGGGAATTACAATGGTCGCAGGAGCAAACTCCTGCAACGGTATTTCGGTTTTGTACTTCGATTTGGAATTCTCATAGTCGCAGGAGCAAACTCCTGCAACGGTATTTCGGTTTTGTACTTCGGTTGGGAATTACAATGGTCGCAGGAGCAAACTCCTGCAACGGCATTTCGGTTTTGTACTTCGGTTGGGAATTACAATGGTCGCAGGAGCAAACTCCTGCAACGGCATTTCGGTTTTGTACTTCGGTTGGGAATTACAATGGTCGCAGGAGCAAACTCCTGCAACGGCCGCTGCCGCTGGATGGCGTTTCGCTTTTGTACTTCGATTCGGAATTCTAATGGCCGCAATCATACTGGGCCCCCGATTGGGGGGTTGGGGGCAAAACGGGGCATTCGACCATGCCGGGTACATATTCAAGCCTTGACTCATCTCCTAAAAATAGCTTTACTTTAGGGCGCTGCTAATAACTGACGTATTTTACATTCAGTTTTACAAAGGGCAGACCATCAAGGAGACTCCTTAATCGAAACGAGGTTATTAGCTACGCCCTTTATACGACTAAATTGAACCACAAGGCATGATTCCTACTCCCACCAACACGCTGATTTGTACAAAGGAAGGTGATATCACCACTATCCGTCTTAATCGCCCCGACCGGTATAATAGTTTTAACCGGGAGATGGCGATAGGCTTGCAACAACTGCTCGATCAATGCGCAGAGAATGGTACCCGATGTCTGGTCATCACAGGCGAAGGCAAAGCCTTCAGTGCAGGCCAGGACCTCAACGAAGTGACGGACCCAAATGGCCCTCCGATGCAAAGCATCGTGGCCGAACATTACAATCCCATCATCACCAGACTCCGCGATCTTGAACTGCCCATCCTTGCAGCAGTCAATGGAGCAGCGGCCGGCGCAGGAGCCAATATTGCACTTGCATGCGACATCGTTATTGCCAAGGAATCAAGTTATTTCCTGCAAGCCTTCAGCCATATTGGGCTCATACCTGATAGCGGAGGTACCTATCATCTCCCGAGACTCATCGGTTTTCAAAGAGCCAGCGCTTTGATGATGCTGGGTGAAAAGGTCGCCGCAAAAGATGCTGAATCAATGGGGATGATCTATAAAGCTGTTGCTGATGCTGATTGGGAAGAGTATGTCGCGAAGCTGAGTCAGCGACTTGCTGCTATGCCTACACGTGGATTAGCGCTCACCAAACGAGCTCTGAATGCAACGTTTGAAAACAATCTCGCTGACCAGTTGGATATGGAAGAGAAAATACAAACCACCGCCGGAAAAACAGCCGATTACCGCGAAGGTGTTAGTGCCTTTTTAGAAAAACGCAAAGCTAATTTCACCGGCAAATGAAACGTGTAGCGGTCATAGGAGCAGGAGCCATGGGCAGCGGTATCGGCCAGGTAGCTGCTATGGCAGGTCATGAAGTCATCCTTTTTGATGCTTTTCCAAATGCGATTGCTAAAGCCCGTGACACAATTTTACAATCACTCAATAAACTAGCGGAGAAAGGAAAAATCACAGACCAGGAAGTTAAAGCGATTTTTGGCCGCATGTATTTTGTTGACCAACTTGAAAGTATTGAAGGAAGCGATCTCGTCATCGAAGCCATCGTGGAGATTGAAGAAGAGAAGAAGAAATTGTTTTCACTCATTGAACCTTTATTAAACGAGACGGCAGTTTTAGCCTCCAATACATCTTCACTATCCATCACCGGATTGGCTAATGGATTGAAAAACCCTGAACGCTTCATCGGTATTCATTTTTTTAACCCACCGGTGATGATGAAACTGGTGGAAATCATTCCTGCATTGCAGACTTCAGAAGATGTCACCAACCATGTAAAGCAGGAAATTACTTCATGGGGCAAGACCACGGTGCTCACTAAAGATACCCCGGGGTTTATCGTCAACCGTATAGCACGGCCATTCTATGGTGAGGCACTCCGGATTGCCGAAGAACAAATCGCAACACCTGCAATGATTGACATCGCTGTTAAGCGCCTGGGTGGTTTTAAAATGGGTCCTTTCGAACTCATGGACTTTATCGGCAATGACATCAATGAAGCAGTAACCCGATCAGTATGGACGGCCATGCATTTTGATTCCCGCTACCGCCCTTCGCAGATGCAGGTTAATCTGGTCAGGGCCGGATGGTTTGGACGAAAAACAGGAAGAGGATATTATGATTATAATACTGCTCCGCAAGAATCTTCGGATGCGTTGACTGCAGAGTATACATTTATCTTCAACAGGATACTGATCATGCTGATCAATGAAGCTGCTGATGCCCTTTATTACGGCATTGCTTCAAAGGAGGATATAGACATGGCGATGACGCTGGGGGTCAATTATCCTAAGGGGCTGTTAAAGTGGGCAGATGAAACCGGCATCGAGGCATGTGTCAGGCAGATGGATGCGTTATATTACCTCTACAATGAGGATCGATATCGATGTAGTGTGTTGCTGAGAAAAATGGCAGGTAACAAAAGCACTTTTTACGGATGAACCCGATAGTAGATAAAATGTTTCAACATGATGCCTTTTCACAGTGGCTAGGTATACGTCGCATTGCAGAAGGTGAGGGTCATTGCACACTTGAAATGATAGTTCGTCCGGAGATGGTCAATGGGTTCGGTATAGCGCATGGTGCGATTACCTATGCCCTTGCAGATAGTGCCTTTGCTTTTGCATCAAACTCCAGAGGAAGAAAAGCGGTATCGATTGAGACTTCTATCAATCACCTGAAGCCGGTGATGACTGGCGATGTGATCACGGCAGTGGCAGAGGAGTCTTCATTAGGGCATAAACTGGGGATATATCACATCCGTGTTACCCGGGGCCAGGACCTGATAGCCTTGTTTAAAGGCGTCGTCTACCGAAAGGAAGAGGAGTGGAAAGTTTAATCAATGTTTATTACACGCGTTAGAATAGGTACATCTTTGATCAGGTCATTTTTCATATACATGTTTTTCGCCATGATCTTCACCAGGGCCATTGGGCAGGATAAGATATACAGCACACAGATTGGAACGATTTCATTTACATCTGAAGCTCCCCTGGAAATCATCACCGCTACCTCAAAGAAAATGGAGGGTGTCATTGACGCCAATGGATTAATCTTTGCCTTTTCAGTTGGCATCCGTACGTTTGAAGGGTTTAACAACGGGCTTCAGCAACAGCATTTTTATGAAAATTATCTCGAGACAGATAAATATCCGACGGCAACCTATTCAGGCAAGATTATCGAACATATTGACTTGAGTAAGCCAGGTAGCCATAAGGTGCGTTCAAAAGGCCAGCTCAATATTCACGGCCGCTCCAAGGAAAGGATTCTCAAGGTTGAACTCATCTCTACCGGATCTGAAGTCAAAGTCAGCGCTGAGTTTTTAGTACCGCTTGTCGATCATCAGATCGAAGTGCCCCGAATCGTCAATCAGAAGATAGCGCAGGAAATAAACGTTGCAGTACACGGGACACTTACGCTAGCCGTCAAGCCATGAAGATATATTGTCTTCTGCTACTTGTCTTCACGTGCAGTCATGTGTTCAGCCAGGATTTTTATTTCCGAAAGGAACCTGCATTGGTCGTAGAAGATGTCCGGCAGATCAATATTATTTTCCAGGCGGAGGACCAGATGATCTGGCTAGGCACGGATAAAGGTATTTTCTGGTACGATGGACGAAGGTACAGGCAGTCACCACGTCCTGATCAGCAATTGGTAAAGGTTACCTGCATTTCCCAAAGTCGCCATGGTCAGATCTGGGCAGGATATGAGGATGGATACCTTCATACGATGTCTGCATATGGTAATGGAAGGAATATAGTTGCCGATTCACTCCGTGGTTCTTTGATTTCTGGTCTCTTGTTCAATGATGCTGATCAGCTTTTCATCACCACCTATGGAAAAGGGATTTGGATGGTTGACGGCGATACACTCAAACGAGTAAGATTCCAGGAACTTGCCCAGATTGATGATATCTATGATGCATTATTTGATCGTCAAGGCCGGTTATGGCTTGCTACGGACAATGGGATTTGGATTTACCAATCACAATCACCCGAATCCTTATCGCACATCGGGCAAGATCAGCGATTGCCAGATGAAATTGTGACTCAACTTGAATTGTCCGGTAACGGAGACATTTGGATTGGCCTTTATGATCATGGACTTGCATATTATGCTATGGACAGGGATACCGTTGTCTCATTGAAGTCGTTGCAATCATCCGTAGGAAATGTGATTGGACTAAGTAAAGGCCGACCTGGAGAAAGTTGGATGGCCACTGAAAAATCCATTACCCTTTACAAGCTGGATGGTGGTAGCAAAGAAATTAAACTGCCTTCGGAAATGAAGGACCGTGTGGGAAGTCTCCTGTATGACATCAGCGGTAATCTTTGGGTGGCCAATGGCAATAAAATCTTCGTAGCAAACACTCGTTTTGAATTTAGCGAACCTGGTATTTCGGGTATTCAAGCCCTTGCTGTTTCGAACAATAAGATCTGGCTGGGTTGTGAGTCCGGATTATATGCAATGGATCGGCAGAAACAGCAGGTCAGCCGATATCTGGAGAATGAAAAAATGAATATTCTCTCCATGTATTCGGATGATGCCGGCCTGCTCTGGATAGGCACCTTTGGGCAAGGTTTGTATTGCTTTGACCCACGCACGAAAAGACATCTTCATCTGACGGAGAAAGACGGTTTGTCAAATAACAGCATCCTGAATATTGACGGACAAGGACAGACCATTTGGCTGGCAACATTAGGAGGCATTACGGAAGTAGGTTGGAAAGGAAATCCATTCAACAATGAAATAAGCATTATCGGATTCAATGATAAGTTTGACTTTCCGGAAGTATATGTCTATGATGTTTTTGCGGGACCAGATGGCAAGGTATGGTTTGGCACTGATGGGAAGGGTTTATACGTGTATGAAAAAGGGCAATTCAGATTCTTCGAAACGAAGGCGGATACAATAGCTCGAACAGATGATCATCCGAAGACCATCTATAGCATAGCCGCAGGACGAAACAATACCATTTGGATTTCAGGTGTAAAAGGTCAGATCCTCCAACTCGGTGAGTCCGGTGAGATATTGGACCATTTTCAAGGCAATCAAGGATTGATCAAGAGCCTTGTCCTTTCGGGAGAAGACGAAATGCTGATGATAAGGGAGGCAGGGATCCATGTAATGAACAGATTTGGACAGTTGAATTTGTACACCGAATCATCCGGGTTGAGTTCATTTACACCAACGATTAATGCTGCGGTGCAGGATGAGGATGGTTCCGTTTGGATTGCAGACACAGAAAGGATACTACATTACTTACCCTTCAGGGAGGATACTAATCAGCGAGTTCGCATGCATCTTCTTGATATATCACCGATTTCCTTATTGAATGAACAATTCGCATTACTGAAGGCTGACAGTAATTTTATTGAAGTCCGATATACGGGTTTATGGTATCAGGATCCGGCAAGTGTGAGATATCGCTATAAGCTCATAGGACATGACCAGAACTGGGTATATACCCAGGATCTCGGGGCCGTATATTCTAATCTTTCTCCCGGTCAATATACTTTTATTGTTGAAGGTTCACACAATGAAGATTTCTCAAACGCACAGTCATTGACCAGGGCATTTGTTGTCAGGCCACCCATCTATCTGAGGTCTTGGTTTATTGCAGGCGCTAGTCTTCTGCTCACCTGGTTGGCTTATGCGTACTTCACAGCACGGATCAAGCGTATCAATAAATTGCATGAGCTGGAAAAGGAAAAAACCATGCTCCGTCTCCATGCCATTCAGGCGCAAGTCAACCCTCATTTTCTCTTCAATAGCTTCAATACCCTGGCCGGTATTATTGAAGAAAATCAGGTGGCTGCTGTTGATTATGTCGATCAGCTCTCAGGCTTTTTCAGGGGTGTCCTGACGCATCGCAATGCTGAGCTCATCAGACTGGAGGAAGAGCTGGAGATGGTCAGAAACTACATCTATATTTTGCAGAAGCGGTATGGTACGAACCTCAGCATCCACGAAGAAATAGCCCATTCTGCAGGCTGGATAGCCCCATTGAGCATTCAGATGCTGGTGGAGAATGCGATCAAGCACAATATTGTTTCTGCCGAGAAGCCACTATCCATTTCGATTGTGGTAGATCATGAGTGGGTCACTGTATTCAATCCTGTCCAACCCAAAATCAACGCTTCGACCGAGTCCACCGGCTTTGGTTTGAGCAGCCTCGTAGCCCGGTATGTGTACCTGACCAGGAAGAAAATTGAAATACGACAAGAACAAAATACCTTTGCAGTCAGAATACCCATCATCTATAATGATAAGCCTGTATGAAGATACTCATCGTTGAAGATGAAAAACCAGCCACTACCCGTCTGATGAATATGCTCCGGAAAGCGGAACCTGAGGCTACCATCATGGGTGTCACAGAAGGTGTGGAATCCACCCTCAACTTCCTGGACCAGGGTCAGGTGCCAGACCTGATTTTTATGGATATTCATCTGGCGGACGGATCAGCTTTTGAACTTTTCCGTCATCACCCAATGAAGGGAATAGGTATTATTTTCACGACCGCCTATGACCAGTATGCGGTGGAGGCTTTTAAAGTAAATGCCCTCTATTATTTACTCAAGCCCATCCGACAGGAGGATCTCGAGATTGCGCTGTCACGTTTCAAGGAATCAAGAGTAAAGGATAATGACTACAAGGAGATTGTCACTAAGCTTTTGTCTAAGCAGCCAGTTGATAAGCGATTTCTGATTCGCATGGGACAGAGCCTGAGACTCATTCATCAGCAGGACATAGCTTATTTCTACACGCTGGACAAGATCACCTTTATGATGACCAGGGAGGGACGTAAGTATCCTCTAGATTATACACTGGAGAATCTGGAAGAGATGATTGACCCGACAAAGTTTTTCCGCATCAACAGGCAATATATATTGCATCTTGATGCCATTCAGCAGATGCATGCACATACGAAGGCCAGAGTCAAAATCGAACTGTTACCGCCTGCTCATGAAGAAGTGATCGTCAGCACCGAAAAATCCCCATATTTTAAAAAATGGCTTGAAGGTGAGCTCTAGCCGTTGCTATCAGATAGGTTTACTTCCTATTCGGGGTGCCTCCATTCCCTTTGAGCAGTTTTATTGCCGGGAGTTCGCCTGTAGCCCATAGATTTAGGTATTGTATAATCAAAAACAGGCAGTGCTTTAAGCTATCCAGATGATTTTTAAGAATGGTCTCCTCCCGGTAGGGTATATCTGTATCCTGTTTGTCCTGAATTCATGCGTGTCAAACGTTGAAGAGGAATTGTATCCACCGGAATCCTGCGATACAACGCAGGTGACGTATAGTGGTACGATTGCACCAATCATTGAATTAAATTGTTTTGCCTGTCATGAAGGAGATCAGTCGCTTAGCGGAATTCCCCTTAATGGATATGATCATCTGAAAGCCATGGTTGATGCAGGTAGGTTGATAGGCGCATTGCGTCATCTGGAAGGTTTTTCACCGATGCCTCAAAATGCTTCTTCATTGCCTGAATGTGAATTGCTGAAAATTGAAAAATGGATTGATGATGGAGCACCGGATAATTAAGCAGGGGATAAGGCGTTGTTTTATTACAACGTTATTATTTATATCGGGTGTTGTCGGTCTTTTTGGGCAAAAGTATTACAGCAAGGTTGGCCAAGTGGTGTTTACATCAGACGCCTCTCTTGAAAAGATCGAAGGAAAGAACACCAATGGACTCGTTGTGCTGGATGCGGCCAATGGCCGGTTAGAATGTTCCGTGTTGATCAAGGGTTTTCAGTTTGAGAAAGCACTGATGCAGGATCATTTCAATGAAAACTACATGGAAAGCCACAAATTTCCAAAGGGCGTCTTTAAAGGAACGATTACCAACATGCAGGACATCCTTTTAAAGAAGGATGGAATCTATACAGCGATGGTCAAAGGAGACCTCACATTACATGGTGTGACCAAACCATTTTCACCGACTGCCAAGGTGGTCGTAAAGGGAGGGAAAATCACAGCGTCTTCTTCATTTGAACTCATGGTGGCGGATTTTAATATACAAGTTCCAAAGGTCGTCAGGGAAAATATTGCTGAAAAAGTGAAAGTGACCATCCAGGCAGATTTGCTGGTGATGGAACAATAAAATGAAACAACAAAAATTTATATATCGAATAGCCTTGATGATAATGGCTGTCGTTCCGGGGCAAGCAATTGCACAGGAAGAGCAGGAATTGCTTTCATTACTAGGGAGAGAGGAGACTACTGAGTATGCGGCAGCCAGTTTTAAAACTAATCGGGTGATCAATCTTCACTCACTGGAAAGCACCACAGCAGGGGTCCTCGATGTCAAAATTTCTCATCGATTTGGTTACCTCAACGGAGGCATTTACGAGTTGTTTGGCCTCGATCAGTCCTCCGTCCGGCTGGGGATGGATTATGGTATTTCTGATCGGCTCACGATCGGTGCGGGTAGGAGCAGCTATGAGAAAACATACGATGGCTTTATAAAGTACAAGCTCCTGCGCCAGAGCACCGGACTTAAGAAAATGCCGGTAACCATGGCCATACTGGGTACAGCAGCCATCCAAACACTGAAATGGGCTGATCCCAACAGGGACAATCTCTTTAGTTCAAGAGTTACCTATACGACTCAGTTAATTATAGGCCGTAAATTCAGCAATGGCTTCAGTCTGCAGTTTTCTCCTTCCTGGGTACACCGCAATCTGGTAGCTACTTCAGCGGAGAAAAATGATGTGATTGCCCTTGGATTTGCCGGAAGGATCAAGCTCAATAAACGTCTTTCGCTGAATGCTGAATATATCTATGTGCTCCCTGACCAACTGGCGGAACAGTATACCAACTCACTTTCTATCGGCTTTGATATCGAAACCGGAGGTCACGTCTTTCAGCTACATTTTACCAACAGTACCTCGATGATCGAAAAGGGTTTTATTGCCGAAACACTCGGCGAATGGGGGAAAGGTGAAATCCATTTTGGCTTCAATATATCAAGGGTATTCACTGTGGGGAAGCCCAAATCCTAATCTCAACCTTACCGTTTATACACATCTGTGAATTTTCCGTTTTAATTAGAATATCCTATGGATGAAGTGGCTATAGCCGTTGCAGGAGTTTGCTCCTGCGACCATGAAAATTCCAAAGTAGATTCTCCTTAGGAATTTCGCTGAGTCTCCAGGTGGTTGCAGGAGCAAACATTTCGGCTCCGCTCAGTGCGGCGCTCCTGCAACGGCTCATCTTTGCTGTCGAATGGTACGAATCATAAGCTTTTCAAAAATCTTATTATTTTGAACCTTATTTATACCTGAGTTGTATTCAGGGATGACGTTTGTTATCATAAAATCTCTTGTAAATCCGGAAACCATGAAAAGATTAGTTTTTCTTCTCCCCTTTGCAGTTTTTGTTTCGGGACTGGCTACAGCCCAGGTGACTGCAGAAAATCGGGTTATGGTCACAGGCTCCCAATCAGCCCTCGTTGTGAAGCTGAAAGGGGCAGATTCCAAATTTGCGGAAGCCGAGTGGAAGGATTATACCAAATCCTACGGAAAAGTGATCAAGGTCAAAGGATCCAAAGAATCAGTCATTGAAGGAATACACGTCAAGGATATCGGTCAGGGCACATTGCTCAATGTCTACAGCCTGGCGGTTCCGTCCGTTGATGGTACAGATATGATCGTATGGTTCAACAGAGGTGGCAGCTATCTGGAATCCAGTGATAAGGAATACGCCACGGCCGAAGAATTTCTTAAAACATTTGCCATCAAGGTGAATGTGGACATGATTGCACTGGATCTGGAAGAGCAGCATAAAAAACAAACAAAACTGGAGAACGATCTGACCAGGCTGCAAAAAGTCAATGAAAACCTGCACAAGGACATCACCAATGCTAAAGCAAAGATTGACCAGGCAGAGATTGATATCCCCTTAAATGTGAAAGCGCAGGAAACCGCGCAGGCGGATATTGCAAATCAGAAAGGGGTCGTGGAATCGGTCAAAGAAAATCCGGAAGAATATAAAATCCAACAGAAACTGCTCGCTAAGCTGGAAAGCAATTATACCAAGCTGCTGAAAGAAAATGAATCACTGCACAAGACAGTGACGGATTCCAATGCGAAGATCAAACAGGCTGAGCTGGATATTGAAACTAACCTTGAAGCGCAAAAGGCCGCTGACCAGGCGATTGCGGATCAGAAGATCGTGGTCGATCTGGTGCAGAAAAAACTCGATGGGGCGAGAAGCCAGAAGCCTTAATAAAGCCTCTGTTGGCCTGTCGCTGGAGAGACCTTGCTACATCGCTATTTCTGGTTTTTAACGGGATGAATTAAAATAATTGCTTAAATATTTTGTGGAGAACAAAATATTTGCAATTTTTAGCAGGTGATTTGGTGAAAACATTAATTCAAGACCCTCATCTGATCCAACATCTGCCCCCAAAGCATATCCATTATTAAGAAAGGCTAATGAACTTTAGAACACCAGCATTTACATGGTGCTGCTACTGCTTTGTTATTGAATATCAATTAATCTTTTACTAAACACTACCAACCATGATGAGAATTTTAACCTTCCTGATGCTTCTGCTCACCAGCGGAATGGTGATCGGGCAAAAAGTAATCGCTAATGAAATAGCTCAACTGCAGTCTTCGGGACACCAGCTGAGTGAAGCAGCTATCCTTGGGTTTAACACCAATGATGTTCAAAACCGGGCATATAACATGGATGGACTTTCAAAGGGAGCCATCCTGACCATTAACGGCGAAGGAATACAACAACTGATCACCGATCAGGATGGCAATGATTTTATCAAGGTTAAGATCCCGATCTCGACCCGGAGCAGCATGACATTGATCCTCAAGCAGCACGAAATTTTCACAGGAGACTTTGCTTTATTTACAAGTGACAATCCGTCTATACCGGCAGATTATACTCCTGGACTTCATTACAAAGGTATAGTAGAAGGAGATCCTTCTTCTGTAGTCGCTGTCTCCGTGTTCAATGACCAGGTGATGGCCCTTATCAGCTCAGATCTGGGTAATGCAGTCATCGGACCTATCAAAGGTGATCGTGAAAACCGGCATGTGTTCTATGATGAAAAGGATCTTGATCGGAAATCAGGTTTTGAATGCGGCACTTTAGACGATGGACTTGCCTATACCGAAGAACAATTAAAAGAACATCCACAGGGTCGAGATGCCGGTGATTGTGTTAAACTCTATATCGAGATCGATGATGATATTGTCACGGAGAAAGGTGGAGCTACACCTGCGACTAATTATGTAACAGGCTTGTTCAATCAGTCTATTGTACTCTACTACAATGAAAGTATCAATATGACCATCAATGAAATATTTGCCTGGACTACCAACAGCCCCTATACAGGCAATACATCAAGTGCGATGCTCAGTTCTTATCAAGCCAATACAGGTAGTTTTAATGGTAATCTGTCCCATTTGGTTTCTTACCAGGCCAGCGGTGGAATCGCTGCCGGGTTCACCGGCATTTGTAATTCGAATCCTGATCTGAGTAAATGTTTCAGCAGCATTGATGGGGTATATTCCAATGTACCGATCTATAGCTGGGATGTGATGGTGACCACGCATGAAATGGGTCACCTCATCGGATCCAGACATACACATGCATGCGTTTGGAATGGAAACAACACAGCAATTGATGGCTGTGCAGGTTCTGTTGAAGGGAATTGTCCGCTGCCGGGATATCCTGCAGAGGGTGGGACGTTGATGAGTTACTGCCATTTGCAAAGTGTGGGGATCAATTTTAGCCTTGGGTTCGGACCTCAGCCAGGCAATGTCATCCGGAATACCGTCAATGCCACAGGCAATTGCCTGGTCACATGTGGCCCACCTCCTCCGCCACCACCACCTGCCTATTGCGCGTCAAACGGATCCAATACAACGGATGAATGGATCAACAAGGTAGTACTTGGCTCCATTAATAATACGAGCGGAAACAATGGCGGATATGCCAATTATACTGCGATCAGCACGAATCTAACGGCTGGTAACACCTATACCATCAACCTCACACCTGCATTTTCAGGTCAATCATATCTTGAATTCTGGCGGGTGTGGATTGATTACAACAATGATCTCGATTGGGCGGATGCAGGTGAACAGGTTGCACAAGGCTCTGGAACCTCTGTCATCAACGTCAACTTTACAGTGCCTGCAGGAGCATCACCGCTGACGACAAGAATGCGGGTATCCATGCAGTACAATGCGTACCCTCCGATATGCGGTACGTTTACCTGGGGTGAAGTTGAAGATTACACCGTTGTCATTGTTGCGAATACTGGCCCGACCTGTTCGGATGGTATACAAAACCAGGGCGAGACCGGAATAGATTGCGGTGGACCATGTGTGCCATGTCCCCAGGAAACTATTTTGCTGGCAAGTTATTTTGAAACAGGTTGGGATAGCTGGCTTGATGGAGGATCAGATGTCACAAGGGTCAATAGCTCCAATTCATATGAAGGAAGTTACTCCATACGTCTTGCTGACAATTCAGGTGTACAGTCAGCCATGACTTCACCTACGTTTAACCTTACAGGTGCCACAGGATTTGAAATCAACTTTTTCTTCCGGGCATCCAGTATGGAATCGGGTGAAGATTTTTGGATTCGTTATAACAATGGATCGGGATACACGACCATCGCCACACTCACCAGTGGCACCTCCTTCAATAACAATTCATTTTACACAGCGACCATAGTCGTCCCGAATTTTGTACCTACTACTACAGGTACATTTAGAATTCAGTGTGATGCAAGTGATAACAGTGACCAGATATTTGTTGATCAGGTAACGATTGCCAGGCTCAACGGTTCCGCGCTGCCTGAAAATACAGTATCAATAGAAGAGGTATACAAGCCACTACCGGCTCCGGTAGTATCTACCGAAATAGGCAAACCAGATGCAGGTGCAGGACTCATGGTGTATCCTAATCCAGGACGTGATCTCCTCAACATTTCTTTTGAGGCGCCAATACAAAACATGCGTCTCGTGACCATGGATGGCGTAGAGATCAAAATATCTTCAACCGCCGCAGCAGACAAACAATTAGATATTCATAGCCTGGCGCCAGGTTTTTATATCCTTTGGATTCAATCAAACGGGGAATGGCTCCCGGCCAGGTTTAGCAAAATGTAAATTTTTCGCTTCACATACAAATAGTTGTAAAGGGCAGTGCCATGAGGTACTGCCCTTTTTTATAAAGTAATGTTATTCCCTGTCTTATGGCTCCTGGGACATAGGTAAATACCCTGATTTTTCTATGAATTATGTAAATCACTTTGCCATAGAGAAAAAAAAGCCCAATTTTAGAGTCGGATAGGGTATTTCCCTTGTAACTTTTGGAATTCCTCCAGCCCTGTCTATTTGATTGCGTTCTCACCTCTGGATGATCTGATGACCGACAGTGCTTCTTTTAGGCCTGGCGCTTAATTTAGGCACGGTTTTTTCAACAACTTATTTTTATTTATATTTTAACTTCTTCATGATGAGAATTGCAGTGATACTGTTTTCATGCCTCCTTTGGAATTTGACCTTTGGTCAAAAGGCGGTTTCTAAAGAAATTTCCACACGATTGACTGAAGGCTCACCTATTCAGGAAGTATCGCTGATTCATTTTGTTTCAAATGAAGTGACCAACAGATCCTTTCAGTTGGAAGGACTTTCGAAAGGCACTATCGTCAGTATTGAAGAGGTAGCGATTGAAAAACTGTTGAACGGAAAAAATGATTTTATACAACTGAGTTTACCATTGACTGAGCGTCAGCATCTCAAACTGAACCTCATCCGAAATGAAATCTTCGCAGAAGATTTTGCCGTCTTTACAAGCAGTGAGCCAGGTATCCCATTCAATTATACGCCCGGGGTTCATTATAAAGGCGTTGTTGAAGGAGATCCTTCATCATTGGTAGCCGTATCCGTTTTCAATAATGAAGTGATGGGCCTGATCAGTACCGATCAAGGTAATTTGATAATAGGCCGTATGAACAATGACAGGGAAAGCCGTCACATACTATACGCCGAAAGCGATCTTGACAAGTCATCCGGATTTGAATGCAGTACGCCTGATGATGGGTTTGGCTACACAGAGGAGGATCTCAAGCCCCAGGCTGCTGGTCGTGATGCCGGTGACTGTGTCCGGGTGTATATTGAAATAGATGATGATATCGTCACTCAAAAAGGAGGAGCAACTCCGGCTACTAATTATATAACAGGTTTGTTCAATCAGAGTATTACCCTGTATAGTAATGAAACGGTCAATATGACCATCAGTGAGATCAAAGCCTGGACAACAAATAGTCCTTATACGGGCAATTCTTCCAGCGCCATGTTGTCATCCTATCAGGCAAACACCGGTGATTTTAATGGCAACATCTCACATCTGGTTTCCTACCAGGCCAGTGGAGGTATAGCGGTACTCGACAATTTGTGTTCATCCACTGCTGATTGGCGTAAATGTTTCAGCAGTATTGATGAAACATATCAGAATGTACCGACCTATAGCTGGTCAGTCATGGTGATCACCCATGAAATGGGCCATGTGATCGGTTCGAAACATACACATGCATGTGTATGGAATGGCAACAATACGGCTATTGATGGATGTGCAGGCTCAGTGGAGGGTAATTGCGCTTTACCTCCGATTCCGCAAGGAGGAGGTACGATCATGAGTTATTGTCACCTGACCAATCAAGGGATCAATTTTACGCTTGGATTTGGCCCTCAGCCGGGAACTGTGATACGTAACCGGGTAAATGCTGCAGGTAATTGCCTCACAACATGTGGCCCGCCTCCACCACCTCCACCACCCGCATATTGTACTTCCAATGGAAGCAACAGCTCCTATGAGTGGATACAGAAAGTCACCCTTGGTTCTATCAATAATACAAGTGGTAATAACGGCGGTTATGCTGATTATACTGCTTTGAGCACTAACCTCAATGCAGGTTCAGCCTATACGATAAACCTGACCCCAGGTTTTTCAGGAGCTGCTTACCTCGAGTACTGGTGCGTTTGGATAGATTACAATGGAGATCTTGACTGGAGTGATGCCGGTGAGCAGGTAGGACAGGGAACAGGTGCAAGCGCTATTAATGTTGCTTTCACGGTTCCTTCAGGTACCCCTGCCGGTACAAAACGGATGCGCGTTTCAATGAAGTTTAGTGGTTATCCTACCAGTTGCGGAACATTCACCTATGGAGAAGTTGAAGACTATAATGTGATCATTGGTGGCGGTTCCGGACCAAGCTGCGGTGATGGCATACAAAACCAGGGTGAATCAGGCGTTGACTGCGGAGGGCCATGTCCAGCATGTCCGACATGTAATGATGGGATTCAGAATCAGGGTGAGACAGGGATTGACTGTGGTGGACCATGTCCAGCATGTCCTCCTCCTCCTCCGGGTGGTGAAGTACTTCTTTTGGCCAGTTATTTTGAAACAGGCTGGGATAGCTGGATTGATGGTGGATCAGATGCGACGAGGACCAACAATAGTTCTAATGCATGGGAAGGTTTATATTCCATCAGACTGACAGACAATTCCGGGACCCAATCAGCTATGACTTCTCCAACCTTTAATCTATCCACTGCTACAGGGGTTGAAATTGAATTTTATTTCAAGGCAGTGAGCATGGAGACGGGGGAAGATTTCTGGATACAATACAAGAATGGTTCGGGTGCATGGACGACTATTGGTACAGCTATCGCCGGAACACATTTTAACAACAATATCTTCTATGTAGCCACTCAAACGGTGCCTGGGTTTATACCTACGACTGCAGGTACGCTGAGAATACAATGTGATGCCAGTGATGATACTGATAAGATATTTATTGATGCCGTCAAGATTACCAAACTGACCGGCCCTGCCCTGTTCAAGGAAGGCATGCAAATCAAGACCATACTCGAATTCCCTGAACCACCTGTGGTCACTAACCAATCTAATGGGCATACAGAACCAACGGTGTATCCTAACCCTGTGAATGATGTACTCCATATTGCCTTCACCGGAGATATTCAATCCATCCGCCTGATGTCTATCGATGGACTACAGATGAAAGTGAGTGAAGAATCAGTGAAGGACAAGCAAATTGATATACATCACCTCACGACTGGTATGTATTTCCTGTGGATCCAATCCGCCGATCAATGGTACCCTGTCAAATTCACCAAGTTCTAGCCATTAGCACATATCTATGAGAAATAAAAAAGGGCAACATCGCAAGATGTTGCCCTTTTTTATTTTATAACATTTCCTTAGCCTTAGCCTCAGCCTTCGCCTTAGTTGTTATGATAAGCCTGATTATGTGTCAAAGGCTCACCACAAGTAGCGCAATTTCCTGCAGAAGCTGCTCCGGCATGACCTTTAGCACAGGAGTAGTGGTACTCTCCCTTTGCATTCTTGGCAGCAGGTGGAGTAGGTGTGGCGGTAGCGGGGGTACCTCCGGTAGGATTTACTTGAACCGGGTTGTCTGGTGATGATCCGGGAGTCCCTGCAACCTGGGCATGGAAGGCCTGGTTGTGAACCAGGTCAGTGCCACATATAGGGCATTTGCCGGCAGCGTCACCTTTTCCGGTGCATCCTTCTTTAGTACATTTATAGTGTGCTTCATTTCCTCCGATGGAAATAGGCTGTCCTGCTGCAGCAGGGTCTGTGGCAACAGTACCTTCCGGCAGCGTTACGGTTTCACCTTCTGTGGTGGTTTCATCTTTTTTGTCCTTGCAAGCGACTGCTGACAAAAAGGTAGTGATCAAAGCGAGAATTAAAAAATGGGAAATTTTCATGTTTTGTATTATAAATGCTGTTAAAATCAATATGAATTCAGGTGGCAAAGATAATGTTCACGGACTAATTAAGTGAATGGCATTTTTAGGCCATTCTCCTGACCCAATAGCATATCTGAGGGTGAGTCAGGGCTTTGAACTTGTTTGGATCAGGATAGGATTGCTCAGGAGCTTGTGTACAGGACATTTTTGAGCTATTTCAATCATCCGTGCCTTCTCTTCCATTGTGATATTGCCTGTGATGTCGATGAGGCTTTCCACATGAGAGATCTGGCCTGAATCTGTTTTTTCGACTCGGATACTGATCTCCAGATCAATCCGCTCCACATCCCAACCTTTTTTATCAGCATACATCCGTAATGTAGAGGCAGTGCATGCACCCAAACCACTCAAAATCAACTCTGTAGGCGTAGGTCCTGTATCCTTGCCACCGTTTTCGTGAGGTTCGTCCGCTACGATCAAATGTCCTCTCATGGACAATTTTGAAATGTAGTGTTCATGCCCGATGACGCCTTGTATCTTTGTTTTTGTACTCATAGCAGGGTAAAAATAGCCCTATTCGAGGTCAAAAATCAAATTGTATGCAACCTCCTCCTGTAATGGTTGTCATTAAGCCGTTACCAAGACGCGACAAACCGGATGTATTCAGAGGCTGAGTCATCACTCATAGCCCTTTGCCTGAAAGGTGACAGGCAGGCGCAGTTTACCTTGTACAAAAGGTATAGCGACGCCATGTATAATGTCTGCCATCGTATGTTGGGGAATGAGGCTGAAGCAGAAGACGTGCTCCAGGAATCCTTCATCGATGTATTCCGAAGGCTCGATTCTTTTCGGGCCGAATCAAGCCTCGGTGCCTGGATCAAACGGATCGTCATCAACCATTGTCTGAATGTCTTCAAAAAAAGAAAAATAAAGTTTGAAGAAATATCAGAACGTATAGGTGAAATTCCCGAAGAACTAATAGAAGAAAATGAAGAGGTTGTCTACGAAGTGCGAAAAGTGAAAGAAGCAATTATGAAATTACCAGATGGATACAGGCAGGTCCTTACTTTATACCTCATCGAAGGCTATGACCATGCTGAAATCGCCGATATTCTTGGGATTCAGGAGACAGGATCAAAATCTCAATACAGCAGAGCACGGGCTAAGTTGAGGGAGATTTTAAAAAGTTAGCAGTTAGCAGTTAGGGCGGATTAAGTTATAAAATAGGTAGCAAATGATATCTGAAAACCACATACAAGAGCACAATCACCTTCTCACTTTCTCACGCTCTCACTTTCTCACGCACTGACACAGAGATAAAATGAAAAGACAAGATTCATTAGAAGATTTTATCAGGGACAACCGGGCATCATTTGATGACCTGAAAGCTCCCGATCGGGTATGGACACGGATCAACAAGCAAGATAGACCGGTTCATCCTTTGTGGAAGTGGACTGCGGTAGCAGCGAGTGCATTGCTCTTGATAGCCGTGGGATATATTTTCGGTATCAAGACACAGGCACAACCGGAAATCGCCGGTTGGGATGAATACATGGAAGCAGAACAATACTATCAGGACCGAATCACCCGGAAAATGGAAGAAATAAAAACACTGCCGGTAGGACAGGAAGTGCTGACAGATATCCAGGTACTGGATGAGGTATATGAACAACTTCGAAAGCAGTTGATGGAAGATCCAAATGCTGATGCTGAGTTACTCCTGAGTGCCATGATCAGGCACCAGCAGCAGAAACTGGAGATCATGGAGAAAATATTAAATCGTGTAGATAAATATCAAAACAATGAAAGCGGTAATCATGAAATGTAGTATACTCCTGTTGTTGATCCCGTTTTTCAATATGGCCCAGGCTGAAAAATCTGAAGCCGAGAGACGCATCCAAAAGGAGTTTGTGGTCACAGCAGATGGTTCCCTGGCAGTCGAGAACCGATATGGAAAAATCGATATCGCCATCGGAGAAAGCAATCAGATCAAGATGGAAGTAGTGATCAAGGTGCGGGCCGGAAGTGATAAGAAAGCACAGGAAAGCCTGGATAGGATTTCCATTGATATAGCTCAATCCGGAAATCGGGTTTCAGCTTCCACAAATGTTTCATCAACCTCCGGTTGGTCATCCTGGTTTGATACCGGCAATGTAGAGATGGAGATCAATTATAATATCCTGGTTCCGTCGGATATCTTCCTTGACCTGAGACAGAAGTACGGAAGCATCTTTGTAGAAACCACAAACCGTGATCTGCGGATTGACCTGAGCTATGGCGATCTGCGGCTCGGCGATATCAATGCAAAGCTGTCACTCGAGATGGCTTATAGTGATGGTAATATGTCCAGGATCAACAGTGGGGAGCTATTACTGAGTTATTCGGATCTGGAGATGGAAGATGCTGAGGCTGTGAAGGTCGATATGAAGTATTCTGATCTGGTGATGGGATCCGCAAAGCGGGCGAGTATCACTACTGCCTACAGTGACTTCCGGGGCATTGATATCTACGATCTGACCTATCGGGGCAAATACGATGATGTGTCTGTTGAAAGGGTCCAGACGATTGATATGGAGAGTGCTTATTCAGGTATGCGCATTGGTGGATTGAGTTCGCATGGGCACTTTGATATGCGCTATGGAGACTTGCAGGTTAGCAATATCGCTGCCGGATTTTCACGCGTCGATGTCAATACAGCGTACACCGGGGTTAAGCTTCGCTTTCTGCCTGGTGCTTCCTTTGCGGTGGATGCACAAAACAATTATTGTCCCGTCGATCATCATGACCTCCGCGTGGCAGAGGATATTCAGAAGGCAGGTAGTATTATGCTCAAAGCATCAAGAGGTACAGGCGGGGGCTTGATTATGGCCCGGATGAATTATGGAGAATTGAGTATTGAATAATTCAATTTGATAGGGATAAGGCAATGCTATTTTAAGTCAGTACTTCTACTCAAAGTTTTCAAATGGCCTTTGCCGTTGCAGGAGTTTGCTCCTGCAACAACGAGAATTCCAAAAGAGGATTCCTATTAGAATCACGGTAGTCGCAGGAGCAAACTCCTGCAACGGCAAACTTGGTTAGAATAGAGAATGTCATAGGAGCAACCCCTGCAAAGGCAATTACTTCAAATGGCGATAATTTTATTGATAGCCCTGTGCCTGCAGATGGAAGAGCTCGGCATAGAGGCCGTTTGCAGCGAGCAATTCTTCATGCGTACCGATTTCAAGCATCTCGCCATTTTTGAGCACGAGGATGCGGTCCGCCATGCGGACTGTACTGAAGCGATGAGAGATGATGACCGCGGTCTTTCCTTTCGTAAGTTCTGAAAAGCGTTTAAACACTTCATATTCTGCTCTGGCATCAAGAGCCGCCGTTGGTTCGTCAAGGATCACAATCTGAGCATCACGCATATAGGCGCGAGCTAATGCGATCTTTTGCCATTCGCCACCGGAGAGATCGATACCTTCCGAAAATCGTTTACCTAGCATCTGGTTGTAGCCTTCAGGTAATTTCTGAATTACTGGATCTGCAAGGCTTTTTTCGGCAGCATTCCTGATCTGACCTTCATTGCCTGCTTCTTCGATCTGACCTACGGCAACGTTTTCGCCAGCCTTAAAACTAAACCGGACATAATCCTGGAAGATGACTCCGATCATCTTTCGATACGATTCGATTTTAAAATGACGTATATCCTGCCCGTCAATAAGGATCTTGCCTTCTGAAGGATCATACATCCTGGCAAGGAGTTTGACCAGGGTCGTTTTGCCGGCTCCATTTTCACCGACCAGCGCTAATTTTTCACCGGGGTACAAAAGAAAGCTCACATGCCTCACCGCCCAGATTTCAGTGCCAGGATATTTAAAACCAACGTTTTCAAACCGAATACCTTCTTTTATCTGTTGAGGTGCATCCAGGGCATTGTTGTTATCCTTGATGGTCGGAACGATGGCGAGGAAGTCAAAATAATCCTGCAGATACAAGGCAGATTCTGTAATGCGGGTAAAGGTGGCGAGTAAGTTTTGCAACTGATTTTGCAACCGGTTAAAAGATCCGGATAAGAAAGTCAGATCTCCCACAGTTAGTATTCCAGCAACGGTTCTGACAATAATCAACAAGTAAGCACCATAATAGGCAAGCACACTAAGCACTTGCAATAGCGTCCCCCACACCGTGCGCTTGATGGCAATCGATTTGTTGGCTTTATAATATTCACCCGCTATCTTACTGAAACGTCTGGTCAGAAATGTATCCAGACCGAATACTTTGATTTCCTTGGCCGTCTCTACACTGGCACCTATGTACCTGAGGTAATCTAACTCCCTTCGCTGTGGGGTCCAACTTCGAACTAGCGAATAACTTGTTCTTGAAAAATAAGCTTCACTCAGGAAAGAAGGGAGTACCGCAATAAACAGAATTACGATCAGCCAGGGTTCAAATACAACGAGACCTGCTCCGAGAAATATGATTGTAATCAGGTCTTGTAATTGACTCAACACCATTGACATCAGTACGACTCTTCCGGTCGTTTGTCTCCTTGCGCGTTCCAGTTTGTCATAGAATTCGCTGTCCTCAAACATTCCCAGATCAAGGGAAGCTGCCTTGTGCATCAGTTCCACAGACGAATGATTAGCATACAGATCGCCCAGTAAAGCATCCGTCAGACTAATGATCCTGTTGAAAATCTCAGAAAATACTGCGAGCCCCAGTTCGAAACCAAGCCACCACCAGAGTTGATTGAAATCTTTTTCAGGCGCACTGATCAGCCGTATGACTTCATCAATGATCAGCTTACCGACATACAACTGTCCGAGTGGAATGGCAGCTTTAAAAAGCCTCAGGATAACATTGGTGAAGGTAAGACCTGGCGAAGTCCTCCAGATCATCCTGAAAAACGGAATGAGCAGTTTAAGGGATTGCAGACTTTCCACAAATCCCTTTTTGGGTTTCGCATCCATTTCCGGTGGAAATTCTCTTCCTAATGCCATAAGTGCAACGTAACATTTTTTTTCCAATTATGTTCCCTCTCATTTGTCGCTAGTTCAAGTCTTCAGACTTGAACTAAATATATGCTCGTCTCCTGACGAGCGAGCAACCATCTTTAAGAGAAAGGATGCTCAGCTATTCACGTTCTCACGCTCTCACATTCTCATGCTCTCACGAATCGTATCTTCACCACACAAACACAATCCTCCATGGAAGTCATCAAGCACAAAGAAGAAACCCTGTTCGACGAATTTTTTGAAGTAAGGCGAGGCGTTCTCCAGTTTGAACGTTTCGATGGCACACTTTCACCCGAGGTGACCAGATATAGCTTTTCTAAATGGGATGCCGTAGCCATTCTGGTCTACCATAAAGAAAGAGATGCCTACATCCTTGTCAAGCAGATGAGATATCCACCCACGCATCATGGGATCAATCCCTGGCTGACGGAGATTGTGGCTGGAGGTATCACCCCCGGCGAAGATGAAGAAGATGCTGCTTATCGCGAAGTGATTGAAGAAATCGGCTATAAACCCCTGACCATGCAGCGCATCACGCGCTTCTATGTATCACCGGGCATCATGAGTGAGCGCATCACACTCTTCTATGCAGAGGTAGATGAATCTTCCAGGCTCAATGATGGCGGAGGACTCCTGGACGAAGATGAGGACATCCAACTCGTTTGGGTTCCGAAATCCTCAGCACTGGATTGGGTCGCACAGCAAGAGATCGGCGATTCGAAGACGATGGTCGCGATGCTTTGGCATCAGCAAATGTGAGTTGTGAGTTATGAGTAGTTGTAAGTTACTCGCCAATCGTGAGTCGTGAGACGTCAGTCGTGAGTAGGTAAATTTTTCGTTTTTTACTTAATTGATCACTCACTTAAAAAGAAGAGAGCAAAATATCGCTTTGCTCTCTTCTTTTTCTCACGTCTCACGACTCACGTTTGACGACAAACTATTGCGCCGCCTTCACAGCTCCCACTGTCAACTCCAACTTGATCTCATCATTGACAAAATCATCCTTGAGGTCGTCAAAGAATTTTTTGGATTTGAACTTGATATCCCATTCAGTCCGATCGATGACGAAGGGTTCTGCAGTGGCTTTAAGGGCAACTCCGCTGGAGAGATCAACGACTGCCTTGAAGCTGACAGGTTTGGAGATTTCTTTGATCCTTAATTCTCCATTGATCATATGGGTGCCCAGTGGATCGTTTTCAAGCTTGGTAGAGCCCAGGATATTGAAGGTAGCTTTTGGATATTTGGACACATTGAAGAAGTCATCTTCTTTTCCAGGTACTGACCCTTTGAGATGCGCTTCGAGTTTTTCTTTCATTTCTCCATCCATATCTTTTACTTCAATGCCTGTCATGTTGATTTCAACAGAGCCACCTGTGATGAGGCCTCCATCCGCATAAATCGTACCTCCCGAGATAGGGACCGTGCCGAAATGTGTGCCGGTTGGTTTGAAGGCATTCCATTTGAGCTCGCTCCTCGGAACATCAATCTCGTAAGCAATACCTTTTGGATTTGTACCTGATGTAGTTGTTGTTTCAGCAGTATTCTCTTCTGCGCCTTTTGATTTACAGGACACAGCCAGAAGGCCCGTGGATACAATAAGTAATAAAAGCAATAGATGTTTCATAGTGATCGGATAAGTGATTGAGATAAATTATGATGAAAAATGGCTTTGTAAATTTTCCTGAAGGCGGCCAACAAAACGCATGGTTTCCTCTATGCTATCGATGATAATCACCTGGCCACCATATTGGCTCCAGTCATCATCTGCGGCACGTCCTGACACGACGATCGGTAGCGAAGTACGATTGACCAGGTCTTTGATAAACGGACCAAATTGCCAGTGTACAGGATCAGCATTGACGATGAGTACACATTCGACATTACATTTCCTGAGGGCATAATCGGCGCATTCGCCGGAGATATTACAGCCCATATCTGTTATACATAAGCCCTGTTTACGGAGGAAGTAATGCATAAATAGGTGGCTTAGTTCCTGTTGATTGCCCTGCGGCAGAAACATGATCACCTTCGGGCCTTTACAATTGTGGGCGACAGAATCAATCTCCCTGATGGTTTTGCGCTTGATCAGTTCCCTGAAACAAGCTTCATGCGCTTCTTCAATATTTCCAGACAGCCACAATAGTTCCATTTTGTCTAGTACCGGCAAGATCAGGTTCATCAGGGTGGATTCAAATCCATGGATCTGAATGTGAAGATCCAGGATATTACTTATTCCTGTCACGTCGAGATCGGTAATGCATTGCAGGAGACGGGTCTCATCATCCAGATCGCCTTTGGAAACGAGCTTACATTCTGCTTCCATTTCCTCCACACTCATTTCAGCTATCCTGGAAATTCGTACCCCTTTGTTGTAGAGTTTTAACACCAGCATGAGTACCTTGAGATCACTATCGAGATAATAGCGGATGTTGGTATCGGTTCGTTGGGGGGTCAGCAGGCCATAGCGTTTTTCCCATACCCGCAGGGTATGCGTCTTAACGCCGGTAAGTTCGGCCAGATCACTGATACTATAGATTCCCACGATTTTCGGTTCAGAAATGCGATTATACGGTGTTATTTTTATTTATGTATGATTCCTCAACACTTATAGGGCAATTATTGTTTTTCAGGTCGTTATACGGCACAGGACTGACCAGATCAAAAAAAAGAAAAAGCAACCCATGCGCATTGGAATAGTTTGTTATCCTACATACGGAGGTAGTGGCGTGGTTGCCACGGAGTTAGGCCTCGCCCTGGCCGCTAAAGGCCATCAGATTCACTTCATCACCTACAAGCGCCCAGTGCGCCTCACCCATTACCAGGAAAATGTGTTCTTCCACGAGGTCAATACCGAAGAATACCCTCTTTTTGACTATACGCCTTACGATACCACCCTGACCAGCAAACTGGTGGATGTGGTCAAGTATGAAAAGCTCGACCTCCTGCACGTTCACTACGCCATCCCCCACGCTACAGTCGCCTACCTCGCCAAACAGATTCTGGCAGATGAAGGCATCTATATCCCGGTAGTGACTACCCTGCACGGCACGGATATTACGCTGGTGGGCAGTGATCGTTCATTTGCCCCGGTCGTTGCTTTCAGTATCAATCAGAGTGACGGGGTAACCGCGGTTTCAAATCACCTCAAACAGCAAACCTGTGAGCAGCTCAAAATCAAAAGGGAGATAGAAGTCATTTACAATTTTATTGACTTCGCCCGGTTTAGTCGTCTCAACAAAGAGCATTTCCGCAAAGCCATAGCACCCGAAGGTGAAAAGATATTGGTGCATACCAGTAACTTCAGGAAGGTGAAGAGAATAGAAGATGTCATCAAGACCTTTGAGATCGTACAGAAAAAAATACCTTCAAAATTATTACTCGTCGGTGACGGACCCGAGCGGCCAAGGCTTGAGCGAATGACGCGCGAGTTGGGCTTGTATGATCATGTTAGGTTTTTAGGTAAGCAGGACGCCATTGAAGAGATTCTTGCTGTGGCGGACCTCTTTCTGATCCCATCTTCTAACGAAAGTTTTGGTTTGGCTGCCCTTGAAGCCATGGCTTGCGAAGTGCCTGTGATTTCTTCCAATGCTGGAGGTCTCCCTGAAGTGAATATCCATGGAGTGACAGGATGCGTGGCGGATGTCGGAGATTATAAGTCAATGGCTGAGCATGCGCTGATGCTGCTCGAAGATGAAATCATGTTGAAGCAATACAGCCACAACGCACTAGAGCAGGCAAGGAAGTTCGATATCGGTATCATACTGCCTCAATACGAAGCGTATTATGAAAAGGTTGTAAGCCGTTTTATGGCTTCAACACAGAAAAATACGATGTCACTTTCAGTTTGAAATTTTAATCAGCTTATTCATCAAAAGTTATCTCAACTGAATCCGTGAGTGGCCGCGACTGACAAGCCAGGATGTATCCGCTGGCAATTTCTTTATCACTCAAAGCAAAACAGGCATCCATTTCGACCTTTCCGTTGATGACCTTCGCCATACAGGTAGCGCAGGCCCCACTGTGACATGAGTAGGGTGCGTCATATCCGCGATCAAGCATCGTATCAAGAATGGTCTTATCAGAAACTTCCACATCAATCTCCTGGCCACGCAGGTGCACTTTGACCTGGGCCGGAATTCCCTTGGTTCTTGTCAGGTGAGGTTTCCCTTCGTGGGAAGGATCCGTAGAAGCCGCCGTGAAAAATTCTTTCTTGATCCGGTCTTCGCTGATATCTGCAGCCAACAGCGCTTTATCTGCCATGAGGATAAAATCTCCAGGTCCACATAAGAAAAACTTGTCTTTATTCTTTGTGAGCGGATGTTGCTTAAGCAGGTCTTTTAAGTGACCAGGGCTGATTCTCCCTTTCAAGCCTTGCCAATCTGATTTTTTACGTCCGAAAAGTGATTTGACGATACCAAGTCCTCCACCATCAGGTTTTGACAAAGTGTGATAAACAAAGAATTGGTTCTGGTATAGCTGGGTCATGCGCTCAAATTCTTCTTTGAAGATGATTTGAGCTTCATTCCGGCTGCCATAGAGGAGGATAACGGAGCTTTTAGGCTCTTTTTCGAGCACATAACGCGCTATGGACTTCAGGGGGGTGATACCACTTCCCGCTCCGATCAGGTAGATATTGCGCTTCTGGTCCTGGCCAAATTCGGAAGTAAACCTGCCCTCCGGAGGCATGATCTCGAGGGAATCACCGGGTTTGACCTGGCGACAAAGAAGAGGAGAAATCTTGCCGCCTTCGACTTCCTTGACGGTTATCGCCAGGTAAGGATCGTCCGGCACGGAGCTGATGGAATAAGACCTGCGCAGTTCTTTAGCCCCATCCATCCACTTGATGGTGATGTACTGGCCTGGTTTGTACTGCAGTTTTTCCTTGTGTTCATCAGGTTGTTCGAACAGTATGCTGACGGCATCCTCGGTCTCTTTTCTTACCTCCTTTATCTTGATGGAAATGAAATCTCCGCTCATTGTATCTTGCTGATTGAGTAATTTTGAAGCACAAAGATAACAGCTTATGAAGTTCAGTGATTTGAGATATCTCGCAGCCTACCTTGTGCCCATATCTTGTTTTACAGGTTTATACTTTGGTGGGTGGGCTTCACCAGGATCATTATACCTTGGATTTCTGATAGTTCCGGTCATTGAGTTGTTTCTCCCAGCTTCACCCCGTAGGGAAGAAGAGGCTGTACTTCAGACCAAATCTAAACTACCTTTTTTTGATAACCTGCTGTATCTCAACGTTCCAGTGCTGTATTTTGTTGTAGCTTATTTTGTCTGGTTGCTCGGTCTGGGAGAGATGACGACGTTTGAGACTATCTTCTCGGTGATCAATGTGGGTATCCTCTTGGGGGTATGCGGGATCAACGTTGCCCATGAACTTGGACACCGTCAAGATCCTTTTGCACGCTGGATGTCCCGGCTATTACTTTTACCTGCACTCTATTCTCATTTTACACTTGAGCATAATTATGGGCATCATCTGAAGGTGGCTACCCCCGAAGATCCGGCCACGGCCAGGAAAAATGAACCGGTATATAAGTTTTATTACCGGAGTGTGGTCCAGGGATACCTCAATGCCTGGAAAATCGGGAATGCAATGCGAATTTCAGCCGGCCGTCCGGATTGGATGAATGAAGTGTTGTTAGGTCATATAGCCCAGTTTTTCCTGCTGGCTTTTGTGGCTGCCCTGACAGGGTGGGGAGGCCTCATCGCTTATATCTGTGCAGCTTTGATCGGTATTATCTCTCTCGAATCAGTCAATTATATCGAACATTATGGGCTGGTGCGCAAACGCCTTGCTTCAGGGAGGTACGAGCCAATGACCGAAAGTCATTCCTGGAATTCCAATCACGAATTGGGCAGGATTATACTGTTTGAGTTGGTCCGCCATGCCGACCATCATTACCAGACCACCCGTAAATACCAGGCCTTAAGGCATCTGGATAAGAGCCCGCAATTACCATATGGCTACCCTATGTCCATCATTCTGGCGCTGATTCCACCACTTTGGTTCAAGATCATGAACCCGCGCGTGGAAATGCTGCAGGGTGATTGAGCAAAATCTGTCCTATTTTAGCGCCCGAATTATAATCCCGGATATACTTGCCTACACTCTCCATCGTCATGCCTGCCTACAACGAAGAAAGGACCATTCACCTGATCCTGGACAAAGTCCGTCAGGTGACCCTGCCTGCCGGATGGCAAAAGGAAATCATCATCGTCAATGATTGTTCGAAAGACAATACAGAAGGAGCAATCAAAAAGTACATGGGGGAGCATCCTGATTTTCCAATGCGCTATATCGTGCATGAAGTCAATAAGGGTAAAGGTGCTGCCTTGCATACGGGGATTGCCTTTGCATCAGGGGAATATACCATCATACAGGATGCGGATCTCGAATATGATCCCGAGGAATACAATATCCTGTTGATACCGGTGATGAAAGGTTTTGCAGATGTGGTGTATGGCAGCAGGTTTATGGGGGGCAATCCTCACCGTATCCTGTTTTTCTGGCATTCGATCGGTAACAAGTTCCTGACGCGTATCTCCAATGTATTTACTAATCTTAACCTGACCGATATGGAGACCTGCTATAAATTATTCAGGTCAGATATTATCAAGAGTCTGCCATTGCAAGAGAAGCGATTTGGATTCGAACCGGAGGTCACCGCGAGAATCTCGAGAGTGAAAGATGTAAGAATTTATGAAGTGGGGATCTCCTACTACGGACGCACCTACGCTGAAGGAAAAAAAATCGGATGGAGGGATGGTGTGCGTGCTATTTATTGCATCCTCAAGTACAATATCTGGGCTAAATAGATGTCCATGTCATCAGGCCATGATTACAAAGTTGAATCCTGCGTGACTTCTCTGGCGCAGGCCATCGACGCACAAAGTCGCGATGCCGACAGGGTCGAACTATGCATACGGCTCGAAACAGAAGGCATGACTCCTGATCTGCAACTCACCAAATCACTTTGTGATCATCTCCACATCCCTATTCGTGTGATGGTGCGCGCTACGGAGACCGGATATGAAGCAAATGCATCTGCGTTGCAACAGATGAAAGACTCCATTAATGCATTAAAACAATTGCCCCTCGATGGCTTTGTATTTGGTGTGATGAAAGACAATCGGATTGATCGTGATGCGATAGTTACGTTGTTAGCGCATGCATATCCTTTTTCAGTCACATTTCACAAAGCGATCGATATATCATCGGATATAGTGGATGATGTCGAATGGCTCAATCAGTTTCCGCAGATAGATACAATCCTTACATCAGGTGGAGCTATCAAGGCTGTCGATGGTGTCCATTCTATCCTTGCATTGAAATCCATGTTTAAAGGAAATATAATGGCTGCGGGAAAGATTACACCTGAAGTCTTGTCTGCGTTGCATGGTCAACTAGGGTTGCGGTGGTATCATGGGAGGGCTATTTTATAAACGATCTTTTTTAACAAAAAAAGATCGTTTGTTCAAGTGGCGCCTTCTTCGCCATCCCGCCATTTGGGCGGGATCTTCTTTGACTTGAACGTGATATGTTGCTCGTCTCCTGACGAGCGAATCAAAATTTCTATAGTTTTTTGAAACAAAAACTTGCATTAGATTTTAAAACCCCCTACTTTTCTTTTTTTGAAATACTTCACCATGGGACGTTACAGGATTCTGGATCAGCAAGGTCTAAATTTCGTGACTTGTACTGTTGTCGGTTGGATTGATATTTTCAGTCGACAGGTATACAGGGACATTGTACTTGATTGCTTGTCTTTTTGCAGGAAGGAAAAGGGATTGCTGATCTTTGCTTATGTCGTGATGTCAAATCACCTTCATCTTGTTTTGCAAACTGATTTAAAATCGCCATTTACGCTTTCTGAAATACTTCGTGATTTTAAAAAGTATACTTCGAATACAATTTTGGAATCAATTCAAAATGAAAAGGAGAGCAGGAGGGAATGGCTGATGCATATGTTTAAGTATTATGCAAAGTACCAGGTTAACAATCGGAATTTTCAATTCTGGCAACATGACAATCATCCTTTTGCATTGTATTCAGATAAGATGATCTGGCAAAAAGTAAACTATATCCATGAGAACCCGGTAAGGGCAGGTATCGTGGACAAACCTGAGGATTATCTGTACAGTAGTGCCAGGAATTATAAATGGGATAACAATGGTTGCCTAATGGAAATAGATTTGCTTGCACCTTGGTGGTCAGATGCAGGGAAAATCTGATTTAGAATTTGGATTTTTTTTCGCTCGTCAGGAGACGAGCAACATATAGGATTCAAGTCGGGAGACTTGAACCAACAGTTTGTTTGCAAGCCTTCGGTTGTTATATTATAAAGTCATTGACTTTATAATACAACAACCGTTAGTTCAAGTCTCCCGACTTGAACTAAATATGTCGCTTGTCTCCTGACGAGCGTGCAATATTTTTTTTTTAAACAGCCACCCTCAACCCACGCTCAGCCACCGCAGGTGCAAGCTTTGGAAGGGACTGAAAGGTGTAGCCTTCGCGGGTGAAATGTTCGAGCACCAGGGGAAGGGCATGGCGGAGGTTAGCTTCGGCTTTGATGCTATCGTGAAAGACAACAATGGAGCCAGCTTCGGCGTGCTGGATCACATTTTGGGCGCAGTCTTCGGGGCGGATGTCACGATCGAAATCACCGCTGAGGACATCCCACATGATGATGCGATAATGACGCTGCAGAAACTGGACCTGGCTTGGTTTTAACTTGCCATATGGCGGACGGAAGAGACCGGAATTGACCAAACGGGCACAGTGACGGATATTGTGGAAATAAGTAATGTTTTCTGTCGCCCAACCGGAAAGGTGGTTGAGGGTGTGATTGCCTACCGTGTGGCCGGCGTGAATGACCATGTCGTAGATATCAGGATGCTTGCGGACATTGTCACCGACACAGAAAAAGGTGGCTTTGGCATCAAAGCTTCTTAAAGTATCAAGTACCCAGGGAGTCACTTCCGGAATCGGGCCATCATCAAATGTGAGGTAGATTTCTTTGCGGTTCCCGGTCATTTTCCAGATGAGTCCCGGAAAAAGAGCCTGAACATATTGAGGAGTGTGTACTAAATACATGGTTTGCTAATCGGGGTAGACTGGGTTCATGGAATGGCTATCTTTGCCGGAATGCTAAAACTGTCGTACGGTAAATGTTTTGTAAACGTAAATGGTTACGGTTTCGCTGCATTATTTCATTGAAAAACAGGCTTTTTTGAAAAATAAACCACTTTTTTCAAAGTTGACCGCAAAAGTAAGATGGATTTATGAATAGATTGAGGTTTGCCCCCAGCCCGACCGGGGCCCTCCACATCGGTGGAATCAGGACTGCATTGTACAATTATCTCCTCGCCCGGCAAAACGGTGGCAGCTTCATCCTCCGTATCGAGGACACCGATCAGACGAGGTTCGTACCAGGTTCCGAAGAATATATCATCCGTGCACTTAACTGGCTCGGGTTGACCCCGGACGAAGGCCCTGTTCAGGGAGGACCCTTCGCTTCCTACAAGCAATCGGAGAGAATGGCCATCTATAAGAACTATGCCCTTACCCTGGTCAAGGCGGGCATGGCTTACTACGCCTGGGATACTTCTGAGGATCTGGAGCAAATGCGTCAGCGACTCACCAACAAGGACGTCCCTACCCCAAAATACGATGCCTCGATAAGAGGAGAAATGAAAAACAGCCTCTCCATGGAAGCATCACAAGTTGATGAGCTTCTAAAGAACAATGTCCCTTTTACGATCCGCCTCAAAGTCAAACCCGGGGAATCCATTTTTATCCAGGATAAAATCCGTGGCGAAGTAGTGTTCGAGAGCACAGAGCTCGATGACAAAGTACTGCTCAAAGCAGATGGCTATCCAACCTACCATTTGGCCAATGTCGTCGATGATCATCTCATGGAGATCACCGATGTGATCCGGGGTGAAGAATGGTTGCCAAGTACAGCGCACCACGTTTTACTATACCGCGCTTTTGGATGGGAGGAAACGATGCCTACCTTTTCTCACTTGCCTTTGATCCTCAAACCTGATGGACATGGTAAGCTCAGTAAACGCGACGGCCAGAAGTTTGGCTTTCCTGTGTTTCCTTTAGCATGGCCGTCCGCCAATCCGGACGAATCCATCGAAGGATTTGACAGTTTTGGTTTCGAGCCCGAGGCCGTGATCAATTTCCTTGCTTTTCTGGGATGGAATCCAGGGACCGAACAAGAGATATTTTCTCTCGAAGAACTGATCAATGTATTTGATCCTGAACGGATCCATAAAGGCGGGGCCAGGTTTGATTATGATAAAGCACTTTGGTTTAATCAGCAATATGTACAACAACTGAGTTTTGCTTCAGCAGAGCCACGATTGAAAAAATATGGAGCTGATGCGGGCTACGATCTTGCAGTGACAGACCTGGAATCCGTTTTCAACTTACTGAAAGCCCGTGTACATCGACTGATCGAAGTTGTACCCCAAGGATATTATTTCTTCACCGATGCGTTTGTCATTGATGACGTGGAGATCAATAAAAAATGGACTCCCGAAGTAGGACCTGTACTCGAGAAAATAGCGGATGCTTTAAAATCGGTTGAACCATTTAATCATGAAAATGCAGCAGCAGTGGCGAAAGAGATCATTCAGACGAGTGGCATCAAGATGGGCGTGGTCATGCCACTGCTCAGAGCTGCATTGACCGGAACAACACAAGGTCCAGATGTGTTTGCTATAGCAGAGGTGCTTGGGAAAGAGAAGACGGTGAACAGGATGCTGCAGATGTCTAAAAGAAATTGATTTTGTTTATTGCCTGTGTTTAAAGTCCCCTTCAGGGGATTTAGGGGCAAAATGTAAAAAATCATGCCAAGGAAAAAGAAGAAACCAGAAACCCCGAAGGAAGACAAGGCTTCATTCCATGAAGGACTGGAGGGATTTGATATCAAGGTGAATTCCTTCGGCCAGATGGAGACTTCGTTTGAGATCGATAAGCTGAATGATTTTCTGAATAAGGAGAAGGCGAAGGCTGAGGCTGAGGCGAAGGAATAAGCATGGAGCAAGGGGCAGGGAGCAAGGAGCGCTAGATAAGTATCGCTGGTTCAAGTCTCCAGACTTGAACCCCATATTTTTTGCGTCTCCAGACGCTAGAGTCAAATCATATTCTAAACTAGTTCAATCATCACCAGTCGGATTCCGAAAAATGAAGGCATAAAAAAAGTCCGGATGATACCATCCGGACTTTTTTTTTCCTTATACCTGGGAATTGTTTTACTGGATACCCAGTTTTATTTTCACGAGTGGCGTGACATTAGTGCTTTCGTCAGCATAGAGGATGACACCTACACCAGGACTACCGTCAAAGATGTAGGTATAGCCATTTTCCTTGGCGACGGCATCGATGGCGGTCTTTACCTGATCGAGGATAGGAGCCAGTAAGGCTTCCCGCTTATCACCAAGTTGCTTTTGCATATCCTGGTCGTATGCGAGGATCTTGTTGCGTTCTTCTTCCAGCAAAGCAGTTTCCGTTTCCTGAGCCTTTGGAGTGATCTCACCTGCCTGCACTTTACGCTCCAGCTCCTGGTATTTGAGCTGGAAATCCTGCATCATCTTTTCGCCTTTTGCTTGTAGCTGTTTGCCAAGGGCTTCGAGATTAGATTCAGCTTCTTTTACCTGCGGCATACCTTC
This sequence comes from Saprospiraceae bacterium, assembly GCA_031402955.1. Classification (GTDB taxonomy): domain Bacteria; phylum Bacteroidota; class Bacteroidia; order Chitinophagales; family Saprospiraceae; genus Opimibacter. Next base: position 33,651 of record JANNSS010000069.1, read on the forward strand.
GAGGATGCTGCCGGAATTGACAAAGCCAAATTTCTGCGCCTGGGCAGACAAGGTCAGCATAAAGCCGAAAGCTGCAGTCAGGGCGTATTTCATAATTGATTTCATGTACGTTTGGGTGTTGATTAAAAAAAGTTTGCAAAAGTAATGATTTGATCCTTATTGGGAAACGACCCGGATGATATCATCCGTCTTGTCATATTCCAGGTTGGAAAAGATCAGCCCGCTGCTGCCGCCTTTATCAAAGATAAAGTCAAATCCACGGTCATCGGCATAGGTGGCAATAGCGCCATACACCCTTTCCTGTATGGGTTGTACCAAATCCTGGCGTTTCCGGAATAGGGCACCCTCCGCGCCGAATTTTTCCTTCTGCAGATCCCTTACCTGTTTTTCACGCTCCATGATTTCTTCTTCTTTTTTCTTGCGCGCGTCTTCAGAGAGGAGGACCTGCTCAGCCTGATACTTGTTGTACATAGCCTTGATCTGGTCATACTCGAGCGCGATCTGCTGGCGCCATTCAGCAGCGATTTTGTCTAGTTCGACCTGGGCAGCCTGGTAATCCGGCATTTCCTGCAATACCCGGGTGATATCCACGATGGCAATACGCTGGGCACCGACAGAGGTCATTGTTCCGAGGGTCAGCATCAGGAACAAAAAGGTGATTTTATTCATGGTTTTACATTATGTGATTGAATAGATCTTGTAGAGACGCCAAAAATACTTCAATTATTGGCTCACTTTCGTGTATTAAGACGATAGGTGTTCTTTAAAAGTTTCATGACGCACCTTGATCACTATGTAGTGTTTTGGTATTAAACGTCTCAATAATAATTACTAATATATTTTTTAATGCCGTATACATGCTTTTCTTTAACCATCATTTAACGGAATGATAAACCAAATTAACATGGCCCAAAAGGTATGTTTAATTTTAGGCCATGGATCATTACGTATATGATGGGGCTGAATTGACCGTTGAAGATATCATCGGCATCACCTCAGCTAAGCTCACCTTGTCCGAAAAGTTATGGCTACGCATCGCCGACAACCGGAACGCTCTTGAAAACCGGTTGAAAAGTTCAGGGGAAAGATATTATGGGATCAATACCGGTTTCGGATCCTTGTATGGTATGACCGTATCCCCTGATGGTTTGCAACAGCTCCAGACTAATCTACTCCGCTCACATGCCTGTGGTGTCGGACCGGCTGTCCCGCAAGCCATTGTTCGATTGACCCTGCTGATGAAGATTATAAGCCTGTCGCAAGGTCAATCAGGTGTGCGAAAGGAAGTGGTTCAGTTTCTACTGGATCTCTATAATCTTCATATCACTCCGGTAGTTCCGATGCTTGGCTCCCTGGGTGCATCAGGCGACCTTGCGCCATTGGCACATCTTTGCCTGCCGATGATTGGCGAAGGTGAAGTGGTCTATAAAAGAGAACAGATGCCTGCTATCAAGGCCTTGATGCTCGCAGGTCTGGACACGATCGGTCTTGAAGCCAAAGAAGGATTAGCGCTGATCAATGGCACACAATATTCCCTGGCGTGGTTGGTCTATGCCATCAATAGCGCGCTACGCCTTTCTGAAGTTTGTGAAATGACAACCGCAATGTCGATCGACGCGTTTGATGCACATCCATCTTTTCTGGATGCAGGCATTCATGCTGTCAGAAGACAGGTTGGCCAGATACAATCAGCTGAAGCTATCAGGAAATGGCTTGAAGGCAGCGAATTGATAAAGCAGACTAAAGAGCATCTCCAGGATCCGTATTCATTTCGTTGCGCACCGCAGGTCCATGGTGCTTCAAGAGATGTGATTGCGTATGCTAAAACTATTGCGGATAGAGAAATAAATGCGGTGACAGACAATCCACTTGTTTTAGGTGAGGGTGATGATGTGCGTATTGTCTCAGGTGGAAATTTTCACGCACAACCATTGGCATTGACTTCTGATTTTCTCGCGCTCGCCATTGCTGAGTACGGAAGTATTTCTGAAAGAAGATCCTATTTGCTGTTGGGAGGCAAACGCGGATTGCCACCGACACTTGCACAGAATCCCGGCCTCGAATCCGGCATGATGATCTGCCAGTACACAGCAGCATCTATTGTCAACAGAAATAAAATCCTTTCACATCCGGCATCCACAGACTCTATTATCTCCAGTGCCGGACAGGAAGACCATGTCAGCATGGCAGCCAATGCCGGCATTAAACTTTATGAGATCATCAACAATGTCTGGAAGCTCGTCTCCATCGAATGGATGATCAGCGCACAGGCTCTCGAGTATCGCAGGCCGATGAAGACCTCACCACAACTCGAACAAAAGCATATGGCTTATCGCCTGCAGGTGCTTCCTTTATCGGGCGACAGGTCCCATTCATCTGATATCGATACGACGGAGAACTTTCTACGCCAGATTTCCTTTAGCAGGACATGACCGAACTACAGCAACAACTTAAGGAAAGTATTCAGGAGCTTGAGCAGATCCGAAAAGTCAGCGAACACACCGCTCAACTGAGAGAGCGTCTTGCAGCCGAAGAGAAAGCATTGCTGGCGATGGAAACCACACTCGCGAAGGAACAACGTGATGTTGAAACCCTGGAGAGTGAAGGACTGACTACCATGTTTCGAAAATTTATAGGCGACCGCGAAGAAAAACTTGAGAAGGAGCGAGAAGAATATCTCAGGGCTTCCCTTCGATTCAACGAACTGTATAAATCCGTAGAGCTCATTCGTTTCGAACTCGATCTGCTTTCCAAAAAAGAGCAATCACAAGAGACCGTAGCGAGAAGAGTTGAAACCTTGATCGCTTACCGCGAAAAAGAACTTATGGACCTTGATCCCAAAGTAGCTATGGTACTGAAAGGCATCAATCAACAAACGGATAAACTCCATAAATACAGTGTCGAAGTGGAAGAAGCCCATGCGGCTGGTATGAGAGCGCTGGAACTCGTCCGTGGATGTGAAAACAATCTGATCGAAGCCCAGCTCATGGGTCAGCGTGATATGTGGGGCAGTAAGTACCATGGCACCGGAAACCGCAAGCATGACGCTATCGATCGTGCCCGCGACCTCGCCTATCGTTCCCGTCACGAACTCATCCGCTTTGGCAACGAACTACAGGATGTCTTCAAAGGCATGCAACTCGACGTCAATATGAGCATCGAAGACTTCGGGCGATTCACTGATGTGTTTTTCGACAACCTCATCACGGATTTTCTCATCCAGCAAAAGATCAGCAAGTCCCTCGTCAATGTCAATGGCACGCGTCAGCGGCTGGATGTCATCATACAGAGCCTGGATAATGAGCGTGGTGTGATCCGGGAGAAGCTGGAGAAGCTGGAGGAGGAAAGGAAGAAAATTGTAGTGAGCAGTTAGCAGTTGGCAGTTGGCAGTCCCTTTTCGTTTTAGCAATGCCCGCTCGTTTAAGTCTTCAGACTTAAACGAGCGGTTAGCCTCCGGCTACCAATAGATTTCATTTTTCATTTTTCGCTTTTCGTTTTTCACTCTAGTCGAACAGTCTCACCCTGGGCAGGTATTTCAATATGCTGAAATCCGTTTTCGCGCAGATAGGAACGCCAGGCCTGCTGGGTATCATACTCGCCATGGACGAGGAAGAGCTTCTTGAGTTTGGATTTCTGGTTGTAGACAAAGTCT
>JANNSS010000070.1:0-11913 GCA_031402955.1 Saprospiraceae bacterium
ATCATGAAGTATTGGTCAGTCCTTATATCAGACTGTACTTCAATAAATGACGTGGTAAGCTATAAAGTCCTTTCTTTCGAGCGGAGAAAAAAAAGGCGCCTTCCTACATTCTACTCACAAAGTAATGGGAAGCGCACTTATTCCCCATACAAGGCAAGGCCTCCTAATAATCCAACAACAACTCCACCAACCATTATTCCGATAACGACCATGGAGCCAGCAAAAGCAGAATTTGTGGCTTCTTTGTCAATATCATAAATTTCAACTTTCTGAATGTCTGAAATCGGAACTATGATACGATTACTCTGGCCTTCGGTATATTCAGAAATATAGAGATGAACCTCAATCGCAGGATCTTCCTTGCTTGGTTTATATCTGTTTGGTTTGTCAGGCACCGCAGTCAGGTATTTATGATGACTTACCGGTAATTCCTCAAGTTCTCCGCTTAATTCTGTTTGTTCTACATTTAAAGTAATTGCATTCATGTGCCAGGCTGAATATCCCTGGTGAATAATGAAATAACTTTCACTCTCATGAATTTGGTCCAATAAAGATTTATCGGATTCGGGGATTGTAACTTTGTAAAAATTATGGAAGCACCCGGCGATAAAATTTGCATAGATCACCAGCAAAATCATTGCTACTGCAGGACGATATTTTCTCATAAATTGATATTTATACATTTAAAATAAAATAAAAGCTCCCAGGTAACAAATACTATAGTCTGCTTAAAAATTGTATCCGACATTCAATCCACCCTTGATCACGAGATAGCCACTATATCCATCATTGTAATCCTCATTCAGTGGTTGAATATATCCGACACCTGCTGTTATGGATAAAGCAAAATGATTTGCAGGGTGGTACAAAAACCCATTCTGAAACAGGAGAATAACATATGCTGACGTTTCTTTGAGATCATAGGGATTATATGGCGGAACCGGGGTGAACGTATAGTCCAGAAAAGTAAATTGCCCATATTCTATGGCCGGACCATAAAAATACTTTGCTTTTGCTCTAGCTTTCCGGTGAGGATATTTATAAAAATCAAATCCAACACTAAATATTTTATTGTTGTAATAGTTTGAATTCGTATCCGGCAACACATTGGCGCCATTGCCAAATGAAACCGGGATCTTAATACTATTGTTACCTGACTTTAACCTATGTTCATAACCTACCATCAGGGAATTTGTAAAAAACTGCAATACATTTATAGAAATAATATTACGTCCGATCACAATTTTCCTTGGCGGCTTTTGGGGCAGAGGAATGACTTGTATAGCTGCTTCCTCCTTAGAGACTTCCGGGGAAGGAATAGGTTTACTTGCTCCTTTATAGAAAAAAGTAGTAGTGCCGTTTTCATAGACTATTTTGATGACATCCTCGACCGTGATGGCATAGGTTAGGCCATCGGGACTGGAGCTGAGCTTATACCGCACGACGATTTGACTTACCTCCACGATTTTTACAATTTTCTTAGCTCCATCCTCCGTATAAAGAGTGTCCTGCGCATCCAAATCAATGGATACAATGAGCATCAGGGCCAAAAACAAGATCTGTCGCATTTCGAAAAGATAATGGCGTTTCTAAAAACAAAAGATTAATCTCTCTTCTCAACACTAATCTCAAGGGACGCATTCGGACCTTCGGAAAAATCGATACATAGTTATCCCGAAAATAATGTTGGTGATTGGTGTCCGGCTCAGTGATGATGCAGCCCGTTAAGCTGGCTGCCCTTTTGCCAATTTATGGATTTAGCCTTCTGAAGACTAATATAATTAACTCTATCCTGATGTACATGATTTATACAGGTATTTGATTATTGAATTGCCTTTTTCAACTAATACTGCCGATACCGGGAATATGAATATCCCTTTACCTGCAACAAATTATGAAAGGTCTGTCGGATCACACTCCCTTTACAAATTGAAATACTACCCTTCAAAACTTATGGCATCCAGTATTCTGAAGCTGTTCAATTGCCCCATTCAAATCACCTGTCAGTATGTTTCCTGTCTTCTTCTGGCAAAACGGACAGGCATGCAGATCTCCTACTGTATCAACATATACACTCCTGTTGCCGGCAGCCCAACACCCCATGCGTCTTTGATGAAAACCATGATAACAAATTGGAGGAAAACCTTTGTATTCAGCATCATAATTCATTTTCAGATAAAAGGCATCAAGGATTGTTTCATGATCAGGTGTCAATCCGATATCCTGGTTTTTGTAGTGTCCCGTAGCTCGTGGTTCCAGTATTTGAACGAATGAAACGCCCATCCTTTTTGCCATCTCCATATACAACATCAGGTTGGCTTCAGAAACAAAGGACTTTGTGACACAAATGGTTAGTGCCGTAACGAGCTTTGCGGCTATTGCATTCCGAACAGCTTCTTCCGCCCAGTAAAAAGCATCTGTATATCCCCTAAATACATTATGTACCTCGGCGTCAAAATGGTCAAGACTTATCTGGACCCCGGTAAGACCCGCAGTCTTAAGTTTCAACGCCTTTTCAAGGGTAAGATGAAATCCTGACGTTAAAACCCAAAAATCTGATTCTTTCTCTGCAGACGATACCACCTCGATGACATCCTTGATTCTGACAAGGGGCTCACCTCCTGACAAATGAATCTGCGAAACACCCATATCCTGAAATTTATGAACAATGGATTTTAATTCGGAGACTGTCAAATTATCCTTTTTATTAAGCTCATCCCACGCATAACAATGCTCACATGCCAATGGACATTTATTTGTAATCGCCATAAAGATGTTCGTAAAGCGATTGGCTTTCGCGGGAAGCTGATAACTTCTATTGATTTCCGCTTTCAGAAATTGATGGAATGTTGTGGATGGCCAGCCTGGAATAAACAATCCCCAATAATATTTTCCATCCACATACACAATCTTCTTTATCCTCCTATCACCCAGGACATCCTTTCGGTGAGGATCCATTGACTTAACTATTTCAATCCACCTTCGCGGGTTTCTGAAATGCCAAATCAACAGACCGGCTATTTCCATCCAGATCAGGAATTCAACCATTTCCTTCCGAATACCTGAAATAATATATTGAGTCCTCGCTCCCGGTTCGGACACCAAACCTTGTTGTACCGGTGGAGCATCCGAAACAGGTAAAGCCTTAAATCCGATTACTTCAGTTTCCATAGCCCGCTGTTATTGCATCATTAAACAAATAGGGTTTGCTGACAAACTCATTATACTTCTTCCTGGAGAACTTTGCGAATGACCCTTTTTTCTTGAAGGAACTGAGGGCTATCAGATCAGGTATGTTTTTATAATCGCGGATATATTCATAATACCCTTTGCTATGCAAAAAAACCGATTGAAGATTTTTCTTCTGCGGTTCACAGGCAGTATAGGTTATAGTCACTTCATTTCCAACTACCGGCTGGACGAGATATGCATTATCTGCCGAAGCAAGCTGCGTGGATACATCCATTCCTTTCTCATCTATGGCGGAAGTCGCAGAAAGATGGGAGATCGATACCGGAATATCATCTGAAAAGTCTATAGCAGCATAATCCAATTCCCAAAACATAAAACCGCATTCCATTTTTATTCGGACATTATCGGTATGTACTTTTGACAAGTCCAACGTCATGACCATTTGCCTGGAGGCCAATGGCCCTGTAACCTGAAAGTAATCTACAAACTCCCACCCTTCCTCCGTCGCGATATATACTGAAAGGGGGATGGCCTGATCCAATGCCCATTGGTTTATCTTTTGTGCCGGAACGTTTTTCTGTGCTTCTGAAAATGTATTAAAATAAGTTCCAAAGAGTGCATTGAATTTTCCGTAGACATAATCAAGCCAATAGGAGTTTTTAACGTTGACCACCAATTTTCCGGTCTTTGCATCCGGAGGTTTGCGAAATGCTAATGTCAGGCTACTCAATTCACCTCCGGCAGTATTTTCGTCATCAAACAAATAAGCATTGTTATCAATAGCCTCGATTGATTTTGTGTGATCTACATTTTTACCTGACAAAACTTTTACAGGGGCTTCAGGATGAAGCAATGTTTGGAGTTTACCATGCTTGTCCAGCAACACTGTTGTACTATCAGGATGTTCGACCACCATCAATTCAGCAAGATCGGTATACTGTCGCTCCAGCAGTTTATTTGAAATTTGTAGTTGGTATGCACCGTTTGAAGGCTTAAAACCAGGTAAAGGCATAAAGTCATGGCGTTCGAGTGAAGAATATATGGCACCCCCATACATTTCACCTGCGAAATGATAAGATGAACCATCATGTGTATACACAAAGGGACAGGAACTTTTAGTTAAAGCCACAATAACACCTATGATCACCAGCACTCCCGCGGCAATACCCAAGGTGGTAAATACCGCTGAGGCCGAATTTGCTGAGGCATCCTTATCATAAATCTCAACTTTTGTAACCGATGCCAGTGGAATTGTGATTTGCGCATTTTGATTCTCCATGTATTCGGTAATGTAAAAATGAACTTCATAGGTCGGATTGTTTCTTGCAACCTTCTGGTCAGTCCCAGCCGCTGACGATTTCATTATCCGGTTCGGCCCAACAGGCTTTGTTGTGAGATAATACTGATGATTTTGAGGCAATGCTTCCAGCGTGCCGGTCAGTTCTTCCTTTTCGTTATCCAACGCAATATTGTTGAAATGCCAGGCATTGGATCCCTGGTGAACAATAAAGTATCTGGTATTATTCTGAATATCCGCAGCGACTGGCGCGATGGATTCTGTATTGGTCACCTTGTAATACGAACATCCTATGATGAATTGTAAATAGACCAGCATCAACATCAAAGAAATTTCAGGTAAGTATTTTTTCATGTCAATTAAATTTTCGTTGTTGCATTTGATTTCAATTTCTACAGATGAGCTATCTCATCAGAACTTATATCCAATATTTAATCCGAGCCTTGTAGCTACATCCCCTTTGTTATTATAATAGTAGATTTCGCGGATTATCCGGGCATATCCGATTCCCGCACTAACGGAAATGTTAAAGTGCCTGGTAGGTTGGAATAGAAATCCCGCCTGAAATAAAAGGGCATATGCCGATTTAATATCCTCCGGCTCGGCCGTGAACTTATATTTTTTATACTCAAAGGATGGCCCATAGAAAAAATTTGCCCGGCCTTGTCCATATGGATATAGGTTGAAATCTAACCCCGTTCCAAACGATTTGTTTTCATAATAATAACCATCCGTATCCAATCCAAATGAAACCGGAACCTTCAGGCTGAACAGGCCGGACTTGAAAGTGTATTCATATCCCAATGTCAAAATGGTCTTAGACAACATATCCAAAACATTAACAGAAATAAAATTTCTTCCGAAATCAGTAGCTCTCGGATCCAATTTCATTCCCGGTATCGTACTGCCGGACTTGATTACAGGAAAATTTTCAACAATACCGTTTGCATAATGGATCCGTGAAACATTCTCTTTTCCGATGATGTACAAAGGTCCTTCCGGATTGGAAGCAAGTTTATACTTAACCTGGGTTTCATTCACTTCAAATATCTTCGCTAATTTCTCAGCGCCATCCGTCTTGAAGAGTGTGTCCTGGGCACGCAGCTGAGCTGTTGCAAAAAACAGCAAGGCTATGTAAAGGTAAGTTCGCATAGTACAAGGATTACATTATTATAAAAAGGTTGAATTGCTAACCCAAATCCCATATCAAAGTAAAGTCCCTTAAGGCTTCAGGAATATACTGATTTATATTGAATTGCTCGACATTGGTTAATAACAAGGCTTGAGCCTACTCATGCAAAGCCAGGTATGAATTGTTCATCAGGAGTAACGTTGACATGGCAGCAGCCAGCACCAATTTGGTTTTTGCATCCAGTTGCTGATGCATCCAGGCCTTACACCCAAGAGATTCTTTGTCCTCAGGATAATAACCAGTTGTTGCCCCGGCATCAAATTGAACAGCACAAATGGACTTTCCGTCGTCCATAAACTCAGCCCCCATGGCAGGCATTTTACGCAGGCTTCGAAGAGGATGCGCATAATCAAAATACAAATCTGAACTCACCGATGCTATGTTAATATATTTCACTCCGTCCGTCAGCAACATGTCGATGGGGAACCTCCTTCCTTTTCCTTTCCCTTTTGGTATATACAAGGTCCAGGTGGTATTGGTATCTCCGTTTATCGTTATCCACGTGGCGAAGCTTTTGAACTTTCCCCCGGTAATCTCGTCCAGGAAAAAGTTTTCCAATACTTCATTGGGATAATATGTATTAATTCTATTCCTTTCTTCTGAAAATACCATCGCGGTATCATACGATGGATTGCTAATGGTAAATGCAATTGTTTTGGTGATTTTTGTTACGACTCTCAACCCCAGCAATCTTTCTTTTGTATCGCTATAGGTGCCGCTCTGTTCCTGGTCTGCGACAATGGCATAGTCCCCTATACTGAATTTCAAATTATTGTCAGGTAGATATTCCACATTTACCTTCAAGAGTTCAGCATGCGCGGCAAGGTTATCGCTGATGATGATATTTTCCTGGGCGGTGATACTATCTGCAACCGCAAGAAACATAATGAGGACAATGGATATAGTAGCGTATCGTTTCATATTAAATGAAAATATTTTTACTTGACCTTCTTTTGGCCCTATTTGAACAAATCACCAATCATATCCGATCTTTGCACCATCACCTGAATGACCTGTATAGTTCTGTCCCAACGCCCAAAAGGTTCCATCCTCCTTTCTTATTCACTTGCAGCAGCTATGGCCACCTTTTCTCCAAACCTGAATCCAACAGAAAATCCAACATTGAATGAATCCAAATGAACATAAACAACTGGAAATTTGGAGGTTTGACTGGGCACAAAACCCGAAATATCTCCAAAAATCGGCCACTCGCCATAATCATAAGAGTATCCTTCTTCATAAATGGAATATGGCCCGATGCTTGCTGTGCCAGCCCAATTGTATTGCGTGTAAAACGCCAGAAAAAATCCTTTCGTCTCAATGATATGGCATGAATACCCAATATTGAATCCGACCCTTTTTGCCACGTCTTTTCCGGATACTCTATCGTCTTTGTTGTTGGATTTCATATGTAGGGTTATGAACGAAATGCCTGCAGACAATTCGTGCCTGCTATGCCCCAGACTATGCACATAATCCAAAGAAGTTGACTTGAGTATGCTCCTTACGGGTGTGCCGTATCCTTCCCCAGTAATGGTTGCCGATTCATTTCTCCCCCTTGAAAGAGAAATCCCGGATTTTTGATTCAAGTTATACTTAAACGCAAAGGAACACGGAATTCCAATGCTTTGATCAGCAGCCATTGAAGCACTGATATCATTTGAAGGCCCCGCAAAGGCTTTGCCAATGAATAATGAAAATTCCCATGGTCTCTTAGCATGATTTTGATTAACTTCTGTTTGAGAAATCGATTGTTGCGTTGTAGCTGGAATGCTTAAAAGCACCAGGACAATAAGGATGAGATTTGATTTTATGTTGTACATCGCATTTAACTTTAAACGTGATTCATTTGGTTAAGGCTATCGGATATTTAATACCGGGCTAATTGTACTTTCAAATACACCCCTCTTCCATCGCCCGCTGCAGTAACGCAGCGGTATTCGTCACTCCCCATTTATGAATGAGGTTTTGCCTGTGTGTATCCACTGTTGCTTTGGAGATAAAGAGTGCAGATGCAATTTCCTTACTGCTCATGCCCTTGCACAGGCACCTGACGATATCCTTTTCCCGCGCTGTGATCCCGTTGCGTTTAGGTTGTACGGCATTGATGCGTCGGCATAATTCATAACAGAGGTTCGCCTTATCGGGATGAAAGGTGATATCTATGTTGTTAGGCCTGATCGCGGAAACCATGGGGGTGACATCCTTAATGGAGACAATACCATAGCTGGGCATCCCTTTGCTGTCAGCTTGAAGGACCGTCATCTTTCGCATAAAATACCGGTGGCCGCCATCAGGGCATTCCCAGCGAATGAGAATAGAACTGATATAATCAAAAGGCTGAAGCCGGCACTCCCTGGCGAATTGAGCTTTGACCACATCCATTCTCCGGAGATGCTGCAGATCATCTGTTTCGATATGCCGGAGGATCACCTCATACCGGACCTCCATCGATCCCAGATCCAGATGAAGGTTTTGCTGATACACAGGAACCCCGGGAGCCGAACAATGGAAAACCATATAGTAGTCGGGCTGAAGTAAGTGAACCAGGGGAAATCCGGAGGATAGCCGCTCCCAGGAATATACATTAGAGCTTACAGAACTAGTCTGCGGAACATCCGATTTGATAAGGATTGTCCTGGCGTTCCGCTGGATATAAGGGAACAATTGAGGTGACGAAATAGCTGTTGAGGAGATTGTTCGCGTTGTCATGATTTGGGTTGTTTTTGGTTGTTAATTGATAAACCAAAGGTGGCCCGGGACCATGTTCGCCCTTCTGGATGAAATGCACTAAAACTAGTATCTATGTGCCATTCTGTGCACTGTCAACTAGCAGACATGTTTCATATTAATACAATTCATATCTATATATTGTTGACAGTCTATATACTTCTTGTTTCACTTGGAGTCTCCCCAAATTCTTCGCCATAACAACGGGTAAAATAATTCGGATCGGAAAAGCCTACCTGGTAAGCAATTTCCGTAATATTCAAATCCTGATTTCTCAGTAATTCCCTTGCCTTGGAAAGTCGGATATGCCGGATAAAGTGGGTGGCCGACATTCCTGTAAGCGCTTTCAGCTTTTTGTGCAGTTGAGTTCGACTCAGAAAGACAGCCCTGTAGAGATGTAACACACTGAACTCACTCTCATCGAGGTGATTCTCTACCACTTCTCTTGCCTTTGTCACAAACGGATCTTCCTTGATAGTCTCTAGCTCAATAGCTGCAGCCGGAGCAGAAGTGGAAGCTGTGAAACGCGTGTGCAATGCTTGTCTTCTCTCAAGTAAATTGTGCAACTGCATCCGAAGTTCGTTCTTCTCAAAAGGTTTGACCATGTAGACATCCGCTCCACTTTCCAGACCGGCAATCCTGGACTCGGGATCTACTTTTGCCGAAAGGAGCACTATAGGAATGTGGTTGGTGATCGGATGATTTTTAAGCTCGCGGCACACAGCGAGTCCATCTTTGACAGGCATGAGTACATCGCTAAGGATCAGATCAGGTACCATCTCAATGGCCATGTTCACGCCGGCCAAACCGTCCTTACAGCTTGTGATCCGATAAACATCACTGAGGCATATCTCGATATATTTAATCACATCCGTATTATCTTCAATCAACAGGATATCCGGCTTTTCCTGTATCATTTCCTCCTGCAAAATGGGACTCGTCGATGCAGGTGTTATATAGAAATTTACATTGCTTCTGATATCCTCTTTTAAAAATGTGGAACCCTGGTTGATCGCATCTTTGCGCAAAGGAAGTGATATCGTAAATGTCGTGCCTTTTCCAACTGCACTTTTAACATGGATATCACCTTCCAGCATCTTGACTAACTCATGGACTAGTGACAACCCTATTCCGGTTCCGATACCTGAACCCGTCAATTCATTCTGCGCCTGGTAAAAACGTTCAAAGATGTGGTATAATTCATCCTGAGGTATCCCAATACCTGTGTCTCTTACCGTCAGTTCAAAAAGTGAATCTTCCTCCATGTTTCGAAAAACAAGGCTGACATATACGTTACCATCTTCAGGTGTAAACTTGATCGCATTAGAGAGCAGGTTGGAGAGGATATTCATATATTTTTCAGGATCATAATCCATGATCACCTCCGATTCTTCTGCGAGAAAATGCAGCTTAATTCGTTTAGTAAGCGCATGACCTTTGAATGCATCCACAACATAACCGAGGTAAGAGACTACATCACCTCTTACCATGTACAAAGGCATGGAGCCACTTTCGATTTTACTAAGGGCCAATATCTGATTGACGAGATTGAGGAGGTTCCCTGCGTTACGGCTGATGATCTCTGAACCTTCAGCAGCCCACTTCTTAGGATCTTCTGAAATCTCTCTGGCCATCCCCGTAATCATCGTCAACGGGGTCCTGAGTTCATGTGTAAGGTTGGTAAAAAATCTTGTCTTGAATTCTTCCAGTTTCTTGATACGTTCTTGTTCTTTTTCAATCTCACGCAGGTTCATAAAGTTAGACAGATTGAGGTTGAAATCATATGCATCAAAAATGAAAGCGATAATGGAAAGAAAAAAGATCTCAATAAAATCTGTAACCTGCCTGGTTCTCTCAATGTCCTCTTTAACGAAAAAAATCACATACCACATAATTAAAAACGAACCACCGCTAAAGAAGGCTCGCTCTGTATTAGACATGGAAAACATCCAGGTGAAAACAAAAATGTATCCAAGGAACACCACTAATCCATCTCGTTCCAGGTAGACTAAAACCGCCTGGCTAAGCAGAAAAACGATGGTGAGTGTGACCATGCCCCAAATAACGATACCTCTCCGTAAACGCGTTTGTATAATCCACGTCTTATGACGTGTAATGTGAATAGCAGGAATAAGAAATAATATACCCAGGAGGTGTATATGAAACAATTTAGGGAGCCAGGGATTTGTATCATACTCCCCGGTGCCATACTTTCGGTATGCGTCAACGCCAAACAAGCAAATGGTTAAAGCTATTCCCAGCCAGGCCGAAGACTGGATGCGGTTGATACTTTTAGTATCCTTATAGACAATAAACTCCTTCTCCAGTTCCGGTGGCAATTCATTGCGGATCTGCAACTTTTTAAACCAGGAAGGAGAAACCCCGCTTATAGTTGTTTTCATTTGCATAAAAGGTAAGGAATAAATAGTCAAAGTAGGCTATACGGCCTAAAGTTTCTCTCCAGATATCTGTAGCCTCTCATATTCAAAGGATCCCTTTCATGCAACCCGATCGACACAAACGAGCAGGAGCGCTCATATACCAGAATGCTGGCATAATTGACCCGAGCTATCACCAATTGCGCATCCTTTACCCGTGCCGCCAGGTAATTTATATACAACATCTGAACAGGCGCATGAAGGGATGACAACTTTGAAACCCCTGCAATAAAAAATATATGGCAAAACAACTGTGAAATGGGCAGAGACTCTATACTGATAAATCAGTAATATGTTCAAAGCCTCCCCTTCGCCCTTTCATGATACTCTATCAGCGGAAAGAGATCAATATCTGCCGCTCTCACCTTACCATTGACCGGATACTCAAACGGATGGTCGATATCCTTGATCAGGCGAACCATGTAGATAAATATTTGTGTAAAGAAGGCAACAAGGATGATACCCGTGATAAAGTTTTCAAACCTGGTGATGAGCAATAAGCCGATCACGACGAGGGTCAACACTTCGAGGAAGGCATAGCCGGTGGCAATAAAACTGGTGCGCTTGATAACCGTGGTTCTTGAAAACAATCTACGCAGATTGGTTTGCTCCCGTTTCACCCAGGAAGAGGTCGAACCAATTTTAGTTTGCTCCACATACAGTGCAATGGAGGTGATCCCTTCTATTTTCCTGTACACGATTTCTTCGGTTTCGCGATGTGCATAGTAATTCAGGATGGCCTCTGTCACTTCATTGAGCTGTCGCTGTTGTGCAGGTAAGTCAAAGTCGCTCTTGAACCCATGCGCGAGGACCACTGTATCTTCAATGGACTCAATAGCGACCGCCATCTCCGCAGGAATTTTTTCACTCTCCTTATAATCCGCCAGGGTCCCGGCGAGCATAAAGCCAATTAAAAATATCCCACCGGTGATCACCAGGTCAATTTCAGAAAAATGGACCAGACCATCATAGCCCAAACCATGCACAACTGCAGTTTTAAGCAATACGACCCCGATCGTGATGGGTAGGGCGGCGATCATGGGTTTCCATTTGATGAGGTTGAG
>JANNSS010000071.1:0-6332 GCA_031402955.1 Saprospiraceae bacterium
AGGTAGTTTCCCATCAATGATTTCTAAAGTCTTAATGTTGTACTCTGCCCGAAACTCCCCATATTCTGCATGGAAATGGGGTGGGTTGTGATCGATGAAGTACATTTTGATCAGGATACCATAGAAGCGTGAAATTTCTGGTATTATCAGGTTTAGTTTTCAAAATTAGGTGATAATCAGCATGTGCTATATCGGTTGGGCTACTCATAGGCAGGTGACGTTGCACTTTTCTGTGAGGACCCTATTATCTTCAAATTTACAGTTTTCATTTGTTACTCGACTATCCCTGCTTGTGAGTAGCCGATGTTACCGGATTTGCCTTTTGGTTCGTGCTTTCCAAATGTATATCCAACAGAAAACTCATACGCATTGCTTTCGACATTCTGAAAACGATCAAATGAAAAACCTACCAGAAATGAATTGATCTCAACAGTTGCAGACAGCACATAAATATTAACATCGGTTGTTCCAGAATAATTTTTAGCTGTTTTTGCAAAAATTCCAAGCTGCACAAAATTTGGACTTGACGATTTAGGGTACCATCTACTATTAAATCCAAACAAGAGTTGTTCGGAAGGTCCCTGACTCCAATAAAGAAATGAAGGCACAATTGAAAAAGTTTGCATCAAAGGTATCTCAACATTCCCATGCAGATTAAAACGATGATAACGTTTTTCAACAATGGTATCAGAAAAAGCTATATTAGGTTTGTTTAAATGAAGCAATGCACTTCCTAGCTGAAAAGAAAAATGAGATTTTGACCTATAATCCCAAAGCAAGCCTGCTGAAAAATCTGCAAAATTGGTTTCTTCGTTTAAATCCGTTGGAGGAGGGCCTCCTGGCCATTGTGCATTATCAAAATCTATTTTTCTGTTTGCCACGCCAACATTGAGTCCTACGGCAATGGAATGAAGTATATGATCTGGATCACCTAAATTTTGAACAACCGATGTTGAGAAATTGATGGCATTATTCTTGAAATCAAGGCTGCCTGCTTTATCCTGGTACCATAAGGCTCCAACACTAATTTTACGGGTAGTTCCGTTAGAAAACTTGTATTCAACGGATGCTGCACTTGTCTTATAAGAATTATCTTTAAGTAAAGATCTCCATTGATTCCGGTATTTCGCCCTTAATCTCAGTAACCCATCAAAATTTCCTGTTAATGCTGGATTAATATTAAGGGGCATGTTTTCCCATTGTGTAAAGGCAGCGTCTTGTGCAAGTGCTTTTGAACTACTAATAAAAATGACCGAAAGTGCAATGAATATTGCTTTATTTTTCATTAAGGGGCTCTTTTGTTTTGAAAGTAGGCTATTGGTGATGTTAATTTCTATTTATTCAATTACCGGTAACACGGATATGTCCGCAACCAAGTATAAGGTATCCTAATTGAATTTTCAATCGATAAATAGCACGCTTTTCCATATGTTCATTGCGGCAAGCCAAACTTTCGCTTTTGATATGTTCGTCCCCGGGTAAATTGATCAGGTATCGATGGTTATTTATTTTTGCATTATAGACACACGATGCTAACGCTCTCACGTTCTCTCTCACTCTCTCACTCTCTTACTCTCTCACATCACTCGTCTGGGTATAATCTAAAAGAAGACGCAAACGAATTAATCTCATGATGTATCCTGTTCAACTCCGTATCATCATGCCTGTGCATCAACGCCTGGTCAATCCATTCTACGATCTGAATACAATCATCCTGATTCATACCTCTAGTCGTGATAGCCGCAGTGCCGACACGGATACCCGATGTAACAAACGGACTGTTTTTATCAAAAGGAACCATGTTTTTGTTGACGGTGATGTCGGCTTTGATGAGGGCCTCTTCTGCTTCTTTGCCGGTCAGTCCTTTGTTGGACAGGTCGATCAACATGAGATGATTGTCTGTACCACCGGAGATAATCTGATAACCTCTTTCCACTAAGGCGTTCGCCATCGCATGCGCATTGTTGATGACTTGTTTGGAATACTGTACAAATTCAGGAGTAGAAGCTTCGATAAAAGAAACGGCTTTCGCAGCGATGACATGCTCCAATGGTCCGCCCTGCATACCCGGAAATACACCGCTATTGAGGATAGTAGACATTTTAATCGGCTCACCTTTTTTAGTTGTCCGTCCCCATGGGTTGTCAAAATCTCTACCCAACATGATGACACCTCCACGAGGTCCGCGCAGGGTCTTGTGTGTAGTCGAAGTGACGATATGACAATGCTGTAATGGATCGGCCAGGAGCCCGCTGGCTATCAGTCCGGCAGGATGTGCGATGTCAGCCATCAATAAGGCACCAACTTCATCCGCAATAGCACGGAAGCGTTTATAGTCCCATTCTCTCGAATAGGCAGAAGCGCCGCATATGATCAGTTTAGGACGGTGCTTGATGGCTTGGCTATACACCTCATCCATATCCACCCGACCAGTCTCCTGGTTGACATTGTAATGAGTGGCATTGAAAGTCAGTCCACTGTAGTTGACCGGCGATCCATGCGTCAGGTGGCCACCATGCGCCAGATTGAATCCAAGGATCGTATCTCCGGGCTTGAGTACCGCGAGGTAAACAGCTGAGTTGGCTTGAGCGCCTGAGTGTGGCTGCACGTTTGCATATTCGGCACCAAACAGACCTTTGAGGCTATCGATCGCCATTGTTTCAATCTCATCGACGACCTCACATCCCCCATAATAACGCTTACCGGGATATCCCTCAGCATACTTGTTCGTGAGGCAGGAACCCATCGCCTCTAGCACCGCAATCGAGGTAAAATTCTCAGAGGCAATCAGCTCAATGCCTTTCCGCTGACGGTTCTCCTCCTTGCTGATAAGTTCGAATATAGTCTTGGTATCCATGCCCATGATTAGTCTGTTTTTTTATGTGCTGTAAAGATGTGAAATGTTTCAAGTTTCCGGGCAAATAGTGATCATTTGACAGTGTGATTCTGAGCATGGGATAGGGTTGGTTTCCTATTGAAAAATTTTCGCACGGAGCACACGGAGTACACGGAGAATTGATTTTTTGGCCTAAACTTCTATTTTCATGATGCTCAGCACATCCGAGCCTCGAAATGCCTCTATGCCCTTTTTGCCCTCTGCAGCCCTATGCCCTATGCCCTATGCCCTCTGCAGCCCTATGCCCTCTGCAGCCCTATGCCCTATGCCCTCTGCTCTATGCTCTATGCTATTGAGGGGTGGCAGATATAGTACTTCTTATTAAACGCAATCCTCACCGGCGACTCCAGAAAACTCGAAAACGGCCTGATTTCCCCAGACTTCATCAGGATATTGATTTCATCATCCTCAGGTATATAATCCGCTTTCGTCTCGCTACCTATCCAAATCATCTTGTCCGCTATTTCAGGCGACCAGTCATATTTTTCCTGGCATTTTTTCCGGATATCATTGATCACCTCATTCTCAAATGGAATATCTGACCAACGCAGTTTATGCAGTTTTCGATGGAATAGATTTGTAGTCAGAAAACTCAACGGAGTATAAAAATGATCCTGCAATCGCTTGATGCTGTAATCCACAGAGATATCATCGAGGTCAGAGAAGATAGTCAGTAATTCATCCGGATGATCCCTGAACTCCTGAAGAGTGACTTTCCTGGATAAAAAGAATTCAAGCTCCGGAGCCAGATATCCTGCTCGTTCAGCAGGATCCTGGTCACGAAGGAGGCGTATAATTGCCTTCGCCATCAGTTCCGCCGCAAGAGCCGTTTTGTGGAGGTAGACCTGCCAATACATGATACGACGTGCTACCAGAAATTTTTCAATGCTGTAAAGACCTTTTTCTTCAACCACCAGTTTGTTGTCAACCACCCGAAGCATACGAAGTATTCGGTCATGTCCTACCACGCCTTCAGCCACGCCTGTATAAAAGCTGTCCCTCGACAGGTAATCAAGTCTGTCCAGGTCCAACTGGCCACTGATTAGTTGATGGAAAAAAGGACGGTGATATTTGCCCGTAAACATTTCATAAGCCAGATCCAGTTGTGACCCCATGGTACCGGCAAAGTGAAGCATGATCATTTTTCCAATAGCCTCATGATCAGCATCAATAATCAAACGCTCAAGGGCATGGCTGTAAGGACTGTGACCAATATCATGCAAAAGGACAGCTATAAGCGCAGCTTCTTCCTCCTTTTCAGAGATATTAGTCTGCTTGGACCTCAACTCATCGATGGCCATTCCCATCAGGTGCATGGCACCGAGGGCATGATGGAAGCGGGTATGCTGCGATCCCGGATAGACCAGGTGCGTGAGCCCGGTCTGCTTGATGCGCCGCAGCCGCTGAAACAAAGGATGCTCTATCAGGTCAAAAATGAGTGGGGTCCTGATATGGATCAAGCCGTATACCGGATCATTTATGAGCTTCATTTTGTTCATTGTGCAAAGATTGGGAAAATATCCGCCCGTCGGGCATCGTTGGATACTTTCAGGGCGTGGCTAATAAATATTAAGGGCGTAGCTAATAACCGCTTGATTTTGGAAATAGCTAATAACGATTTGATCGTTATTAGCAACGCCCTTCATATTGAATGAACTCATTACCTTAAAGCGTTGTACTATTACTTATGGATAAAATCAAAATACTATGGGCCGACGATGAAATCGATCTGCTGAAACCACAACTCTTCTTCCTCGAGAAGAAGGGTTATAATGTAACTACTGTGTCTAATGGCCATGATGCCATCGATGAGTTTGAAAAAGCAGGGGATGTGGACATTGTCTTCCTGGATGAAAGTATGCCCGGCCTTTCTGGTCTGCAGACAATGCAGCGCCTTAAAGCCATCAAGCCTTCTCTTCCGATCGTCATGATCACTAAGAATGAAGCGGAGAATATCATGGAAGAAGCCCTGGGGTCACAGATCGATGATTATCTCATCAAACCTGTCAATCCAAACCAGATCCTCCTGACACTAAAGAAAATCGTGGATAATAAGCGATTGGTTAGAGAAAAGACCTCGTCCGATTACCAGGTGGAATTTAGAAACATCATGATGGAGATCAACAGCGGTCTGGATGTGAGCTCATGGGCTGAGGCATACAAGAAGATCGTTAACTGGGAACTCAAGATTGATACCTCGCGCAGTGAAGAGATGATCGATATCCTATCCATGCAAAAGTCAGAAGCCAACTCAGAGTTTTCCAAATTTGTATCGCGACATTATCTCTCATGGATGAAGGAAAAGGAATCAGCACCACTCATGTCTCCTGACCTGATGTCAGCTAAAATACTGCCACATCTCAATGACAAGCAACCAGTGGTTTTTCTATTGCTTGACAATCTGCGTTGGGATCAGTGGAAAATGCTGGAGCCTATCATTACAGAATTGTACGAGGTGGAAGAGGAATCTTTTTTCTATAGCATTCTTCCCACGTCAACACAATACAGCCGCAATGCCATCTTTGCAGGCATGATGCCTGCTGATATTGCAAAGAATTATCCGGATATGTGGGTAGAGGATTTTGAAGAAGGAGGTAAGAATATGCATGAAGCTGAATTGCTCGAAAAACAATTGCAACGCAAACTGCGAAAAGAAATCAAGTGGCAATATCTCAAAATCACCAATGCAGAGCAGGCAAGGGACCTGGGTGAAAAGGCGCTGGACCTGATGCACAATAATCTCATTGTCATCGTCTACAATTTTATTGATATGCTATCCCATGCGCGCACTGAAATGGAAGTGCTCAAAGAACTCGCCGGTGATGAGAAAGCCTATCGCTCATTGACGTATAGTTGGTTTGTTAACTCACATGTCTGGACTGCACTGCGTAAAATGGCAGCCCAGGGCATCAAGCTGATCATCGGTACAGATCACGGCACGATCCGCGTGAAGCAACCATCCAAGGTCATCGGTGACAGAAATACGACCACCAATCTCCGCTATAAAATGGGCAAGAATCTCCAATACGATGTGAAGGATGTTCTCGAAATCAAAAAACCAGAGGAAGCAGGCTTACCGCGACCTAACCTCAGTTCCAGCTACATCTTCGCCAAGGAGGATAAATACTTCCTATACCCAAATAACTACAATCATTACAACACCTACTACCGGAATACCTTCCAGCACGGAGGTATTTCCCTGGAAGAAATGATCTGTCCGATCATCAGGCTTTCGCCAAAGACCGGGGTAAGGCTTTAGGTAGTGTGAGTTGTGAGTTGTCAATTGTGAGTAGAGAGTGTCTTGTCCTGGAATAGGTTGACAGTTTAGGTTACTGATATTTGTAATTATGCGGCATAAAGATCGGTAGGTTTTTGCATTCCCAGAGCCATATGCGGCCTTAATTCATTATATGTTTTTATTGATTGATTCACGGCT
>JANNSS010000072.1:0-4951 GCA_031402955.1 Saprospiraceae bacterium
GGCGCAGGATTATATGTGGACAATGAAGTTGGAGCTGCAGGAGCCACAGGACGTGGAGAAGAATTGATCAGGACATGTGGTTCGTTCCTGCTGGTAGAAAAAATGAGAGCGGGTAAGTCTCCGCAACAAGCATGCGAAGAAGTCATCGAGCGCATATTCTATGTGAATGGTGGATTCAAGAACGTAAACTTCAACGTCAAGATGGTCGCCTTCAACAAAGATGGCGATGCAGGTGTTGCGTCCATCATGCAGGAAGATGGTGCAGTGCCTTATGCCTCGATGATCACTGCCGATGGCATCAAGGTAGTGCCGGGAAAATTGATGAAATAAAGCGACTTTCATAGTTGCAGGAGTAAACTTGCCGCAACAGCAGAATAAAAAATGGTAGGGGTTCAAAATATTGAACCCCTACCATTTTTTATTAACTGCAATTTCACTAAACCATCTTATAAAAGCCATCGCCGTTGCAGGAGTTTGCTCCTGCGACCATGAGAATTTCAAGTTAGATTCTCCTTAGGATTTTCGTTGGGTATCTACGTGGTTGCAGGAGCAAACTCCTGCAACGGTAGATTAAACCATTTTAAAAATCCGTTGTTCATCTGCACTTAGAATACAGCCGTCTATGAACAAAGCAATAGCGTTTCTCATCCTATCTTTTCTTCATATAACCAGCTATGCGCAAACAGGCGTCATCCGAGGAAAGGTCACCAATGCTATCAACAAGGAACCCATTCCGTATGTGGTGATTGTCGTTGAAGGGACGACCATCGGAGGCACGTCTGATGATAATGGTGACTACACGATCACCGGCCTCAATCCTGGTATCTATAATCTCAAGGCTAGTTTCATAGGGTATAAACCGGTGACCCTTTATGAAGTCCAGGTCACACTCGCCATTGTCAAATTTGCCAATATTTCAATGGAAGAAATGTCCCTGGAGATGCAGGAAGCAGTAGTGACCGCTCAAGTCTTTGCCCGAAAGGAAGAAAGTCCATTAAGTCTCAGGAACATTGGTGTCGCTGAAATCAAACGAAATCCCGGCGGTAACAGGGATATCTCCCGTGTGATTCAATCCCTTCCGGGCGTAGCCATCACTTCAAGTTTCAGAAATGATATCATCGTACGTGGTGGCTCGCCTAATGAGAATCGCTTTTATCTCGACGGTATTGAAGTACCCACCATCAACCATTTCAGCACTCAAGGTGCATCGGGCGGACCGGTCGGATTGATCAATGTGGATTTTATCCAGGATCTTGATTTCTATTCCGGTGCATTTCCTGCCAACAGGGGTAATGCACTGAGTTCTGTCCTGGAGTTTCAATTTAAAGATGCCCGGACAGATAAGCCTGCCTATAGCATCACCCTTGGCTCAAACGATCTGGCCGCTACGATTGAAACACCACTGACTAAAAATTCCACACTGATCGCATCCTGGAGAAGAAGTTATTTGCAATTTCTCTTCCAGTTACTTGACCTGCCCTTCCTTCCCAAATATGATGACTTTCAGTTTAAAAGTGAAATCAAACTGAATCAAAACAACATCATCGACATCATTGGACTCGGTGCCATCGATAATGTGTCGTTAAATACTGAAGCAACTGACACGGAGGAAAACCTATACACACTCTCTCAGATCCCAACCAACCGACAATGGAATTATACCATCGGAGGATCATGGCGACATTTCAGAGACAATGCCTACCGGACATTTGTATTAAGCAGAAATTACTTGAACAATTCAGCACAAAAATATGTGGATAATGATGATAGCAATGAAGCCAACAAACTCCTCGACTATCAATCCACTGAAGCCGAAAACAAACTACGGATTGAAGAAACCGTTCGCAAAGATGATTGGAAAATAAACTATGGCGCAGGCATCGAGTGGGCTGAGTACACAACCACTACTTTTCAAAAACTTGAAAATGAAGTAACGCTTAACTACAATTCAGAAATCGGCGTCTTCAAATATGGTGCTTTCGGACAAGTCAGCAAAGGTTTACTAAGCGAGCGTCTTCAGCTTTCTCTTGGTGCACGAATGGATGCCAACAATTTTAATTCCCACATGGCAAATCCTCTCAATCAGTTTTCACCAAGACTGAGTGCCTCCTACAGCCTGAGCAAAAAAATGGCGATAAACTTCAACACTGGCATATACTATCAATTACCACCCTACACTACATTAGGCTATAGAAGTACCAGTGGTGAACTTGTCAACAAGGATGTGAAATATATTCAATCAAAGCATCTGGTCTTAGGTGTTGAATACAACACTTCCAAAAATGCGCGGATCACGGTGGAAGGATTTTACAAACATTACAGCAATTACCCGATGGACTTACTTGACTCCATTTCGCTGGCCAACAAAGGCAGTGATTTTGGTGTCATTGGAAATGCACCTGTAAGCTCTACCAACAAGGGACGGTCTTATGGATTCGAAGTTTTCTTTCAGCAAAAACTATTTCGTGATTACTATGGTCTCGTATCCTACACCTTTGTAGGTAGTGAGTTTCAAAACTTCGAAGGCAGTTATGTGGCTTCCTCGTGGGATTATCGCCATATGCTGAGCGTCACAGGTGGCAAGATATTTAAGCGCAACTGGGAAGTGGGTGCCAAGCTACGTTTCAATAGTGGAAGTCCTTACACGCCTTATGATATTCAGGCTTCCGCTTTGAAAACAAACTATGATGTGACCAATGCCGGCATTCCCGATAACACGCGACTAAATACCCTACGTGTAGAACCATTTTATCAATTGGACATTCGGGTAGATAAAAAATACAATTTCAAGAAATGGAGTCTTGATGTGTTTCTGGATGTCCAGAACATCACCAACAATACGACTACTGAGCAGCCATTTTTCTCTGTTGAAAGAGATGCAAACGGTGTCCCCATTCCTGATCCAGACAATCCTGAATATTATATTCCAAGAGGGATTGAAAATGTGGTAGGTACGATCATACCTGGCATTGGGATTGTGGTTGAGTTTTAGGCTTTCGCCTTTCTTAGCCTTTTAAATCTTCTATTTCAATGCTGGTCCCTGAGCCTGTCGAAGGGTAATGACTTCTCTATTTTGGTCCCTGAGCTTGCCGAAGGGAAACGGCTTCTTTATTTTGGTCCCTGAGCTTGTCGAAGGGGATAAAGAGGCGCCACCACCTACGCCGACTCCTTCGCGAGGCGAAGAGGCGACGTGGGTGGTCGAGGCGCAGAAGACTTCATTTGAATGCCCTTCGACAAGCTCAGGGACCACCTTAGTAAGCAATTACAACTCCAATAGCCCCTCCGGAATCTCCATACTGATGATCTTCTGATCCTTATCAATCCCGGTGATCAACTGATCATTGAGTGGGATGAGGACATCGCGACCATCGATATCAACAACTGCCATCAATTGCTGCGGATATTCTTCGGTGCGAAGGATGGCGTAGAGCAAGCCTGACTTCTGATCATGGATGCGATAGTCATCCCATTTCTCGTTGATATTGCGGGGTGACTTTTGATGGCGTGGTTTTACTTGTTCAAGAGGCAACCAGATTTCTTTTCCTGTGAGTGTATCTGATTCCTGTTTACCATTGATATCGGCAAGTAACATGACGAAGTGCTGTCCATCCTCAACCTCCTTAACCATAAAGGGAACACGTGATCCATCAAGATCAAGAAATACAAAGGCGCCTGGTTTGATATAACTTCTGAACCTATCCTCTACCAGGAGGCGCACATGGCCACCGGTACCGTGTGACTTAAGTGTTTTGCCGAGAAGGAAAAAATCCTTGACTGGTGGAAAAGATGAGGTACTCAATTGTGACCAATCATCACCTGTGAAAGAATATACCCTTTGCTGGCATGGTCGATCCATGCTTTATCAATACAGGGGCCGAATTCACCAAGATCAATGCACCTGCTATCAAGAATAGAATCTGTTCGTGCCACGAGTCCAATACCTCTTGCATAGGTTTCATGCACATATCGTTTCATGAGATCATCATCACTATCTGTCTGTATGATTTTCATGATATCACCGTCAGCAAAGGTGAAGGCACCAACCCGAGCTGTATCATCTACGGCTAGAACCCTTGACTCCCAGTATTCGTAAGGTTCGACATTTTCAGTTCCTATCCGAATCGTCGTCTGCGGATTGATGTATGCCGTGGCTATCCATCGCAATCCTTCATAAACAGGATGTGTCATTTTCCTGAAGACCAGATTCTCTTCATTACGCAGTGCATTGTTCTCATCAAAATAGGATGTCCATACATCTTTCAACACCCATGCCTGAGTTTGATCATCACGTCGGAGGCGATGGATCGTATAAATGGTATCGCCTGAACCAGAAACCTGGAATGACTTTACTTCTTCTCTTAACTGGAAAGTGGCTGTGTCTTTTGTATTTCCTCCGGGAGCATCATCGAATACAATTGAATCAACCTGGTACTCGATATAGCTGCCAACCTGAAGCGGGAAATACTCCTCACTCTCATCAACACCTTGCATGTTGACTGCTTCATTATCACATGAGAGCATGGCGATCATCAGACACATCAGGACGAAATATCTGCCGGTCATGCTATTAATTTTTAGAACTGCCTTGAATGATACCGCCGCCGATCACATCTTCACCTTCATAGAATACAGCTGACTGACCCGGAGCCACGCCTTTGACATTCGCCAGAAAAGACACTTCGATCCTGCCATCAAGTAGTTGTTTTAATTCGCTCATGACACCGGTATCCTTGTACCTGATTTTGGTGAGCGATTCAATGCCTGCGGGTAGTTTATCGTACTTCATCAGATTGACGCCTCCGACCATCATGCGATTGCGGATGAGATCATCTTCCCTTCCGAGCACGATCGTATTGGTTTCAGGAATGATCTCTGACACATACATTGGTTCAAGGAATGCTTTTCCAAGACCTTTACGTTGACCCACGGTGTAGAATGGGTATCCGTGATG
>JANNSS010000073.1:0-5890 GCA_031402955.1 Saprospiraceae bacterium
TGAACGAGCGCGGGAATTCATGAAGATCGTGATGCCAACCCACGTCGATCGTGTGCAGCGCTATGAAGGTACGGAACCGCTGTTTAACAAGTACGGCATTGAAGAAGAAATCGCCCGCATTCAGGATCGACATGTGCCGCTGCCTGGCGGCGGTTCACTGGTCATCGATCAGACAGAAGCCCTGGTCGCCATCGACGTGAACAGCGGAAGTTTCCGGGCGGATAATGATCCGGAACGCAGTGCTTATCAGATGAATCTGAAAGCGGCCGACGCGATCGCTCGTCAGATTCGATTGAGGGATCTGGGCGGCGTGATCGTTAACGACTTCATCGACATGCGCGATGAACGGCATCGCCGCGGCGCTTTACTTTTTTTTGACTGGGTTAAAACCAGTCTTACAAGATCGGACGTGCCTACGGCACTATAGGAGCTTGGTTAGGGCCTGCGCTACTTCTTAGGATTCAGACTTTTAGATTATTAAATCAATTCCTGAAATATATACCGCTCATCATATTCAATCTCATGCTGTTTGAGAAGGTCAATGTATTCTTCCAGGAATTTCTGTTTTTTATGATGAGCTTCCTGGTTTTGGATGTATTTGTAGACATTTCCGATAGCAGAATGACTGTAGGAAAAAGCTCCAAAACCATCCTGCCAATTTAACTTGTTTTCAAGTAGATTGCTTTCATTGATCCATTTAGAGGATTTCGCTTTTGCATTTTGCATAACATTTGAAACCGACACAGATGGCTTTAAGCCAAAGAAGCAATGGACATGATCTTCAACTCCATTGATGATGATGGATTTGCATCCTGTCTCCTTGATAAGATTTCCCATTACGCTGTATAGGCGTGTTTTCCACTCATGTTGAATTACTGCGGCCCGATACTTGACAGCAAAAACAGCCTGGATATACATCTGGTGATATGTATTTCCCATTGATGAAGTATTTGAATAAAATTATAGGTTTTTATAATTCAAATCAAGTAGGTTTGATTTTTTACCTATTAGAAACATGATCAGGAATTGAGGGGCCCCTTCTCCTATAAAACAGTGCCGGCATTAGTAAAATGCCGGAATATAGTGCCATAGGCACGACCGATATTGTTCCGAGGGGTTTCAACCCCTCGGAATGTGTAAGAAAAGAAAGAGGCCAATGTCATCGACATTGGCCTCTTTCTTTTTTAGCGGAATGCTATGCTGCTAAGTTTCTTTATGCCGCACTAATTTGTTGTGGCCTTCCCAGCAGTTTCAACATCCGTATGTGCGAACGTAATGCATCTCTAAAGCGAGGCTTGAGATTATATTCGAGACCAAATTCCTTGGCTGTCTTTTCCACAATCGGAGATATAGCTGAATAATGGACATGACAAATATGCGGGAAAAGGTGATGTTCGATCTGGAAATTAAGTCCTCCAACATACCATGTCAGTAGCCAGTTATTCCTTCCAAAATTGGAAGTAGTAGCCAGCTCATGCACAGCCCAGTCACTTTCTACAATCCCATCCGCATTTGGCATCGGTTGATCTGCACCTTCAACAACATGCGCAAGCTGGAAGATGATACTCAGGATGAAACCGGCCGTCCAATGCATAATCACAAAACCGATCAGTATCTGCCACCATGTAAATTCGGTGAAGTAAATGGAAAGGCCAATAAATATGACCAGATATAGCACCTTAAGTGCCACCATCTTAATGTATTCTGCTGTTGGACTTCTCTTCAGTTGTCGTGTGATTCCTGATTTATTATACTCAGCTAATTGGGTAAAATCCTGAACCAGTTTAGACAGCGTCATCAGGCCATAAAAGAAGAAGGCATGAAAATGCTGGTACCGGTGAAATTTCTTGTAAGGAGCGCTATGAGAAAGACGAATCGGACCTTTGGAATCGATATCACCGTCAAATCCATCAATGTTCGTATTGGTATGATGCAAGAGGTTGTGTTGCACTTTCCAGTTGAATACATTGCTGCCAAGGAGGTACATCGAACTTCCAAACATATTGTTGACCCATTCCTTTCTGGAGTAGGATCCATGAACGGCATCATGCATGACGCTCATGCCGATACCAGCCGTTCCAAGTCCCATCACAATCACTAGTCCAAGGGCTACCCAGATATTCATCGGTAGCGTCAGGATCAGGATGAACGGTACGATATACAGGGAAAGCATAACGATGGTCTGCAGCACCATTGCGAAATTAGCGGTCTGTGAAATTCCTTTCTGTTTGAAGTAGTCGTTTACGTTTTTACGGACTGCAGCAGCAAAATGATGTTGGTTTTTATCGGAAGTTGCGAATTTTAATGTTCTCATACTTTTAGTTAAAGGATCTACGGGTCAGGCTTTTAGAGGCCACAAAATACAAAACAGGAGAATGATATGGGAGAATAGATCACAAACTGCTTTACATCAGCTTTTTAGAGCGTAATTACCAAACGTTTATAACGGTGGTATGTTTAAATATATCCCCTTCGATGTCCCGCTTAACAGGCTATTGACATAGTCAGTAAAACCCTGATTTCAGGTAGTCACGGATGCAGCTGGATTACCTAACTCCTTGAGCCTACGGACATGTGATTTCAAGGCAGCAAAAAAGGTCGGCTTCAGGTTATACGTTAGACCATGCTCCCTGGCGGTCTGTTCTACAATCGGAGCGATTTTACGATAGTGTATATGACAGATATGCGGAAACAAATGATGTTCAATCTGGAAATTAAGACCGCCGACATACCAGTTGAGAAACAAGTTGTTTCTGGCAAAATCCGAAGTCGTATGTAATTCATGCACAGCCCAGTCACTTTCAATTACTCCGCTTTTATCAGGCAACGGCATGTCTAAGCCTTCGACCACATGCGCAAGCTGAAACACCGTACCTAAGATCAATCCGGTCGTCCAATGCATGATCAAAAACCCAATCACCACCTGCCACCAAGTGAATGGCGTAAGCAAGATGGGGAGCCCAATGATGACCGCAAAGTAAGTGAGCTTGACGGCTACCATTTTAAGATAGACAACCGTTGGATTAGATTGCAATTGGCGCGCATACCCATCCCGGTTAAATTCTGCCATCTGAAAGAAATCTTTGAAGACTTTGAAGATCGTCATCAAGCCATAGAAAAAGAAGGCATGGATATACTGATAGCGATGAATCTTCCGGACCTGGGCATGGTCGCACAGCCTGATGGGGCCCTTGGAAGCAATATCCTGATCATACTCATTGATATTGGTGAAGGTATGATGAAGGATATTGTGTTGGACTTTCCATGTAAAGACATTGCCCCCGAGTGCGTACATCGTGGAAGCAAACATGTTATTGATCCATTCTTTGTTTGAATATGAACCATGCGCAGCGCCGTGCATGACGGCCATGCCTATTCCAGCTGTTCCTACCCCCATGATGACGCACAGTACCACCGAGAGCCACATACTCATGGGGACAACCACCAGCAGGACAAACGGAACGATATAAATGGTCAGCATAGCGACTGTCTGCAGGATCAGGGAAAAATTGCCTTTGGTAGAGATACCTTTTTCTTTGAAGTAGTCATTTACGTTTTTACGCACGGCATCAGCAAAGAGATGTTGTTTTTGATCGGGAGAAACAAATTTCAATGTTTGCATATAAGCAATACTTTTTGAACTTCCTGAATACCCAGGAATAGGCGACATAAAGATACATATCAAGAGTGGTAACGCTCGAATATGCTTTATAATTCTCTTTTGACCGGATAGTTTGGTGTTAATAGCGCTTTTCACTCCATAATTCGCGATTTCCCCACGGCATCGGACATCCCATTTTTGTAGTAGTTTTTCTACAAAAAAATATTTGACAGAAGTCAGCTATTGGCTTATTTTACACTCGGTTTTTTGGGGTTTTAGTGGCAATCAATTTGTCACAAAAAGTAAGGGAGGGCTAAAAGCCTCCCTTTTCTTTTTACTAGGATCCAAAATACACCGATGCGCTATATATTCAAAAAATGTCCAGAAGAAAACCCCGCCAATAAACAGCAGGAAAACTTTGAGGATGGAATAGTCAAGTGATGCATGGCTGTAGTACAGCATGTAAAGGATGAGCGGCAGATACATACCCCATATCAGTAGGGGATGCGCCTTAGTGAATATTTCAAGATACCTGCTGTTAAACAGGCGTGCCTGCCCCGAATTTTCGATTTTTTCGATATGCATGATCAGGTCGTTTTTAAAGATGCAAAGATAAGGATATTGCAAATTAAGGACAAAAATATCGTTTAATATTTTTGGTATTTTGGTGTAGGTTGATGTCTGCTAACTGTAAACACTTCGTCGACGGTTGATGATCCATATCCTTCGATCCAAAGTTATATGGATGCCAATACATAGCCTGGGTACATTTCTACCAGTTGGGTTTGATTATAATTCTGGATTTACAATATTCATTACCTTACATTACATAAATAATGGCCATGCGATTCGCACTACTCCTATCCTTCTCCTTCTGTTCCCTGTTCATCCAAGCTCAGGCATCTGTCAACGCCGACCCACTTTCAGGTCAATACCGTACTAATCTGCAAGGCGATGAGATCGTACTAGGTATAAATTTGAAATCAGGTTCTGCCTACATAGGAACGATGACCGACAGCCACCAGAAATACTCACTGAATCTTGAGCTTTCAAATAATAAAGATGTAACCGGTACTGCTAAGGAATATTCAATGGGCCTTCAATTTGATGTGACAGGTACACTTGACGGTGATCAACTCTCCCTTACGTTTTCGATTACCGTGGGAAATGAACAGAACCAAATGAAGATTGATTTTGCAAGAGAAGGTGCTATCGCAGAAGGAGTAGATGGTACCAGTCTTAATAGTCAGACTATGCCAGCTTTACCAAAGGACGCCGTTCATCCGCGTGATCTCGTAGGTACCTGGACCAAAGAAGAACTCTATAACTCCGGCTACGGAGATAATTACATGGGAGCCGGCTTCTCAGAAAGTATGACCTTTCTTTCAGACGGTCAACTCTCTGATGGCGGCAGCTCCGCCACCATGAGCGGCAGCAACTACAGCGGACAAAGCGCCGGACAAGGCTCAGGTGTAATCCCAGGCGTCAAATGGTACACGATAGGAAATCAACTCTATATGCAGGTCACAGAAAATGGGCAGACACAAGAGATACATTTAGGAAGATATTTTGTGGAAAACGGTAATATGCTGATCACCGCGACGAATGGAGAGAAGGTTTTGTTGAAGAAGAAATAGCTGTCAGCTATCAGCTCTCAGCTTTCAGTGTTGAGCTGCCAGCTTCCAGCTGCCAGTGGATTTGTCTATACTCACCACCCACGACTCACGACTCACGACTCACGTCTCACGATTCACTCACGTCTCACGATTCACTCACAACTCACAATTCACACCTCACAATTCACAATTCACACCTCACGCCTCACCTCTCACGTCTCACCTCTCACGTCTCACCTCTCACGTCTCACCAATAGTAACGGAACGCCTGACTAATCGCTATAGCTATAAAAATCATCCCCACCACCTTCCCGGCATAAAGGCTGAGCTTTTCACTCTTCTTTCGGATATATTGACCTAGTTGAGCGTACAGAAGGAAAACTAAAAAGGTGCCGCCGACGACGCCAACCGAAAAGGCAGCAACAAACTCAGGCTCCAGTCTGATGAGTCCTGCAGAGTGCAGATATCCGCCAAGGAAAACATAATAAGGTATAGCAATCAGATTGAGCGCTGTCACCATTACCCCTTTTGCAAAGCCGATCACGTGAGAAGCCCTGGTGGTAGGGGATGCGGTTATCGAATTTTTCTTGAAGAGATAATAACACCCGATCACCAGGAAAATAGGAATACAAGTCAGGATGATCGTACGCTCCACTTCAGGGTTGGTGGAAAG
>JANNSS010000074.1:0-33796 GCA_031402955.1 Saprospiraceae bacterium
CGCCCTCAATATCAATATGTCAGCAGTGACCAACAACCAGAATGCTTCGGATGAAAGTATCGTCGAAGACCTGGATGAAGGTCTCCGCAAGGCTTTAAATTCGTTGATCACCGTCAATAGCACAACCAGGGCCAACACAGCCGGTGAAGCCAGCCTTCACTGGCATGACAAGTTTTTCAATCTAGGCATTATGTACAAACGGATTGATCCTAACTATGCCAGTTTTGGAATCCACTATGTGCTCGATGATCTTGAAAATTATACCATCAACGGAGGTGTCAGGTTATTGAAGAACAGAGTGAGCATAAATGGAAATGTGGGCGTGCAGCGGAATAACCTGAAAAATATCCGAAACAATACCACTGAACGGATCATCTATAACATCAATAGCAGCATTATCCTTAAATCAAATGCCGGAATAAATCTCACGTATTCCAATTTCGCTGTTGATCAACGAGCCGGATTTGTCATGCTCAATGACACATTTCGTCTTGTGCAGAATACCAGTGTCATCAGCGTGACTCCCTTTTACAACTGGGGTGGAGAGAAAACCAAACACAGTATCCAGGTGAATCTGAACCGTAGCCTGGTGCAGGATATCAGTCCACTCACTGAGCTGCAATCCAATGGAAAGACATCTGCTCAGGTCATTAACTATAGAAGGGAAATGAAGTCATCTGACTGGAGTTTGGGTCTTGGTTTACAACGCAATGACAGCAATTTTAGAGGCATCAGCAGCGAACGGACTGGTGGCAATGTCGTCGTGGGAAAACGGTTTAATGATCAGGGTATACAACTTTCATTGCAGACAGGTTACAGTATCCTCAGCCTCAACAATGAAAAAGATGGCTATGCTTTAAACACTGTGTTATCTGCCTCCTGGAAAATAAACAAAAGGGCATCCCTCAATGCACTCATGGGCTACCTCAACAAGGCTTCTACCATCAGCCGTCAATATGACGAACTCAGGTTTTCAATAAACCTCGCTTATAACCTTTTAGATACCAAAGGAAATGGAAAAGAAAAATAATCCGGGAAACGTGATCAGCCCATTCATGTCAAGGATGTTGTTGAGTCTCCTTTCAGTTATGATGCACATCACGACTACCTTTGGACAGCTATCGGTCAACACCGTCATCAATCCACCCTTTCCAACAAACCTCGATTATTATATTGATGATTTATCAAATCTCTATCTCAATATCATCAATACCGATCCCGGTACTACCTATAGGTACAGACTGGAAGCTGATATATACGGACCTGCGGGCATCACGGCACACATCAGTTACCTCGGCGAACCCATCACGATATTGCCCTTAGAAACCGATTTCTACACAGGACTCCAATTGCAGATGCTTGGTAGCTCCAGTGATGGTTTTGAAAACACCAACAATCTCTCCAGCGAACAATTGAATGCGATCACCATCAACCATGCTTTACCCGAGGGAGCCTATAGTATCTGCATCAGTGCGTTTGATGAAAATGGTAATCGCCTTTCTGATGCTGCTGAGGGATGCGCCTCATTCGATATCGTCTATATTGACCGCCCTGAAATTGTATTGCCTGTGCTGGAAGATTTTGTTTTTCCGGTGGTCAATGTTTCATGGATACAAGATCTGAGTTCTGTATCCCCCATGCAAAGGTCAAGGATGATCTATAGGCTCAATATTGGTGATGCGACGACTGATGAGTTTTATTATTACCTCGATGATATATTTGAAATGAATTTTTCATCCCTGAGGCAGTTTGAAACACCAGCTACCACCTATCAGTTTGTCAACGGAGTAGAATTTAATTTTATCGAAGGGCATGAGTATGTTGTATGGGTCACTGCTGTAGACCCAGAGGGTGAAATTATGTTCCTCGACAGGGGCAATAGTAATGTAGTCTTCTTTACATATGGTACGGAAGAGGATACCGGGGACGAGGAAGAGGATGAGTATTACGGATGTGTGCAGGAAGAATTCGAAACGACGACTTGTACAGATCCCAGAGCGGAGATGTATTTCCCATCACATCAGGACACTTTACCATTCAGTCAGTTTCCGTTTATCCTGCGATTTGATCCTTATTGTGATGATTATCAACGACTGGAATACAATATTCAGTTAAACGAGCTACCGGTGGGGAATTCAATCTACAACCGAACCGATGACCTTAATTGGCCGCCGGGAGGGCCGCTGCAATATCTGCTGGATCAAGGCATCACTGTAGATGCTGACCGCGCCCGGATGTTTATGATGAATGATAGTTGGATGACGCCTTCATTTGAACGAAGTAAAAGCTATCAGGCGATTGCAGATGCAAGTATGTCCATGCGACGAGGTGGAACTTTCACCTATTCGTTTTCAAACGATTTTGTATCAGGTATGCCTAAGCCTGGTCTTGAGACACCTGCACGTGAACAAACTATACCACCTGGTAGTATTATGTTTCGGTGGGACAACGGGGCGCTACCGTGGAATGTATTTCCGGATGTTTTTCATCTGGTCAGGATGCATGGTTCACATGGAAGTATGGAAGATGCTACGTTTTATGGAGATGTGCACGAAAAGTGGGTGCTTCAGATTTCCCGTAGTGAACGATTTGAGGAAACCAATCTGGTCACAGGTTTGACTGAAGAAGTGAACGGTTCGCATTTTCAATCTGTCGAAGACCTGATGAGCGGGATTTATCTCGTCAACAACAGGAATAAGGAAATCACTGAGGAAGGAACCTATTACTGGCGTGTAGTCTGGCTTAAAAATCCGGATGCAGTTTTACTCCCTAGTTTTTATGTCGCCGATAGCGATTTGTATCATTCCAGTGAAATCAGAAAGTTTATCATCGACAACGATGCAGGTGGAGTCCCCGGAGGTCCAGGTGACGAAGAGGAAACCGAACCGACCTGCTCAGCACCATGTGTGTTTCCAGCCATCACCAATACCACACCGATCAGCGACCTTCCTGTTGGATCTACATTTACCATGGCGGGCTTTACAGTTGAAACCCGAACAGTAAGCGGTTCAGGATCTACATATAGTGGAGAGGGTTATATCCGCATGCCACTGCTCAACAACATTAAGCTGCGGGTCCAGTTCAACGGTTTGCAGATTAATTCATCAAGACAGGCTTTTGCCGGCAGGGTGATTCCGGTGCATGATGATGCATTGCCATTTTCAGATTTCATTTCACCACTGGGCCGCATTGTCAGCATGACACAAACCGAAGCCGAGGCCATGGATGCCGCGATTGAAGGCACAGGCAAATTGATCAGCCTATTGACTCCCGGTTCGGAAACCGCTCTCCCTATCGGTATCGATAAGGAAATAGAAGGAAGCAGGATCGTCATTGGAATCATAGATCTGATGCTCAAGCCGGACTCCGCAAGAATGACAGCAGTCGTAAATATTGATCTACCGAATATGGAGATCGTAGAAGGCTTTATTTCATTAGGCGCAGATATATGTATTACCCCTTCCGGATTTGCAAACGATGTCAGGTTATATCTGCCGCAGGATCAGGTCTTCGACCTGGGCAATGGAAACGAATTCGTTATTGCAGGTGCTGAAAATGACCGGCCAACAAACCAGGTCACTGCTGTCGAATGGGATTGTGAAGGCTTCAGGGCCTTGAATATCACAGGAATCCATCGGTTCACACGTGACTGGCTCCTGCCTGAAGGAACTGATGGCCATATCCTTTCATCCGGAAAAGTGGAAGCAAGATTTACAGGCCGTTTCGTACGCGGAGGTAATATCATGATCAACATTGATATGGATCCATTCCAGTTGCCCGGTGTTGAAGGTTGGGGATTTACAGTGGCGCACAATGCATGGATTGATCTGTCAGATCTCGAAAACCCTGAGCGATTCATGGCTTCATTACCTCGTGATTATGTGCATCCTTCGCTGACATCCACCGGAATGCAAAATACATGGAAAGGATTTTTCCTGGAGGAAGTAAGTGTTCGAACGCCTGAACACCTTCAAGGTCCTGATGGCAACAGACTTAGTTTTGCATTGAGAAATATTTTTATTGATCATACCGGCTTGACTTTTTCTGCCCGGGCTGAAAACATCCTGAGCTGGGAAGGCGACGGAGATATGGCAGGGTGGAAGGCATCGCTGGACACTTTCTTCGTTGACATCCTGCAGAATAATTTCAGACAGGCAGGCTTTAATGGCAAACTTGGTTTCCCCATCGCCGAAGAAACAGAGTATATGAAGTACCAGGCCGCCTTGCAACACAGCGATGGTGATTTTGCTTTCGTCCTGTCTGTGCGGCCTGTCGAAGCCATACGCATCCCGATCTCCATGGCGGTGGCTACTATTTTACCATCAACGTATGTGCGTGTAGTGCTGGCAGACTCATCCTTTATTGAAGCCAATCTATCTGCTACCCTTACGATCGGAAACAGCAATCTGCCAAGTGGCTCATCCATGCCTGCCAGCATGTCCATGCCCGGGATACGCATTGAGAACCTGAGGATAAATTCTGAAGTAGGATTTGACACCACTGATTTTGCTTTTTCCCTCACAGGTATGGAAGGTCT
The DNA here is from genome assembly GCA_031402955.1 of Saprospiraceae bacterium. GTDB lineage: Bacteria > Bacteroidota > Bacteroidia > Chitinophagales > Saprospiraceae > Opimibacter. The sequence continues at coordinate 4,538 of JANNSS010000074.1, forward strand.
TGGTATGGGAGAATCCGGGGGACATGGAAATAGTTCAATGGAAGATCCGTATATGACGATGCCTACAGGTGATGGCGAATCTACCTTGTCAGGATTCCCAATCGGCCTTGATCATTTTAGTTTTTCAAATGAAGGTATCACCATTCAGCCCCGAATCACCCTGACTGGCAGTGAAGGTGGCTTCAGTGCGGCAGCCAAGATTTTGCTCAACACGGATATGGAACTCGCACCCACCCAGCGTTTCAATCTCACAGGTGTCACCTTGCAAAGAATAGATCTGAATGTAGAAGCCAGTGATGTTACATTGCGGGGTTATCTGGAGTTTTATAAAGATGCCACAACAGAAGGTGTCAAAGGGGGCATCACTCTTGGTATAAACATGGGTCAGCGTATAGGTATTGATATCAATGCCGATTTCGGCACTTACAAGACAGCCACCGCTACTGTCTTCAATACAAGGGATTGGTATTCATATTTCTATGTGGATGGTACAGTCTTTCTCAGCAGTGGCATTCAGATATTTTCAGGTCTGTCATTGTACGGATTGGGCGGAGGTTTTTATCATCATATGGAAATGACTTCCAGCCTCCCTGCGAGTACCGCTGTTGCCGGTGGAGGTCCAAGTGGAAGACCATCCGGGGTGCGATACAGACCTAATTTCAGTAATGACCTCGGACTGAAATTTAAAGTCATCCTGGGTTCGAACGGGGATGAAGGCAAAGCATATAATTTGGATGTAGGGCTGCAGGCAGAATTCAGTTTTACGCATGGATTGACGTTGCTTCGTTTCGAAGGATCATTCCGGGTAATGACGGATGGTATTACCATTGCCACTATAGGTCGCGAAGGCAACAGCCCCGTTGCAGGATATCTTGACATGGAATTAAACCTTCCACCTGGTGCTCCTGCTACTTTCAATGGACAGTTTTTTGTGAAGGTAAAAGTTCCAGTAAGTTCACCATTACTTACGGGTATTGGTACTATACCCAATCCGCCTGCCGGTTGGACTGCAGAAAATGCGCTGGTTTGGGCAAGTTTTTATGTCGGTCCCGACAAGTGGTATTTCCATATGGGCAGTCCGACTAACCGCGGTGGATTGCGTTTACGGATTGGCGATGTTGATGTGGCACGCATCACCGGCTACATGATGATTGGTCATGATATTCCTGTGCTGATGCCTGAGCCTGATGCAGAGTTTGTACGCATTTTCAATGCCAGTCGTGGAGGAGGAGTTAGTTCAGATCTGGGTGATCCGGAATCATTGACGGAAGGGAGGCCAAGGCCTTCTGTTCCCCTGGGAGAAGGAGTTGCCTTTGGCATTGCCATGGCCATGAATCTCAGCGCCGATTTTTTTCCTTTCTATTTTGATCTCTCCAGTGTGATGGGTTGTGATATCAATATAACCCGGGCTACCGATGGTGATCGTACATGTGCGGGAACAGGTTTGGTTCCAGGTGTTGATGGATGGTATGGTATGGGACAATTTTATGCAGGGATACAGGGTGCCTTTGGAATCCGGATAAATCTTTTCGTTGAACAAATCACAGTTCCTATTCTTCAGGCAAGTGCTGCCATCATCCTGAGAGGTGGCTTGCCTAATCCGGAATGGGTGGCCGGGCGCGGTAGCTTTTATTATAATGTGTGTGATGGCCTTGCTGAAGGAACCTGTGATTTTGCCTTGCAAGCCGGAACCGTCTGTATTCCTGTAGTAACAGGAAATCCCTTCGGTGAACTTACCCTTCTCCAGGACCTCAGACCAGCCGAAGGAGAAACCGTTGAAGTATATGCGGATGCTGCGGCAGCTTTTGCCATGGGCATGAACAGGGTGTATGAAATTGAGGAGTATGTATCTGCTGTTGATCCGCCGGCTATCAGGAGACTTGAACCCTATATGCATTCATTTGAAATCAAATTGAATGGCAGAGGTACACCCATTCCAGGCTCAGGTGAGTGGTCGGAGAATGATCACATATACTCCTTCTTGCCGACCTCCTTGCTTACTGGTGAATCAAATTATACTGCAAGGGTTGAGGCAAGAATCCGTGAAAACGGAAGGGACCTGATGGTTCGAAGCTCAGTCTATAGAGAAGAGCTGCTTCATCATTTCCGTACCGGTCCTATGCCTGACCACATCGTACCTGAAATGATCAATTTTACTTATCCTTACATACGTCAGCAAAACTTCCTTAAATCAGAAACCCGGTCCAACCATGGTTATATTGTATTGTTGCAACGCAATCCGTTGCTTGGCGTGGAAGGTGATGTTTCGAATGTGGATGTAACTTTCACAGCCCGATTCACTTCTGAAGATAGGGAATTCATCAGTACACCAGCCATCATTGAAAGAGAGCAAATCATCAAGTTTGATGTAAGTCAACTTCAACCCAGGAAATTGTATTGCCTTCAGATCATTCGTAGAGATCAGCCAAGAGGTACACTCTCCCTGCCTGGCAATATGAGCCTTAATAGTATCATGGGTAGCCCGATTGGAAGCAGCACGTTGCAGATTCAGAATCTTTATGCAGTCTTGGGCAGAAGTACCATTGCGTCAAATCAGTTTACAAGGATACAACTGCCTTCAGGTCAGGTCCGGCAGAATGAGAAGGAACTCTTTAGTTATTTCTTCAAAACATCAGGGTACACGGATTTCAGGACTAAGCTTGCTGCAGAACAAAGTGACTGGGATCCTGAGACCGTCACCTTTGGTGTAGACATCATTAAACTGGAAAATTCTTTTTCTGAAAACCTCGAATGGGTAGATGTGAATACCTTCAAGGTCCTTCCTCATGGCAGATCACGTTCGTTTTCCAAGCGCGTAAATTTTTATTTGCGACCACCGCTCAATGCTGAGTTTGAGACCTACACTCCTGGCACGGTGTTACCTAATCAATATTTTATGGGAATCATAGCTCCAAGGATAGTTGTACCGTATCTGGAAGGTGCTAATTTAAGACAGCGCGTTATCAATAATGTACAGGTTTCATGGGGAGTCAATGTATCCTCCTCTATACCATGGTTTCCAATGTTTGGCGGATATACTCCCTATGATGGCAGCATCTATTTTTCCAGCATCACGCCATACAGGCAACCGCTGGACGAAGCCGCAATAAATATGGCCTTTTCAGAGTCTACCGGTGTAGGAAATTTACCGCTTTCAGCTTTTTCCGTTCCATTAATGCCGCTTGGCTTCAATCCCGGTGCTCAGCATAAAACAACAGTGATGTATGGATTACATCTGCCGGGGATGACACAACACAGGGAGCTTCAACGGGATTACAGGCGATTTGCATATCAGACACTCACATTGCCCGTTGGTGTCGGTACCATTACAACTAGTCCTTACGAGTTGATGAACACAACGGATAAGACCTACGTGACCCGGTTATTATCACGAGAGCCCATCGGGATGACAAAACCATCGAAAGGCCCCAACTCATTTGGGTTTGTCTACAAGTACCCTTTGACCGATGGTACAGATACATATAATGAGATTATTCCATTTACATTTCAGAACTGATCATGATGAAAAAACTTCTTTGCATACTCCTCAGCCTCTGGATCAATGTGAGCGCGGCACAGTCTGCGGTCAAGGATTCCTCGCGTGACGAAGTCAATATCATTGCAGCCTATCTGGATTCCAGAGCCGTCATTGTGCGATGGGTACCATCCACACCTGCCGTATGGAGCTATTCTGCTTACTATGGTTATCGACTCGAACGATGTGAAGTCGATACACTTACAGGAGATCAGTCAAAATGGATACCACTAGGTGATACAATTCTAAAACCTGCTACTCTTGAGCAATGGAAGATATTAGTCAACCAAAACCCAAAGGATTATTACCTGCAGGCTGCAGGTCAGGCTCAGCACGGGGAGCGGAGAGAAACAGGGAAAACGATTTCTGAGTTGGTGCAGAAAAGTGATGAATTCAGAAACTATTATGCTGCAGCAATGCTCTCATCTGAATTCAGTGCACTCGCGGCAACAACCTCTGCCTTGCGGTATGAAGACCGCGATGTCGTTCCAGGCAAGTTGTACATTTATCGCATACGATCACTTTGCCCTGTTTCAACGCTTGACATTCAGCAAGGCATTACGTCTGTTTCAACTTCCTACTTTGAAACATTTCCAAAAATTACCATTGACCATATCTACGAAGGAGAAAATGTGATTGAACTCGCCTGGGATAAAAAAGTGTATGGTCAGTTTTATTCCGCGTTCAATATTTATCGTTCAACAGATAAAGGAAAGACATGGAAGAAGATAAATGACATACCTTTTGCATCCACCGGTATCAAAAATGAGGAGTTATATTTTTTCAAGGATAGTCTGGACCAAAATTATACAACGATGCAATATCAAGTGGAGGGCATTACACCTTTCGCCGTGACAGGTCCCAGATCTGATATGCTCACTGCGATGGGTCGCGACAGGACTCCACCAACAGCACCATATGATATTGAAACCAAATACCTGGGAGATGGGCGTATGCAAATCAACTGGAAAGTTGATCCGAACGATAAGGATATAGCCGGGTTCAGGATCTCCAGATCTAATGTTGCAAATGAAGGTTTTTTGGAGCTGACCCATGAGGCGCTTACACCTGAAGCCCGCACCTTTACGGATACGGCATGCAATGAGCTGATCAACAATTACTATTACGTAGGCGTCTTTGATAAAGAAGGAAATGTCAATGTTGGATTTCCGGAATACGGTACGATCATTGATTCTATACCCCCTTCACCTCCGACCGGTTTGACAGGTTCTGTGGATACCAATGGCATAGTTACAGTGACATGGAAGTTGGGACCTGAGCCTGATTTGAAAGGTTATTATGTCCACTCAAGTAACCGCGCTGACCAAACCTTTATCAATCTCACCGGTCATCCGGTTCAGGATACAGTATGGCGGGATACCCTGCCGCTCAATGTACTGACTGAAAAAATATATTACAAGCTGGTGGCTGTGGATATGCGGTCAAATTATTCGGTGTACTCTGTTATGCTCACTTTACAGAAGCCAGACAAGGTTCCACCAGTAGCCCCCGTGATGATTGATGTGCGCAATGAGCATGATGTGGTGAAATTGCGGTGGTATAACAGTACCTCACTGGATGTGGTAGAAAATGTGTTAGAAAGAAAGTCAGCTGGCGATAGCACGTTTATAAAAATATATTCATGTCGGAGTGATGTGCCTGAAGGATCCTTTGCTGATGCCACTGTGCAGGATGGAATGAAGTATGAGTATAGGGTGTATGCACAAGATGATGCTTCGCTGAAATCTGGTTTTTCAGGATCCGTATCCATCACGGCATTTGTCAACAAGACAATGTCTCCATTGTCCAATATCCAGGCAGTGGCCAAGAGTGAAGAGAAGAAAGTTATTCTTTATTGGGAATATGCACAACAGGGCGATGTCTATTTCGCCGTCTACAGATCTGTCAATGGATCCGCCTACCAATCGCATAAGACCGTAAAAGGCCGGACCACCCTCGAGGACTACGGATTCAAAGCCGGGGATATAGCTAAATACAAAGTCAAAGTGATCAATTCGAATGGCTGGCAATCTGACTTCAGTAATGAGGTATCGGCTACTTTCAGTGCAAATTGATTCTGCCTTCAGGTTGAAGGTTATCTGATGGCGGCAATGACTTCCATTTCCACCAGAACGCCATCGTAGAGCTCTCCACATGGTATCACCGCTCTTGCTGGTTTATGGTCACCCATACAATCTGCATACACCCGGTTGATTTCAGGCCAGTACGAGCTGACAGGGATATAGATCGTTGCTTTCAGGATATGGCCCAATCCTGAACCGGAGGCCTCCAGTATAGCACTGATGTTGGCCATGACCTGACGCATCTGGGGCTCAATCCCTCCTTCGACTACTTCCTTTGAAAGCGGATCCAGAGGCAACTGGCCAGACACGAAGACCAGACCGTTATGCCTGATCGCCTGGCTATAGTGGCCGGCTGGTGCCGGAGCGGTGTCTGTTAATATTTTTTCCATTGTTAAGCATTAATAATGAGTGAATTAAGGGACTCGATGGGCTAAAATATTCCAATCCAGTAGAACAATAGGTATCTTTGCACCGTTTTTGTAAACATTAAAGCAAAAAAACTTAATATCATGCAGGATCAGATGGTTGAACAACAACTGAAATACAAAGTAAAAGATATTACGCTGGCCAAATGGGGCCGGATGGAGATTGAATTGGCGGAGGCTGAAATGCCAGGGCTGATGGCGCTCAGGGAGCAATATAAAACCATCAAGCCACTCAAGGATGCACGTATTGCTGGCTGCTTGCATATGACCATTCAGACAGCCGTTCTGATTGAGACGCTTGTAGATCTGGGAGCGGAAGTAACCTGGTCTTCCTGCAACATCTTTTCCACTCAGGATCATGCTGCTGCAGCAATCGCAGCTGCCGGTATCCCCGTTTATGCATGGAAAGGAATGTCTCTCGAAGAAGCGGACTGGTGTATCGAGCAAACCTTGTTTGCGTTCAGCGATGGCCAGCCATTGAATATGATCCTCGATGACGGAGGTGACCTGACCAACATCGTGCTGGATAAATATCCAGAGTTGGTGGATGGCATCAAAGGGATCACAGAAGAAACTACAACAGGTGTTCTTCGTCTTTATGAAAGAGAAAAGAATGGCTCTTTAACCTTGCCGGCGATCAATGTCAATGACTCAGTGACCAAATCAAAGTTTGACAACAAATACGGTTGCCGTGAAAGTTGTGTAGATGCTATCCGCAGGGCTACCGATATCATGATGGCAGGTAAAGTGGCTGTTGTGGCAGGATTTGGCGATGTAGGTAAAGGTTCAGCAGCTTCATTAAGCTCTGCAGGTTGCCGTGTGATCGTTACCGAAATCGATCCGATCTGTGCACTACAGGCCGCTATGGAAGGATTTGAAGTAAGACGGATGGTTGACGCGATACCTCACGCGGATATCGTAGTGACCGCTACAGGTTGCATAAATATTTTGAATGCTGAACACTTCAAACTCATGAAGGATAAAGTAATCGTTGCTAACATCGGTCATTTTGATAATGAGATCGATGTGGCATGGCTCAATAAAAATGCCGGAAGCACCAAGGTGGAAATCAAACCTCAGGTGGATAAATATACAATCAACGGTAAGGACATCCTGCTGCTCGCAGAAGGCCGTCTGGTCAATCTCGGCTGTGCTATGGGTCATCCTTCTTTTGTGATGTCCACTTCATTTACCAATCAGGTGATTGCCCAGATTGAACTCTGGACAAAAGGTGACCAGTACGGAAACCAGGTATATGTGCTTCCAAAGCATCTTGATGAACTGGTAGCGAGATTGCACCTTGACAAACTTGGTGTTCAGCTCGATACACTTTCAACAGAACAGGCGGCATATATAGGTGTTACTCCCGAAGGACCTTACAAACCGGAATACTACCGTTACTAATGGAGGACCTGCTGCCCCGGACAGGGTGGGGGTTGAAAGCAACATTCTTGACCATACTGCTTTCCGCTTGCCTTTCTTCATGGGTCTCTGCAACCAAAGCGCACGATATTCACGTGAGTGTTTGCGAGTTGAGATGGAATGAAGAATCCGGAGCATTTGAAGTGTCCGTAAAAATATTCATAGATGACCTGGAGCGTGCCCTTACAATGGAGGGCGCTCCAGGTCTTTTTATGGGTACGCCAAAGGAGGTAAAAGAAGCGAATGAATATATCGCATCGTACCTGCAGAAGCATTTTACGATTGATATGGATGGCACCCGGCTTAGTCCTGATTTCCTGGGTAAAGAAATATCTGATGACTTGCTTGCCGTCTGGTGTTATGTTCAGTTCCCGGCAAAATTGAGCCGCTCAAAAAAATGTACGTTGTCCAATGATATTTTACTGGAGCTCTACGATGACCAGCGAAATATCATGGATATACGGATGCATAAAACACATAAGGATTATACCATTTTCCAACCGGGTCGTACTACCTGGACGTATACCTACTGATCCATGGTTAAGAAACTCTTTATCTGGCCTATCAAGCTTTATCAGATCACCTTGTCACCATTACTTGGGGCTAACTGCCGCTACACGCCTTCGTGCAGCCATTATATGGTTGGGGCGATCGAAGAGTGGGGACCGGTCAAAGGGATCTGGATGGGCCTCCGGAGGATTTCACGATGCCATCCATGGGGTGGTCATGGACATGACCCGGTCCCGAAAAGGAAGCATCACAAGTAACCAATTCCTGGTTTCAAGGATAAATTTCTTGCTATAAGCGGATATCCATCCCGGGTACTCCTCGTTTATTTCTTTACAAAGAGTCAATTGTAGAGGTTTTGATGATCTTTCTGCTCCGTGGAATTATTTTCATGTGTAGAATTTTATCTGTCAATCCGTTTTATATCTGATTTTTTCACTTTGACTTTAGAATTCTTTATATTTTGGGTACAATTCGTTTACTCACCTATTACGCATTCTAAACCAAAACAAATGAAAAAACAACTACTTCTACTTTTAGGGATTCTGTGCCTTTCCTTTACTATAAAGGCCCAGGTGACAACTTCCGCCATGACGGGTTATGTCATGGATGATGCTAATCAACCATTGCCAGGTGCCAATTTATTGGCTACCCACACCCCTTCAGGCACGATCTATGGCGTGATCACACGTGAAGATGGAGGCTATACGATTCCCAACATGCGGGTTGGTGGACCTTATATGTTGGAGGTTAGCTTTGTAGGCTATGAAAAGAAATCCATTGAGGGCATCTATCTCAAACTGGGGGAGAAACTCCGGTATGATGTCACCTTGATGGAATCTGCTACCGAGCTTGGAGAAATTGAGGTTGTGGCCAGTGGTACAACAGTGATCAATAATGACCGCACTGGTGCCGCAACATTTATCACCAATGACCAGCTCCGCAACATGCCTACAATCACCAGATCAGCGGCGGATCTGACCCGCCTCAATCCAATGGCGGCTGAGGGTGGCTCCTTTGCAGGCCGGAATGATCAGTATAACAACTACTCTCTGGATGGAGCTATTTTTAATAACCCATTCGGACTTGATGCAGCGACGCCCGGTGGCCAGGCAGATGCTCAGCCGGTATCTCTTGACGCCATTGAGCAGATCACGGTTGCCATCGCTCCTTATGATGTATCGCAATCAGGATTCACAGGGGCTTCAATCGATGCTGTGACCAAGTCAGGTACCAATGAGTTTAAAGGGACTGTTTTCGGTTATTATCGCAACAAGAGTATGCTTGGTGTCAAAGTAGAGGATACCGAAGTAACACGTGGTGACCTCACCGCCCTGCAGACGGGCTTTAGTATCGGTGGCCCTATTGTCAAGAATAAAATATTCTTCTTTGCCAATTTCGAACTCGAGCGTCGCTCAGATCTGGGATCCTATTTTCTGGCAGATCGGGATGGCCTTGATGGTGCTAACGTATCGAGAGTGTCAGCGACGGATCTTGAATTTGTATCCGGCTTGCTTAGCCAGTATGGATACAATTCCGGTGGTTACGAAAATTACAAACACAATACCGATAACCAGAAAGCCATCCTCAAGTTTGACTTTAACCTGGGAACGAACCATAAGCTGAGTGCAACTTTCAATTATCTGGACGCCTATAAAGACAAACCAGCGCACCCATCCGCTATTGGCCGCAGGGGACCTGATTTTCAAACCCTGCAGTTCGAAAACTCCGGATACACGATCAATAATGATATTCTCGGTGGAGTTATTGAGTTGAAATCAATCTTTGGAAATAAGTATGCTAACAAATTCCGCGTAGGTCTCACCCAGTTTAAAGACCAACGTGATCCGTTTTCAACTCCGTTCCCAGTGCTCAGTATTGCTAAGGATGGTGTACGTTATATCGTTGCCGGTCACGAACCATTTTCCATTAACAATAGTCTTGATCAGCAGGTCCTCCAGATTTCCGACAATTTCAATATTTACCTGAAGGGCCATACACTCACCCTCGGCGGTAGCTTAGAGAAGTTCTCCTTTGACAATTCCTTTAACCTGAATGCCTATGGCGGAACTTTCGGACCGGATATAGATATAGCAAGTGTCGAAAGCTATGTGAATTCTCCTGAGTTTGCTGCAATGGTGGCTGGTGCACAAACTACATTTGATAATAATAATGCCAATGACACCTGGGCGCTTGCTGAAACCAATATGGGACAGTTAGCTTTCTTTGCACAGGACGAATGGGCTGTCAGTGATCAGTTTACCTTGACACTTGGTTTGCGAGCAGATATTCCGTTGTATTTTGATACTCCTGAAAAGATACAAGAAAATATAGACAGAAATTGCTGCTACGATCCGACGATCGTTTATTCAGATGAAGGTGGTGCGGCTGTTACTTTTGATCAGACGATACTGCCTGCATCAACACCTTTGTTCTCTCCAAGATTAGGATTTAATGTTGACCTCAATGGTGATCAGTCCGCACAATTACGCGGAGGTACAGGGTTGTTTACAGGTAGATTTCCATTTGTATGGATAGGTAACCAGGTTGCCAACCCTAATTCCTTTTTTTATTGCATGACAGATCCTGATTTCAAGTACCCACAGGTTTGGAGAACCAACCTGGGCTATGACCGTAAAATAGGTAATGGATATACATTTACGATGGACCTCATCTACACAAAGGATATTCAGGCAGCGATGGTGCGTAATTATGGTCTCAGGCCTCCGACAGGCAATTTAGCCGGAGTTGGTTCGCGTCCGATTTATACTAATGCTGACCGTGTTCAGAATTTTGGTGGACCGACAAATGCGTACATATTTTCAAATACAGATCTGGGTTATTCCTTCAATGCCGCTTTCCAGGTCAGGAAGGAATATGCCAGCAATTTGGGTTGGATGGTTGCGTACAACTATCTTGATGCTAAAGATGCAGCTTCGATCGATGCTGAAATATCATCTGATGCATATGATCGCAACCCTGCCAATGTGTTGCATTCTAACATACCAGAACTGGCACCATCCCTTTACGGTAACAAACACAGATTTGTCGGTTCCTTGTACAAGAAGTTTACATATGGCAAATCATGGGCTACTCACATTTCCGTTTTTGCAGAGTATGCACAAGGAGGTAGGTTTAGCTATACCTATTCCGGTGATATCAACAATGATGGTTCAGGCTTAAATGACCTGATGTATATTCCTACCGTGGGTGAGTTGAGCCAAATGGATTTTATAGCAACACCTGATGCCACTCCAGATCAGCAACGTGATGCCTTCAACAATTATATTGAACAGGATAAATACCTGAGCGCTCACCGTGGCGAAATCGCTGAAAAATACGGAGCTGTTAGTCCATGGTATTCACGTTGGGATATGCGCGTCATTCAGGAGTTCGGCTTGAGCAATGGCAGCAATATCCAATTGAGTATCGATATCCTCAATGTAGGAAACCTGATCAGCTCAGATTGGGGTGTACGGGAGATTGCCACGACTACCGGCCTTGCACAACCTATCGGCGTTTCAGTGTCTAACAGTGTGCCATCCTACAGGTTTGATACAGCTCAGACAGCATCCATCTTTAATGACTTTAGCCTCAATAGCAGGTGGCAGGCTCAGGTGGGTTTGAGATACACTTTCTAGCAGAGAGTAAGACTGTAAGAGAGTGAGAGAGTAATAGGTGTTAATACACGCGATATTAAAAAGGTAGAGACGCGATTTATCGCGTCTCTACCTTTTTAATATCGCGTCTCTACCTTTTTAATATCGCGTCTCTACTTTTTTAATATCGCGTCTCTACTTTTTTATTATCGCGTCTCTACCATTTATTATCACGTCTCTACTTTTTATATCATGTCTCTGCGGCATCACGATGCAGTATCTTTGTCAATCGAATAATTACTTCATGTACGATATCATCGATTTAGAACAATGGAAGCGAAAGGAGTTGTTTAGCTTCTTTACCTCATATGACAATCCCACCTGGGATCTGATGTGTGAAGTACGGATTACTGCATTTTACAAGGCTGTAAAAGCAAATGAATACCCTTTTTTTCTGGCATTCCTGTATGTCGGATCCTTGGCATGTAATCAAATTGAAGAGCTACGGTGTCGTATTGATGGAGACGGAAATGTACGGCGTTATCATACGGTACATCCCGGGTCTACCATCCTCTATGATGATGGTACGTATGGGTTTGGATATTTCAATTACCAGCAGGATTTCACTGGATTCATCACGGAAGCAAAGGAGATTTTTCAAAGGCAAAAAGATAAGAAAGGGGTGGATGCAAATGATGATGACCTGGCCAGAATTTATTTTTCACCGATACCGTGGGTTTCCTTTTCGGGATTCCGGCATCCTTTCAGAAAGGCAGGGAATACGTCAGTGCCAATGATTGTGTTCGGTAAACATTTTGAGCGCGATGGTGAAAGATACCTGCCTATTGGTTTGACGCTCCACCATGGTCTTGCAGATGGCTATCATGCTGGTCAGTTCTTCACGCTACTCCAGGAGCTTCTGGATCAACCTGATCAATATGTCAACAGTTAGCAGGCCTAAACTAAACAGCTTATTTTTTTAACAGGAAGTCAATCGCCATCCGATAACCATCTAATCCATGCCCTGTAAAATGAGTTGCGCACACCTCCGCGAGGTAGCTATGCCATCGAAAGGATTCTCTTTTGTATATATCCGATATATGTATTTCAACTACGGGATTGGCGATAGACGCTACAGCATCTCTTAGAGCGATTGACGTATGCGATAAGCCCCCGGCATTGAGGATGATTCCGGTATTTTTTTCGAACCCAAATAGGTGCAACTGATCTATGAGTATACCTTCATGATTTGTCTGCAGGCAGGTCAGTGAAATACCTGGATACTTTACGATTAATGTTTCAAAATATTCCTCAAATGATTTAGTGCCATATACATCCGGCTCCCTCTTTCCCAAAAGGTTGAGGTTGGGTCCATTGAGGATATGGATTTTGTCGATCATGGAAAGTTAGCAGTTAGCAGTTAGCAGTTAGCAGTGAGTAGTGAGTAGTGAGTAGTGAGTGGTGAGTGGTGAGTGGTTGCGTCTCACGTCACGCCTCACGCCTAACGTCTCACGTCTCTCGTCTCACGTCTCACGTCTCACGTCTCACGTCTGGATTCACTTTTTAATTTGCAATATCAGACAGGAATTTTATCCGCACCAATTGGATCTCTTCTACGGTGATGTCATCATCCTTCAGGGCCTGGTAGGCATCATTGAAGGAATCAGAAGTGGCATTCATAAAATATTCATAGATCTCTTCCTGGATGCTTTCATCAACGGTCTCAAGGCAGTATTGAATATCAAGTTTAGTACCACTACTGACGATGATATCCAGTTCTTCGAGGAGTTCATCCCAGCCGAGGTTGTTCGTCCTTTGAATATCCTCGAGCGGCATTTTACGGTCGATCGATTGGATGATCTGGACTTTAGTTCTTGATTTATTGGCTACCTGTCGTACGACCATATCACTGGGTCGTTCGATTTCATTGTCCTCAACGTATTTTTTAATGACCTCGACAAAGGTTTTTCCATATTTCTGCGCCTTGCCCATGGACACTCCACTGATGCCCGAGAGTTCTTCCATGTTGACAGGATAATGTGTAGCCATCTCATGCAGCGAGACATCCTGGAATACGACCCATGTCGGCACCCCTTTTTTCTTCGCTTCTTTCCTGCGCAAATCTTCTAGTTGGGCTACGAGCACTTCGTCCAGCGCCACCATTTTTGCCGGCACTTCGTCTGAGGCCATTTTCTCTTCCGAAAAATCACGGTTGAGTGGAATTTTAAAACTCTTTGGTTTCTTGATATAGGCTTTACCCTGAGCAGTCACTTTGAGGACACCGTAGTTTTCAATTTCTTTTTCCAGCAAACCTGCAAGTAACGTCTGACGTAGAATCGAATACCAGAAGACCTCCCCTTTTTCAATACCCGCAGCATATCCTTCCAGTTTACTGAATTCATACTCATTCATCTCCTTGCTGGATTTGCCCATCAGAAAGTCCACAATGACTTTAGTGGAATAACCTTCCTTGAGTTTTAGGACCACTTCCAGTCCGGTCTTGACTTCATTCTTGACCTCGTGTTTTTCTTTCGGATAGCGGCAGTTATCACAAAAGCCTCCGCAATTGGTATCATCATATTCTTCACCGAAATAGTGAAGTAAAAATTTGCGCCGGCATCCGCTGGTTTCCGCGTAGGCGACTACTTCTTCGAGTAATTGTCCACCCATTTCACGCTCGGCAACCGGTTTGTCACGGAGAAATTTTTCCAGTTTATAGATATCCTTTGGTGCATAGAAAGAGTAACATGAACCTTCCATGCCATCGCGACCTCCACGCCCTGTCTCCTGATAATAATTTTCTATACTCTTTGGAATATCATAATGAATCACCACGCGTACATCCGGTTTGTCAATACCCATTCCGAACGCGATGGTGGCACAAATAACTTTTACTTCTTCACTCAAAAATGAATCCTGAACGTGTGCCCTTGATTTGGCATCCATACCAGCGTGATACGGAGCCGCTGAGATCCCATTCAGGTTGAGCATTTCGGCCAGTTCTTCCGTAGTCTTCCTTGCCTGCACGTAGATGATAGCGGAAGGGCCTCCCTTCCCTTTCAGGATTTGAAGTATTTCTTTTATCGTCTGGTCTTTTCCAAGTTTAGGACGCACTTCATAATAGAGGTTAGGCCGGTTAAAGCTGGATATGAACTTTCGCTCGTTTTTCATCTCCAGACTTTTGACGATATCCGTCTGTACTTTAGGCGTTGCTGTTGCGGTCAGGGCTATCACCGGAATGTTATCTCCTATGCGTTCGATCATCGAACGTATGTTGCGATACTCCGGCCTGAAATCATGTCCCCATTCGGAAATGCAATGAGCTTCATCAACAGCCACAAATGACACATTGGTGTTTCTGAAAAACTCCAGGTTTTCTTCCTTGGTTAAAGTCTCCGGGGCAACGTATAATAATTTGGTGGCACCGCTGGCAATATCCTCTTTTACCTGGGCTATTTCCTTGCGACCGAGTGAAGAATTCAAAAAGTGAGCTATGACATCTCCTTCGCTATATCCACGGATAGCATCTACCTGATTTTTCATCAGTGCAATCAGTGGGGAAATAATAATGGCTGTACCTTCCATCATCAACGCCGGCAACTGGTAACAAAGTGATTTGCCTCCACCTGTCGGCATGATCACCAGGCAGTCTCTGCCGTCTATCACTGTTTGTATGATGGCTTCCTGCTCATCCTTAAACTGACTGAAACCGAAATAATCGTGTAAGGACGCCTGGAGATCAACTACATGCTCACTCATCGCTGTTCTATTTTATCTAAATATACTAAAAAGTAAAGTTCCGGTAGCTGTGAAGCCACGGAGCTAGAAAATAAATATCTGTCTTGAAAAGTTGTTAATGTGGAGCGATATCAAAACATTTATGTTGATGAGGCAGAGCAGATCTGGGGAAAGATTTGTCTACAATCACCGTTTCCAAATATACAATATTTATTGTAACCAAAGGTTGTCTCCTCTGGAGATCAAAAGAAGATTTTTCCGGATGAAGGATTGGTTATTTTCCGGACAGTTCCTTGATGATCTTTTCAAGTTCATATTCATCGCCTGGCGTATAGCCTTCATGTTGGTAGAGAATATTGCCTTCCGCGTCTACCACAAAGGTTTGAGGAATGGCCTGAAAATTGAGCGCCTGCTGCAACTCCTGTTTCGAATCTACCAGGATATCGAATTCCCAGCCTTTTTCTTCGATCAGCGGCTTAACCTGGGTTAGGGCCCTGGCATTATCAATAGTTATGGCGACTAACCTAACATCATATGCTTCAATCCATTCAGGGTATAATTCGCCTATTGCATCCAATTCCCTTTTACAAGGGGCACACCAGGTGGCCCAGAAACTCAGAATCGTGTATTTGCTGTCCTTCGTGTATTCCTGGATTTTTACTGGTTTACCCTGCAGATCCGTGATCGTGATGTCCGGCAATTTTTTAGATACCCCAGATGGCGTAAAACCGAAGGAAAGCGAGGCTAAAGCAAAGAAAATCAGTAATTTATTCACATTAAGGTTATTTGAATGTAATAGGAAACTTCAAGTAAGGTAAAGAAATGACCTCTTACCGTCACTCAAATATCTATTTTTGAAGCCAATTGATTCCCAGATTCCTTCCCTTTTAACGAATCATTAATCATACAGGTTTATGTCAGTGTACCGGCTCCTTACCCTTGTTATCTGTTCAACGCTTTCTTCCCTGGTTTATTCTCAGGAGCAATTAAGTGTCTCCGGTAGCCTTGACAACAATACCTATTTCTATCTCTATGATGAAAAGATCGTCCCTCCGGGCATTCCGCAATACGAGCGCCAACAGATAGGATTAGAGACCTGGTTGTCATTGCGCGCCCAGATTGCGGGGTTTGATTTTGGCATGCGGTATGATATGTTTGAAAATTCTGCCCTGCTCAATCCTACGGATTCCTATACTGAGCAGGGTATCGGCCGCTGGTATGCTGGAAAGAAACTTGGAAAACTCTCAATTCTTGGAGGTTATATCTACGATCAGATAGGTAGCGGCATCATCTTCAGAGCGTATGAAGAAAGGCCTTTACTCATTGACAATGCCCTTGTTGGCTTAAAGGTTGCCTACGAGATATCACCGGATTGGACTATCAAGGGGATCGCCGGACGCCAAAAAAACCTTTTTGATTTGTATGAGTCTGTGCTTACAGGAATTAACATTGATGGATTTAAGTCTTTCGGTGAAGAAGGCAAGGTCACCATTGCGCCTGGATTTGGGGCCACCCACAAAACACTCTCCGATGCACAAATGGATGCCCTGGCTGGAACGCTGAGCCAATACACCCCCGAAGACTTTATCGACTCTGTACCATACAACACCGTCTCCGTGACGTTGTATAATACACTTTCAACTGGTCGCTTTTCGTGGTACATCGAAGGTGCGTATAAAACCCAAGAAGTCATCAATGACATTTATGCTACCAGCACCTTATGGACTGGTGTTGAGTCGGTAGGCAAGTTTGTATTGACAGATGGGTATGTCTTTTATACCACATTGTCTTATGTAGGTGATGGACTGGGATTATCCGCTCAATATAAAAGGACAAGCAATTTTGTATCCAGGGCAGATCCGTTTGTAGCGGGCAACCGGGGGTTAATTGATTTTCTTCCGCCAATGGCCAGGGTCAATACATACCGACTCACATCAAGATATGCTCCAGCTACCCAGGAGCTTGATGAAGAAGCCTTCCAGATTGATGCAAGATATGCCGTCAATAAGAAGCTCAGTCTCCTGGTTAATTATGCACGAATCACCCGTCCGGAAGCTGAAGAAAATCGTAATATTTACGATGAACTCTATACCCAGTTTACGCTGAAAAAACCTAAGAAATGGACGATGATCGGAGGTGTCCAGTTTCTTCGATATGATCAGGAGCTTTACCAGGGCAAAGCCGGTGTACCAATTGTTGAAGCGATAACGCCCTATATAGATTACCTGTACAAGTTTGATCAGAAAAAATCTTTACGCACAGAGGTACAATACATGTCTACTGAACAGGATTATGGTAGTTGGTTGTATGCCCTTGCAGAGTTCTCCATTTCGCCACATTGGCTTTTCGAACTTTCCGATATGTACAATATTGCTCCGACCGTTAAAGAAGATGGTAAAGAAGGTGAAAAACTCCATTACCCAACTGCCGGGGTAGTCTACTCAGCCGGTTCCACCCGATACGCTTTACGATATGTCAAGCAGGTGGAAGGAGTAGTGTGTTCCGGAGGGATCTGCAGGTTGGAACCCGCCTTCAGCGGAGTGAAATTGAATATTAGTGCCAATTTTTAACTGACTTAATTTTTTAACCATAATGGCAGACCAAAACAAACCTTCAACATTTTTGCATCTATATCTTTCAGGTGTCTTATGGATATCCCTGATGCTCGGAGGATGCTATGAAGAGCAAAGAGTTATCCAGCCATTTGTGCCTACTGGAAATCGCGTAGTGCTGATCGAAGAGTTTACCGGGAAAGGATGTACCAACTGCCCCAAAGGCAGCAGGGAATTGGAAAATCTTTTAACCCAGTTTCCAAATAATCTTGTTGTTGTATCCTTGCATGCAGGATTTTTTGCAAACCCTCAGTTCTTCCCTTTGGGTACGTATGATTTGCGAACCGAGGAGGGTGAGTTTTTAATTGAATATCTCTCCCAGCCCCTTGGTTACCCTTCAGGCGTGGTCAATAGAACACAAGTCAACGGAGAGATGCAGCTCAGTTTGAATCAATGGGCTTCAGCCGTTACTTCAGCGATTCAGACGCCACCGGCAATCGACATAAGTATCGTGCGAACTTATGATGTACAATCCAGACAGTTAATAGTTACCGTTTCAGGTATTGGGAAAGAAGCTTTGTCAGGAGAAATCCGCCTTTCCATCATGCTGACGGAGAGCGGGATTATAGATGCCCAGGATGTTTTCGAAGCAGGAGGTATCGTCGAGGATTATGAGCATAAACATGTTTTGAGAGACATGATGACACCTGTTACCGGTGCCCCGGTACTATCCTCCATTACTACCGGTCAAACCTTTAGCGAATCATTTACGAAAAAACTGGATGCCGGCTGGGAAGCTGACAAAATGCAAATTATCGCTTTTGTTTCCCTCGTCAACGGGTCTGATTTTCCAATACTGCAGGCTGCTTCCGTTCATCTGGCGGAATAACCAAAGGCCCTAAGGCTCAAATTAAACTTATCTTTGCCGCCCTGATTACCCCGGTATGGGGTGAGGATTATACATTCGAAAAGAGAAGTAAAAATGACGGTTTCCTTACTGTGGCTCAATGATTATCTCAAGCTCAACCTGACCCCGGAACAGATCAGTGATGCACTGACCTCGCTCGGCCTGGAAGTCGAAAAAATGGAAACGTGGGAATCGGTCAAAGGAGGCTTGAAGGGGGTAATAGCTGGTAAAGTCCTAACCTGTGTCAAGCATCCGGATGCTGACAGATTAAGTGTCACCACTGTTGATGTTGGTGGGTCAGTTCCTTCAACCATCGTTTGTGGCGCTAACAATATTGCTGCTGGTCAGACGGTTTGGGTAGTGCTCCCTGAAACAGAATTGTATGATGCCACCGGGAAACCTTGGACGATCAAAATTTCAAAGATCAGAGGGCAGGTGAGTGAAGGTATGATATGCGCAGAAGATGAATTGGGACTTGGCAGCAGTCATGATGGTATCATGATACTGCCTGAAAGCATATCAGCAGGGACATTGGCCTGTGAATATTACCAGATTACAGCAGACATACTTTATGAAATAGGTTTGACCCCAAATCGGTCCGATGCAACATCCGTCATCGGCGTTGCTGCTGATCTGGCCGCGTTTCTGAGTGTACGGGAAAATGTTTTTCATCCGGTAACCTGGCCACTGATACCAGATATCGAAGAGCCTTCAGCAAAATCCCCATTCAAAGTTAGTGTCCGAAATACTGGAGCATGTCCCAGGTATTCAGGGGTTATGGTTTCTGGTATTACGATAGGTCATTCCCCGGATTGGATTAAAAAACGTCTTCAGGCCATTGGTGTCAAATCGATTAACAATGTGGTTGACATTACCAATTTTGTCCTCCATGAGATGGGCCAGCCCCTGCATGCATTTGATGCGGATAAAATCAAGGGTCAGGAGATCATTGTTGAAACTAAACCTGCAGGCACACCTTTTCTCGCACTCGATGGTCAGGAGTATACGCTTCATGCAGAAGATCTCATGATATGTGATGCAGACGGATATCCGATGTGCATCGGTGGTGTTTATGGCGGACTTAGTTCGGGTGTTTCAGAAAACACTAAGACTATATTCCTGGAAGCTGCACATTTCAATGCAGGCTCTGTCAGACGCTCTAGCATGCGGCACAATCTACGGACCGAAGCGGCAAGACGTTTTGAAAAGGGATCAGATCCAAATATCACGCTGAAAGCATTGGCAAGAGCCGTTGATCTTTTACGTGAATTAGCAGGAGGTACTGTTTCATCTGAAGTATTTGATCTCTATCCTCAGCCAGTCCTTCCGGTACGAGTCAGTCTGACTTTAAAGACCTTAAACGAAAAGACAGGGGTAGCTTTCACTGCTGCGGAGGTAGAGAAAGTTCTGGGCGCGCTTAATATGCCATACATGAACCAGGGCGGAATAGCATGGTCTGTGGATATACCTACCAACAAGGCGGATGTGTTGAGAGAGATTGATGTCATAGAAGAGATACTGCGAGTGTATGGATTTTCTAATGTGCCGCTGCCTTCAAGGATGCACACCTCCATTGCCATTGAGCCCAGATACAACGCACACAAACTCAGAAGACTTATGGGACATTTTCTGGCCGCAAAAGGATTTCTGGAAACGATGAATATGTCCCTGACGCAACCTGCCTATTATAAAGAAATCGGTTGGACAGACAGTAGTCAATGGGTGACAATACACAACACTTCAAATGAGTCATTAAACCTGCTCAGACCAGAGATGCTAATACCTACTCTCGAAACGGTCAAAAGGAATGTCAACCGTAAACAGGAGGATCTGCGCCTTTTTGAATTCGGAAAGTCGTACCTCCAGAAAAACGAATTGCCTCAGGAATCGGAACATCTGGTTATTACCATGACCGGACAACAGGAGCCAGCAAGCTGGCAGACTGGGGGAGGCAGGCGCATAGACTTTTTTGCACTTAAAGCCATAGTTCATTCACTCCTCTTAAGACTCGGTATTAAAAACTGGAGTGTCGAAAGTGTCAAGGACAGTCATGGCCTGGAGTATGGATTGAATTATAATGTTGGAAACCTTGCTTTCCTGAGGTTCGGCAAGATTTCAGGTGAACTCTGTAGCAGGTTTGATATCCGACAAGAATTATATGCGGCTGATTTTTTAGTGGAGCCATTGATTGCTCTGGCTAGCCGTTCCACAACAATTTATGAGGAGCTTAACCGTTTTCCGGCGGTCATCAGAGATCTGGCCATTGTTATTGACGAAAGCACCACGTATGATATGATTCAACAGGTTGCCATCGAGGCCGCAGGTGATTCTCTGACCCAAATTGAGGTGTTTGATATCTATAAGAATGCAGACCAGCTTGGGCAGGGTAAGATGAGTGTAGCGCTGAGGTTTACGATTGAAAATAAGGAAGCCACCCTCTCTGATAAAGAGATTGACCTGTGGTTCAATAAAGTGCAGAAAGCACTGATGGCCGGGGTAAATGCGGAGATCAGGAGGTAATATCCAAACCGAAACCATTTGTAGGGGTTCAATATTTTGAACCCCTACAAATGGTTTCGATTTGGTCAGGCCCCTTAAGCCCCTCCCGCCATTCCGCCATTTACCCCTTAAAATCAAGCTGGTACACATTGATTTTAAACTATATCTATCTTTTTCCTACTTTCGCGTTATATTTAACGTACGATGTATCATCCCAACGAGTTAATACAGGATATACAAGAAAGACTGGACCGGATGGTGCAGGACTATCGTACGGCTATAGAGAAGAACAAAAAACTTGAAACTGAAAATAAATCATTGGCCCTTAGCCTGGAAGAGGCAATAAAACAACAGGGAACGCTTAGTAAAAGACTGGAGACTATAAACCAGGAATCATTGAGAGATACAAAAGGATTAGATCAATGGAAAACGGAGACCCGAAAAGAAATCAGGGGTATCATGAAAGAAGTTGAAAAATGTATTCCACAGGTTGAATCCTTATTGGAGAATAAATAACATATGAATCGGATAGAAGCAAACATAGCCGGTACTAAAATACCTCTCAAGGTTTCTGAAGAAGAGGAAGTGTATGTGACAAAAGCAATTGAAGAAATCAATGCCCGTATTAAACAATATCAATCAGAATTTACCCAAAAGGATCTTCAGGATTGCATATTGATGGCCCTGCTCACCTACGCTGTCGATTATCATAAAGTCCAGTCCAGGATGGTAGACGAAACCTCCTGGAATACATTGATTGATATCCGGAACCAATTACAGGTGCTGGAAGCTCATTCGCTGGATTAGTCATTACCTGCAGTTCCCGAAAACCACTTCTGCGCTGAGGCCGGCAAACCATATTTGTTGACCTAAAATTTTATTGTAAATGAACGTATTTATATTAGCCGGAGGACTAGGTGTTCTGGGGTTGATCATAGGATACCTCGTGGCCACTTTAGTGATCAAGGGGGGCAAGAAGCGTCTTCTTGAAGACAGTAACCAGAAAGCGGATCTTGCTGTCCAGGAAGCCAGGCTTACCGCCAAGCGCATCGTGGATGAAGCCGAAATGAAAGCGGAAAAAGTGCTATCACAGGCAGATGCCAAGCATGAAAGCATCAAGAACCGCAAAATCCAGGAGGCAAAGGAGAAATACAACAGTCTTAAAGGCCAGTTTGAAACTGAAAAGGCCCAACATAAGCTGGAGTTGAAAGATCGGGAAGTGGACGTTGTCAATAAAGAAAACGACCTTAAACTCAAGCAGGAGGCCATCAATGCAAAAGCGGAGGGCTTTGAAGTAAGGGAATCAGAAATCAAGGCCATCAAAGAAAACCTTGAGAAGCAGCTGAAGGTGGTGACCAAGCGGAAGGAAGAGCTTGATATGTCCACTGAAAAAATCATCAAAGAGCTTGAAACCATTGCCAGGCTCACCGAAGCACAGGCTAAGGATCAACTCATCGAGGCTATTCGCAGCAAAGCTGTAGCTGAAGCAATGGCTGTTGAGAAAGAAGCTGTGGCCAATGCAAAAGCTAATGCAGCACGAGAAGCTAAGAAGATCGTCATCCAGACGATCCAGCGCATGTGTGCTGAGTATACGATTGAAAATACAGTGTCTGTATTCAACCTTGAATCAGATGACATTAAGGGCCAGATTATCGGTCGTGAAGGACGTAATATCCGCGCACTGGAAGCTGCCACAGGAGCTGAGATCGTAGTGGATGATACACCGGAAGCGATCGTGATCTCCAGCTTTGACCCGATCCGACGTGAAATATGCCGTATCGCGCTGAAACGCTTAGTGGCTGACGGAAGAATTCACCCTGCCCGTATTGAAGAGGTAGTAGCGAAAGTCAAAAAGCAAATGGATGAGCAGATTGTAGAGATCGGTGAGCGCACCGTGATCGATCTGGACATACATGGACTCAATCCTTATCTCGTCAAGATGGTTGGACGCATGCGTTTCAGGTCATCGTATGGCCAGAACCTACTCAAGCATAGTCTCGAGACAGCACAGTTGTGCGCCGTGATGGCAGCCGAACTTGGCCTGAATCCAAAACAGGTAAAATTGGCCAAACGTGCCGGCCTCCTCCATGATATCGGAAAGGTATCAGAAGAAGAATCAGAACTCTCCCACGCTATCCTCGGCATGCAGATATGCGAGAAGCACGGTGAGATTCCATTCGTGTGCAATGCTGTCGGAGCCCACCACGATGAAATCGAGATGGATAACATCATCTCCCCCATCGTCCAGGCTTGTGATGCGATCAGCGGCGCACGCCCTGGAGCACGACGGGAAATCCTCGAAAGTTATCTCAAACGGATCGGCGACCTCGAAGATCTGGCGATGGGTTTTGAAGGCGTTCAGAAAGCATATGCGCTGCAGGCTGGAAGAGAACTTCGCGTGATCGTGGAGAGTGATAAAGTCACCGATGAGTTTGTTGATGATCTCTCATTTATGATCTCACAGAAGATTCAAAATGAAATGCAATATCCTGGTCAGGTGAAAGTGACGGTTATTCGCGAGAAAAGAGCGATCGCATATGCACGATAAGAATAAAAAAGGCCCGGAAGGGCCTTTTTTAATTTCCCCACCTGCTTCAAAAAAGATTTGAACCCTATCTAGGTTACACAGCCCTTTCTTCTTACCTTTGCGCCTGATTTGAAGAATACCCTCTGCAAATGAAGGAATTACGAAGTTTAATGGCACTTTTTTACCTCATTCCAGCACTCGTCATGATTACCGGTTTTCCGGTATCACTGGCTGCCCAGGAGCATAATACCACCCATCAGGAAACCAGCCACACAGCAGGCCAGGAAGCCCATGCGGACTCCACCACTACTGGCCATGGGACTGATATGCATGGGGATACAGCCCATGAGGTCCATGCCTGTCATTTTCACGGAGATGTAGAGGAAACCGAATATGACGCTACGTCTACAGCATTTCATCACATTTCTGATGCCAACGTATATAGCATCGGTTCCTTCAATTTTCCATTACCATGCATCCTCTATGCAAAAGGCCATGGATGGGATGTCTTTTCCTCCGGCAAGTTCAATTTTGACTTTTTTGGCCATGGGGAAGGCCGTACCGCCTATAATCAGTATGTTTTAGATGCTGGTGCTGTAAAACGAATACAAGATTCTTCTTTCCCTTCCGGCGAAGTAGCCCTGGAAGGCTTTATCCACGAAAACAAAGTGGTCGATGGGGAAAATAAAGAGATTTCATATGCCTGCTATCAAGGCAAACATTATTTGCTAGAATCCCAAAGTACTGCAGACGGTGGCCTTTTCGGAGGCGGCATCACTTCTTTCTACGATTTATCGCTGACAAAAAATGTAGTAACCATGCTGATCATCGCCCTGCTACTTGCATGGGCATTTTTCAGCATTGCCAGGGCTTATAGGACGAGAGATAATATGGCGCCCAAGGGATTGCAGTCTTTTGTTGAACCCATTTTCCTGTTTATCCAGGATGAGGTCGCCAAACCATTTCTTGGACATAAATGGGAAAAATTCCTGCCTTTGTTGCTTTCTTTATTCTTCTTTATCCTTGGCCTGAATCTATTCGGCCAGATCCCTTTCCTGGGAGGAAGCAATGTGACAGGCAACCTCGGCTTTACGGCTGTACTGGCACTCATCACCTTTATCGTGGTGACGATCAACGGAAATAAACATTACTGGAGTCACATTGTCTGGATGCCGGGTGTACCAGCCATCATTAAGATTTTGATTCTGACACCAGTGGAGATATTAGGCATGTTTATCAAACCCTTCACCCTCATGTTGCGTCTTTTTGCCAACATTACTGCCGGACACATCGTGGTCATGGCGTTTGTTGGATTGATCTTCATGTTTGGCAAACTCGGCGAAAGTTTAGCCGGTGGGGTTGTCGGAGCT
Organism: Saprospiraceae bacterium; assembly: GCA_031402955.1. Lineage (GTDB taxonomy): Bacteria > Bacteroidota > Bacteroidia > Chitinophagales > Saprospiraceae > Opimibacter. The sequence continues at coordinate 29,703 of JANNSS010000074.1, forward strand.
GTCGTATCTATACCACTGACCATTTTTATCATGGCCATCGAATTGTTGGTGGCGTTTATACAGGCATATGTGTTCACACTGTTGACTGCTTCTTATATCGGAGCTGCGACAGAAGAGCATCACCATGCTGAAAAACATTAAGCAAGGAGCAGGGAGCAAGGGGCAAGGAGAGAATAGAGGCTCAGAGAATAAAGAATAACGAACAAGGAATATCGAAGTAAGAAGGAAAAGGATAAAGTTCGAAATCAACGCCCCCTTTCAGGGGGTAGGGGGTCAGAACGAAACAAGCATTTAACTAACTCAATAAATACTCATTAACATGACAGGTTCTATCGCAGCAATTGGTATGGGTTTAGCAGCCATCGGTGCAGGTATCGGCGTAGGTTCTATCGGGGGAAAAGCTATGGAAGCTATCGCCCGTCAGCCAGAAGCACTTGGTGATATCCGTGCAAACATGATCTTGACAGCAGCCCTTGTAGAAGGTGCAGCGCTGATCGCGATCATCATGGCTTTCCTTGTAAAGTAATTGCAACAACGAACTATTCCAGATGCCTTGCGATTGGCCGGGCTTCTGGAATCTTTTAAAAAAAATCAAAAACTCCTGATATCAACCGGGGGAGAAAAAAAATAAACTATGGATCTGTTTTTCCTTTCAGAGTTTACCGTTGCCCGTCCTGGAATAGGCTTGCTGTTCTGGACCACGATTATTTTCATAGCCTTCTGGATCATGGTTGGAAAGTTTGCTTTCCGGCCGATCAAGGATGCCCTGAAGAAACGTGAAGACGATATTCAGTCTGCCCTTGACGAAGCTAAGAAGGCAAAAGAAGAAATGGCACAACTCAACAATGACAATCAACGCCTGTTGAACGAAGCCCGTGAAGAAAGAGCAAAACTGTTGCGTGAAGCCAAGCTGACCGGTGACCACCTGATCACAGAAGCCCGCGACAAAGCAAAACTGGAAGCTCAGAAGATTGTAGCAGATGCCAGGCAGGAGATTGAAAACCAGAAGAACAAAGCTATCGTGGAAGTTAAAAACCAGGTAGGCCAGATGTCCATTGATATCGCCGAAAAACTGATCCGCCAGCAAATGGGCCAGACCCAGGAGCAGAAGAACCTGGTGGATAAGCTTGTAAATGATATAAAATTAAGCTAAGGCTAAGGCGAAGGAAATACCTCACGACTCACGATTGACGACTCACGATTGACAACTAACATTTATTAAGAAACCATGTCATCATACCGGATAGCATCCAGATACGCCAAATCCCTGATTGACCTCGCCGGTGAGCAAGGCAAGCTTGACAGGGTTGTGGAGGATATGGCCTTCTTTGCGGAAGTGTCTAAACTAAAGGATGTAGCGCTGTTGTTGAAAAGCCCCATTATCAATTCGGACAAGAAAGGAAAAGTCCTGGATGCCATTTTCTCAGGAAAGGTTGATCCAATGACTCATTCTTTTATTGAGATTATCCTGAGGAAAGGCAGAGAAGCTTACCTGGGGGAAATCGCCGAAGAGGTTGTCAACCAATACCGCGTGATCAAAGGAATTTCAATCGTTGAAGTTGTTTCCGCAGAAGCATTATCGGCCGAGACACTTGAGTCGATCAGGAAAAAACTCGTTGACAGTAAACTGACACATGGCAATATTCAGTTCAAGACTTCTGTTGATGCAAACTTGATCGGAGGATTTGTCATTTCCTTTGAAGATAAACTGTATGATGCCAGTATCAAGCATCAACTGGATCTCTTGCGTAAGGAGTTTTCATCAAAAGATTATCAAGCAGCTATATAATACACGAATACTAATAACGATCAACATCTAAATAAACAAAATCATGGTGGATGTAAAACCTGATGAAATATCAGCGATACTCAAACAGCAGTTATCCGGATTTCAAAGTGCAGCAGAATTAGAAGAAGTAGGTTCCGTACTTCAGGTGGGTGATGGTATCGCCCGTGTGTATGGTTTGAACCGGGCACAATCTGGTGAGCTCGTTGAATTTGAGAATGGCGTTCAAGCTATCGTATTGAACCTGGAAGAGGACAATGTGGGTGTGGTATTGATGGGTTCAAGTGACAGTATCAAGGAAGGTTCAAGAGTAAGCCGTACCGGTAGGATCGCCAGTATCAATGTTGGTGAAGGATTTATCGGACGGGTTGTCAATACACTCGGACAGCCAATCGATGGAAAGGGCCCTATCACAGGTGTCACCTATGAAATGCCATTGGAGCGTAAAGCACCAGGGGTTATCTTCCGTCAACCGGTAAGTGAACCACTACAGACAGGTATCAAAGCTATCGATGCGATGATTCCGATCGGTCGTGGTCAGCGTGAGTTGATCATCGGTGACCGTCAGACAGGCAAATCTGCTATCGCAATAGATACGATTATCAATCAGAAGGAATTCTTTGAAAAAGGAGAGCCTGTATATTGTATCTATGTTGCATCCGGTCAGAAAGCATCAACTGTTGCTAACGTAGCGAAGACGCTTGAAGAAGCAGGCGCTATGGCATACACAGTTATCGTATCTGCCAGTGCTTCTGATCCTGCTCCACTTCAGTTTTATTCTCCATTTGCAGGAGCTGCTATCGGAGAGTTTTTCAGGGACACCGGTCGTCCAGCCTTGATCATCTATGATGATTTGTCAAAGCAAGCTGTTGCTTATCGTGAGGTATCCCTGTTGCTTCGACGTCCACCGGGCCGTGAAGCTTACCCGGGTGACGTATTCTATCTCCATTCCAGGTTACTTGAAAGAGCTGCGAAGGTGATCAACAATGACGACATCGCTCGTCAGATGAACGATCTGCCAGATAGTCTGAAAAACGGAAAAGATAAAAATGGCCAGCCTTTAGTTAAAGGTGGAGGTTCTTTGACCGCTCTTCCGATTATTGAAACACAAGCGGGTGACGTTTCTGCCTATATCCCAACTAACGTGATCTCCATCACCGACGGGCAGATATTCCTCGAGTCAGGTTTGTTCAACTCCGGTATACGTCCTGCTATCAACGTAGGTATCTCTGTATCGCGGGTAGGGGGTAATGCCCAGATCAAATCGATGAAGAAAGTTGCCGGTACCTTGAAACTTGACCAGGCTCAATATCGCGACCTTGAAGCATTCTCTAAGTTTGGTTCAGATCTTGATGCCGCCACTACTGCTGTGCTTGAAAAAGGAAAACGCAATGTTGAAATTCTCAAGCAAGCTCAGTACAGTCCAGTACCGGTGGAGAAGCAAATCGCTATCATCTACCTGGGAACGAATGGTCTTTTAAGAGAAGTTCCAATCGCAAGCATCAAGGAATTTGAAGAATTATACCTGACCAGTCTTGCTTCAAGATATCCCCAAGTATTGGATAATCTGCGCGCAGGAAAATTACTGGATGAGGATACCGCCACCATGAAGGCACTGGCTGCGGAACTCAAGACACAATACAAAGCGTAATCTACTTTCCATTACAGAACCATCACCATAAACGCATAAGCAGATGAGCGGCAAGCTTAAGGAAGTACGGGAGCGTATGAAGTCGGTAAGCTCCACGCAGCAAATCACCAAAGCCATGAAAATGGTTTCGGCTGCAAAGCTTCGTAAGGCACAGGATGCCATTGTACGCATGCGTCCGTATGCGGACAAGCTCAACCATATGTTGCGCAACGTCCTATCTGCGGTGGAAGGAGATGTATCGATAAGCTTTGGAAAAGATCGCCCGGTGCAACATGCCACCATTGTCGTGATTACTTCAAATCGTGGACTTGCCGGAGCATTTAATACGAATATCATTAAAGCTGCTGCCAGAGAAATCGAAAGCCAATTTTCAACGCAGCGAGCTGCCGGAAAACTAACCATCCTGCCGATTGGTAAAAAGGGATATGATTTTTTTCGTAGAAATTATAAAGACACAACCATCATCAAGGATTATATCACCCTTTTTGATAATCTCGAATTTGATCATACAGTCGTCGTTCCAAGATTACTGATGGATCAATTCAGTAAAGGAGAGACCGATAGCATCATGGTCTTCTATGGCCGTTTCAAAAATGCAGCTACCCAGTTTGCGGAGACTGTTCAATATCTTCCTGTTCCTAAAATCGAGGCCGGAAC
>JANNSS010000075.1:0-6441 GCA_031402955.1 Saprospiraceae bacterium
AAGAATCGGGACTTTTCCCACATTACGTTTGCTGAACTACAAAACCGCCTTTCGGTCAACGGATCTGCCTTTTACATCCCCAAAATGGAAATACGGTCGAATGTGGTGGTGCTTTTTGTGGAAGGAATCTATGACACCAAACTGGGCACAGACATGAGCATCCAGGTGCCGGTGAGCAACCTTTCAAAAGCGGAAAATGAAAGTTTGGAAAAGACGGGCAAACCAGGAGTGAATGTCCGCTTAAGGGCTAAAACAGGTGATGATGGCAAATTGAATGTGAGCTGGGATCCGCTCAACAGCGCCAACAGAAAAAGAAAGGCTGTGATTAAAAATAATTCCGAAACCGGATCAGAAAAGGAGATTCAATGACAAATCTTTTCGATTAAAGTCCGAAGAATAATAAGCAAAGAAAAATCAGGACGCTCACTACAAATCCCCACATGAGAATCTGGTAGGCGAAAACCAATAGATTGTACTTGCGCTTGAGGATCAATCCCTGATAATAAATATCGATGGTCATATGCTCATACATTTCATCTCCTGCCGCAAGCAGCTCCTTCATCTTCGAAAGATATTCTGTTTGTGAAAAGCTGGCAATCACACCAAAAAATAAAAGACTTGACTTGTGTCCCGTGGTGCCCGGCTTGTGGGCCTTGATCAATTTAGGACGTGCAGCTTGTATTGCAAAAACCAGCGCCACGAGTGAAGACAAGACGATAATGGCTATCGGAATGATAAATGTTGAACCATAACTTCCGATCGTGCCTGAAACCGTGCTATAACCAACAACCGCTACGATGGCCGATATCACCATTGCACTGACCGTAATAATCATGTTGGCCTTATAGTCTGCGATCTGTACAAGCTTACTCTGATGATTATAGGTAACCCTGAAAAGTGTTTCCTTTCCGCGCTCTGCCTGTTTCGATTTCAAAGGTTTTTCGTCCATCATATGCGCTTAAGAAAACAAATCTCTTTGAATAGGTTTATATGGCACACCGAGATGCTGGAACGCTTTAGGTGTGGCTTCGCGACCACGTGGTGTACGTTGGATGAATCCCTGCATCACCAGAAATGGTTCGTACACTTCTTCGATCGTGCCGGGGTCTTCCCCTACGGCCGTCGCAATGGTTGTGATACCTACAGGACCACCATTAAACTTATGAATAATGGTTGACAGAATCCGGTTATCCATTTCATCCAGGCCGTATTGATCAACACGTAATGCATTGAGGCCATGTATCGCTATTTCTTCGTCAATCGTACCTGAGCCTTTAATTTGTGCGAAATCTCTGACCCTGCGCAACAATGCATTTGAGATACGTGGTGTGCCACGCGACCTTAAAGCTATCTCAAGCCTACCCTTATCTGTAATCGGGACATCCAGGATCGTGGCTGATCTCGAGATAATTTTTTCAAGCGTCGGCACATCATAATAATCCAGGTGGAAATTGATTCCGAAACGCGCACGCATAGGTGATGAAATCAATCCTAATCTTGTCGTAGCACCCACGAGTGTAAAGGGTTGCAAACTGATCTGTACTGATCGTGCACTGGGTCCGCTGTCGATCATGATATCAATGCGATAATCCTCCATGGCCGAATAAAGGTATTCTTCAACCACTGTATTAAGCCTGTGGATCTCATCGATAAAAAGTACATCACCTTCCTGGAGATTGGTCAGCAAGCCTGCCAGGTCTCCGGGCTTTTCGATGACCGGACCTGAAGTCATGCGGAGATTTGCACCGAGCTCGGTGGCGATAATGTGGGACAGCGTCGTCTTGCCTAATCCGGGAGGTCCGTGTAATAGTACGTGATCCAGTGCCTCGCCACGCTGCTTTGCTGCCTGGATAAACACAAAGAGATTTTCAACAATGTCTTCCTGCCCAGCAAACTCTGTCAACCCCTTCGGACGTAAGGCTTTTTCAACCTGCTTTTCCTGGGGGGTCAGATGATCATCTGCTGCGTCTATAATCGGATTGCGCATCAGGTGCTAAGGTATTGAAAAAATAGGCACCCCCGGCTTCCCCTAGAATTTCTAATTTTGCGCCTCATTCAAACGCAATTCACGGAAATGAACGGATCTAAAATAACAATGTCGGCAGCCGGAATACAGGTCCCGGTTGACCCGATTATACCTTTTATCGAAGGAGATGGCACCGGCGCGGATATCTGGGCGTCTTCCGTCCGGGTCTTTGACGCCGCTGTCCAAAAAGCCTATAATGGCTCCCGCAAGGTCATCTGGCAGGAGGTGTTGGCTGGCGAAAAGGCCTTTAAGCAAACCGGCGATTGGCTGCCTCAGGCCACGCTCGATGTTATCACGGAGCACCTTGTAGCTATTAAAGGACCTCTGACCACACCCGTAGGTGGTGGTATCCGATCCCTAAATGTGGCTTTACGCCAAAAGCTGGATCTCTATGCCTGCGTTCGTCCGGTCAGATGGTACACAGGCGTCCCGACTCCCGTCAAAGAGCCTGAAAAAGTCAATATGATCATCTTCAGGGAAAATACTGAAGACATCTATGCTGGCATCGAGTTCCTGGCGGGAAGCCCTGAAAACGAACGTGTTAAGCGTTTCCTGATCGAAGAAATGGGGGTTAAAAACATCCGTTTCCCTGAAACGTCCTCCTTAGGCATCAAGCCGGTATCCGTGGAAGGGACAGAACGCCTCGTGAGAGCTGCGCTGGAACATGCTTTCCGCAAAGGCAGCAAGAGCGTCACGATTGTCCATAAGGGCAATATCATGAAATACACAGAAGGGAAATTCAAAGAATGGGGCTATGCCCTTGCTGAAAGAGAATACGGCAATAAAGTATTTACCTGGGCTCAATATGACCGGATTGCAGCTGCACAAGGACAAGAAGCTGCCGATGCCGCTCAAAAAGCTGCTCTTGACGGTGGCGCACTGATTGTAAAAGATGTGATCGCTGATGCATTCCTCCAACAGATCTTATTGCGTCCTGCAGAGTATGATGTCATCGCTACACTCAATCTGAATGGTGACTATATCTCTGATGCCCTTGCTGCTATGGTGGGTGGAATCGGAATCGCTCCGGGTGCTAACATCAACTATGTCAATGGTGCCGCCATTTTTGAAGCGACCCATGGTACCGCGCCAAAATACGCCGGTCTCGACAAAGTCAATCCAAGTTCTGTTATCCTCTCCGGTGTGATGATGTTTGATTACATGGGCTGGACAGAAGTTTCCGACCTAATCGAAAAAGGACTGGAACAAGCCATTGCCAATAAACGGGTGACCTATGATTTTCACCGTCTGATGGAAGGAGCTACGTTGTTGAAATGCTCTGAGTTTGGGGACGAAATTATTTCCAATATGTAATCAGCCCTGCGGGCTGCGCATATTGGTTTGCTAAAGAGGCCGAAAGGGCTAAAGAGGCTTAAGTGCAAACATTTTGCTCTTAAGCCTTTTCTTTATGCTAAGGTGTTGAATCCTCCAAATTTATTCTCGCGCGACGCCGCAACGCCGCAATGAAGAACACTAGTGTTTTGCCTCTTAAGCATTTCCGACCTTTTCTCGCGCAGATCCCTAGATCCCGCCAAATGACTTGACGTTTGTAGCGGGAGACGCAGAGGCGCAGTTCAAGTTCCGCCGCTAATTTACGTTAATGAAAATCTGTCTCCTGACACTTCCTATGCTCTATGCTTCTTTAGCACCTTCGGCCTTTTTGGCCTCTTGAGCCTTTCCGCCATTCCGCCATTCTACCTTTCCGCCCACCATTATAACAGGTCACGTGCCTGAACAAAGGAAATATGTATCTTTCGACGTCTATGGATCCGAAACCAACAAACTCTCTTCCTCAGATTGCAGGTTGTACTTTAAACGACCTACAGTACTATCTCTCCGTGATCGATCCGGTCACTTACCAGGCACCGCTTGAAATCCTTTCGGGGTCTACGATTGGTCAGCACACACGCCATATCATTGAATTTTACAATTGCCTGATTGAGCAATACAGTGACGAAGGTATTCAGGAGATCAACTATGCAAAACGTCGCAGGGATTTCCTGATCGAGTCTGCCCCGGATCATGCATTACAGAATGTAAATCACATCTGTGAGCGATTGACTGACTTGGATCCGGATAAAAAATGTCTGCTGGATTGCACAGAGCATGGTCCGGAAAATTTAATGGTCCCCTCGACCATTGGAAGGGAACTCATTTATAACATTGAACATACCATCCATCATCTTGCCATCGTTAAAATAGCTTTGAAGGCGACTACCCCATCGATTGTGCTCCCGGACCATTTTGGGGTAGCCCCATCGACCATACGCCACCGGCAGGAATCATGTGCACAGTAACTTTTATTCCACAAGGCAGTTCATTATTTATCACGTCTAATCGTGATGAAAGCCCTGACCGCCAAGCCACCGGACTCAAATCAACACACACGCCTGACTGGAATGCCATTCACTTTCCGCTTGATGAATTGTCAGGAGGCAGTTGGATAGTACTGGCAGATTCTGGTAGAGTGGTCTGTCTGCTCAACGGTGGATTCGAGCCGTTTATTCCAAACCCACCTTATCGGATGAGCCGAGGCCAGATAGTGGTCGATGCGGCAGCTGCTGAGGACACTAACCAGTTTCTCCTTAAAACAGAATTCAAAGGGATTGCTCCTTTTACCTTGCTGATCTACGAGCAGCATATCCTCTTGCAATTGATCTGGGATGGAGATCAGAAAAGTATTGCTTACCTGCCCTTTGATGAGCCCCGCATCTGGTCTTCGGTAACCCTGTATCCGCCAAAAGTGCGGGAGTGGCGAAAATCATTATTTGAAAATTGGCTCAGTGAAAATCCAGTTGTTGATCGTGAATCCATTATTGCCTTCCATCAAATGGCTAATAGGGATCCTGACAACGGCTTTGTCATGAACAGAAATGACAAGGTCAAGACCCTTTCGGTGACGAGTATCGAATTAAAGGAAACCTCCGCTTCCATCCTGCATCTCGCATTGGATCAGGATCAACGAGAAGAAGTCATGGTGCATTATGACAGGTGATACAGCAACGTACGTCTCAACACCATCTGCTGTGTTGTCGCCCGCCACCTTGTGGTGGAGACGCTTTTTTATCAGGCTGAGATCATGGGAATATTGGCCAGTATATGTCTTCAATCTTCCTGTTCTCGGCATCTGGATATGGAACGCGATACGAGCCAGGGATTTCTTTTTCTTCACGCTGACCAATCCGGGTATTGAAACCGGCGGCTTCTTTGGCGAATCGAAATCTGAGATTCTGAACAACATATGGAATGAATTTAAACCAATAACTCTTCTGCTAAAAACTGGCAGGACGGAGGACAGCATTGATGAGCTTTTTACTTCGGCCGGTTTAACTTTTCCAATCATCGCCAAGCCTGAAGTGGGTGAAAGGGGATGGTTGATTTCCAAAATTCATTCGCGGGAAGAACTGCATACCTATCTCAACAATCATCCAATAGATATCATTCTTCAGACCTACGTGGATTTTCCTTTGGAACTTAGCATCATGGTTTATCAGACTCCAGATCTAAAAGAATCGGCAGTGACCTCTATATGTGAAAAACATTTTCTGCAAATCACGGGGGACGGGCTGTCTCCGATTGGTAAGTTGATCATTGAACAGGACAGGGCTCTACTTCAATATGAGAAATTGCGGGCAAAATTTGGCTCACGGTGGGATGAAATACCTGCAAGTGGGGAGACCCTGATCCTTGAAAATGTGGGCAATCATTGCAGGGGGACTATGTTTCTTGATAGGAACTGTGAAATTGATGCGGAGATTACCGGGCAGATGATTCTACTATTACGATCCATGCCAGAAGTCTATTATGGCCGATTTGACATGAGAGTGGCCTCCTGGGAGTCGTTGAGGGTGGGAAAGGACATCCGGATTTTGGAATTTAACGGGACCAGCAGTGATCCGGCACATATCTATCAGCCGGGGTATTCCTTGAGGAAAGCATACCGGGATATGGCCTTTCACTGGAACGTGATGTACAGGATTTCGCAGCAAAACAAGCATCTGGGGCACCAGCCGGTTACATTTAAAAAAATAATATCCGCTTTAATCCTATATTTTCGCTATAAAAGAGCTAATTAATATCATTTGGGATTCCTGACGCACTTTATATATGGCTGTATTGGCAGTTTTTTAGGTACGCTTCCTATGGGGAGTATCAACGTGTCTATAGCGGAGGAGTCAATACGTCGTGGGGTGCGTGCTGGCATTATCATGGCCTGTGGGGCAGCTTTTGTGGAATTTTTTCAAGCCTATATTGCGCTCAGTTTCTTCAATATCCTTTCCACCAACCCTGAAGTGGAGCGTACGATCATCCTGACTTGTATTCCTATTTTCCTGGTGATCGGGTGTTATTATCTCTTCAAGAAAAATTCGATAACCGCATCCCCTACCACCAGGGCTTCTCACGTGATCGGCTTT
>JANNSS010000076.1:0-3295 GCA_031402955.1 Saprospiraceae bacterium
CTTCCCACCGCTATCCCAATATCAGCTTGCGCCAGGGCAGGAGCGTCATTGACTCCATCACCAGTCATCGCTACAAATTCCCCCTGTTGCTGGAGTTCTTTGATCTTCTCCAGCTTCTGATGAGGTAATACTTCTGCCATAAAACTCTCCATGCCCAACGCTTCACTGACACTTTTAGCTACCCGCTGATTGTCGCCTGTCAACAGGATGGATTTGATGTTGTTTTCTTTCAAGGTTCGAATGGCATCAGCCGATTCAGGGCGTAATTCATCTGACAACGCTATATATCCTGCTAGTGCATTATCAAGAATCAGAAAGACTGCTGTTTCAGTATCATTTGCTTTGAAAGTATCAGGGATGGCAATATTGTTTTCTTTTAAATATCCCGGGCTGACCACAAGTACCTTTTTACCTTCGACCGTAGCTTCAATGCCTTTTCCCGTGATGGCATTAAAATTTGTAGTGGCAGGAACGACAATTGAAAGATCTTTTGCTTTTTTTAGTATGCCTGTTGCAATTGGGTGCTCTGAGTTTTGTTCGAGTGCTGCTGCCAGCCGGATGACTTCATTTTCCGTGAGTCCTGCCTTTAGTGAAACAATTTTTGAAACGTCAAATTTCCCTACGGTTAATGTGCCTGTTTTGTCAAATACAAGCGTTGTTATCTTTCTTGAATTCTCGAATGCGGTTCTGTTTTTAATCAACAACCCATTTTTGGCGGATAATGCTGTAGATTTTGCAACAACTAAAGGTACGGCCAGGCCTAATGCGTGAGGACAACAAATCACGATGACAGTCACCATACGCTCCATGGCAAATGCCAGCGACTGTCCTGTTAAAAACCAAAACAAAAAAGTAACAATACCACTTACCATCGCAATGAGGGTAAGCCATCTTGCGGCGGTATCCGCCAGCAACTGTGTCTTTGATTTTGACTTTTGTGCATCCTCTACCAGTTTGATCACCTGAGAGAGATATGAATCCTTTGCCGCATGCGAAACGGTAATCCGGATAGAGCCGTTGCCATTGATGGAGCCGGCAATAACTTTATCGCCCTTTACTCTTTGTACCGGTTTCGACTCACCGGTCAACATGGATTCATTCAGATAGCTTTCCCCTTCAAGGATGATTCCATCTGCCGCCACTTTCTCGCCCGGCTTGATCAGGATAATATCATTTTCATTGAGTGTTTCGGTGGCTACTTCTGTGATTTGATCACCTTTCACCAAATGTGCCTCATCAGGCATCAACTGTACTAGCAATTCCAATTCACGCGATGCTCCTGCAACAGATTTCATTTCGATCCAATGTCCCAGCAGCATGATCAGGATAAGGGTAGACAGCTCCCAGAAAAAATCCATACCTGCAAGGCCAAAGACGGTCGCCACACTATACACGAATGCAACTGTTATGGCAAATCCGATGAGGGTCATCATCCCGGGATTTCTGACTTTTACTTCACCAACCAACCCTTTGAGGAAAGGCCATCCGCCGTAGAAAAAAACAACAGAGGATAATCCAAGTAAAACAAACTTTGAACCTGGAAATTGAATGCTGAAATTCAACCATTGTTGTATCATCTCTGATAATAACATGATGGGAACCGTCAACACCAATACAACAAAGAATCTTCTTTTAAAATCGTCTATTCCCGCATGATGACCCTTATGCGGATCGTCAGTCTTAGATTTGACCAGCGGCACTAACGTCATTCCGCATATTGGACAATTACCGGGTCCGTCCTGCACGATTTGCGGGTGCATCGGACATACATATTTTTTAACCCTTGGTTGGGTTACATCCGCTGCTGTAGACTTGTGGTGCATTTCAGCCTCAGCGTGATTGGGAGATGCCGATTTTCCCACAGGCTCGAGGTTCATGCCACAAATGGGGCACTTACCCGGTGTATTCTGTTTAATTTCAGAATGCATTGGACAGGTATAAACTACCCCTGAATCCTGATTATCTGTATGATGTTGATGATCCATATTGACTGTATCCTATTTATAAATGGTATCTCTATGTATCAAAGCCTGACAAATCCTTTGATCATAAATTGGTTATTATTCGATTGAATGACTGCATAATAATATCCGGAAGGAATATTGCTTAAGTCAATTTGAGCTTCCCTTCCATGGTATACTTGTCTGCCGACCGTATTGAATATGCGAACGGCCTTCAATTCATTCCCTAACCCCACGATGCTGATCGTTTCAGAGGCTGGGTTAGGCTTTAAGAATATCGATTCTTTATTTATCTCTGTTGTAGCGACCGGCAAAAGCCAGCAACTGTCTATATCAGGGTTGTCATATAGGAGGGTATCATTTCTATACATACACAAAATAGATGTGCCACCACAATCAGCAAAACAATCTTCAGCAAAAAGACCTGCTAGATTGCCAATTCCTTCAACCCAAATGATTGGGTCTGCGGGATATTCAGGATGAAGTCTCCAAAACTTTCTTTCTTCTCCATTCTCAAGGACTATTAATCCAATGCTATCCACAACTATACTCCCTGACAATACGCCATTAAAAGTATCGTTGACTGTTAAATTAAAATTATATAATTCACCTTCACTAAAATACCCTATTGCATAAACAATTTTATTTTCTGCACGAATCAACATAGTGGTACCTTCCCAATTTTCTGAAAATTCACCATCAGCACGCAAAACGTTGAAGTAGGGTTTGCCGGATAGCATAACCGACTCATCATCAATTGTGAATCTATAACTCTCACTATCCCCATTCATAAAATTGTGATGTTCTGTCCACACAAACGTGGAATCCAAAAATCCTAAGTCTGTCTGTGGTATAGCCACTTCATCGCGAATCTGAATGATCCTGCCAGTAGAAGGAATATCATCCACCATGATCATGAGCATATAAAATCCGGGAATCAATTTTACAGAATCCATTGGAAGCGTTGCCACAAGTTGGCCTTCGCTTTGTGTATAGTCCAACGAGAGATAGCGATTGTTCCCACTGTTCATAAAATGGGTGACGACCGCATTAGACATCAGGATGACTTCGGTGACAGAATCTGTCTTTGAAAAATCCAATTCGATCTTTCCACCACGTGCAAAGGAGGATACGTTTACATTATTTATTTCCGGACGAACACCCCTGAAAAGATAGGGAGGCTTAAAAGCTTCGATGACACTGAAAGATGGTTCATTTCCCGGCTGGCCTTCGCCACCAACAGCAATCACCCTTCCATCCGGAACAAGAATCGTCAGTGCATGATATTCCCGAAAATAATTCAGATTGTCTAGTCGTCTCCAGCTATCCGAAGC
>JANNSS010000077.1:0-12894 GCA_031402955.1 Saprospiraceae bacterium
CGTATTGCATCCGCCCCCTTACGATGGGAATTCTTTGGTCACGGGCGGATGCAATACGCCCGCGACCAAAGAATTCCAACTCTCTAAATGAGTATCTTCTTGGCTAGAATACATTTAGCTTTGCTTTCGGGTTTTTCACCCTATGTAAATTAAATATATGATCGAGTACATCCCATTTTTCAAGTATCACGGTGCCGGCAATGATTTTATCATGATCGATGACCGGGATGGGATATGGGATAGACGTTTGACCGGGGCCTGGGTTGCCCACGTTTGCAACCGGCGATTTGGAATCGGTGCAGATGGTTTAATCCTCTTGCAGAAGGGAACTGATGGCGCTGACTTTTTTATGAAATATTATAATTCAGATGGGCGCACCAGCACCTTTTGCGGAAACGGAGGAAGATGTATTGTTGCATTTGCAGCTGCACTTCAGGTCCACATGGGAGATTGCCGTTTTCTAGGCACGGATGGATGGCACGAAGGAGCAGTGCTCGCGGATGGCATGGTCAGGATTTCGATGACTGATGTCCACCAGATCCTTTTGACCGGCGAAGATGACCTCATACTTAACACTGGATCACCTCATTATATCACTTTTCGGGATCAGATTGAAGACCTTGATGTGTTTGCCGAAGGCAGGGCTATCCGAAACAGTCCCTCGTTTCAAAAGGAAGGCATCAATGTAAATTTTGTTGAACACAATGGCTCTGGCGAAATCAGTGTCCGCACCTACGAGCGTGGCGTCGAAGATGAAACATTTGCCTGTGGTACCGGAGTTGTGGCGGCAGCCATCGCATCTGCTTATGCTTCAGGCAACAATGACCTCTCCTCCTGGACCGTCCATGCCAAAGGCGGCGATCTCCGCGTCGATTTCCACCGTGACGGAAAACAGGATTTCACCAAAGTCCACCTGACCGGCCCCGCCATCGAAGTCTTTCGGGGTGAGATACCGGGACCTTGAGGCTTTTGCCTTTTTGCCCCTAAATCCCCTAAAGGGGACTTGGATTAAATTTGAGTATCCACTTTCCACTTTTCCTTCCTTGTTGGCTATTGGCTATTAAATCACAGCTGGATCAGTCTCCTGACAGTCCCTATGCTCTATGCCCTCTGGTAGAATCAGTAACATGTTTTTCAGGCACCACAGAGGTTTTGCCCCTACAGGGCAAGATTGTTTTTTCATACCTCGGTTGTTACCGACATTTAGCCCCTACGGGGCATTGACACCCCCACTTCTTACTTTTTCTTGGCTATTGGTTATTGAGTCACAGAAAAATTTGTCTCCAGACAGTCCACTTTTCACTTTTCACTTTTCACTTTTCACTCATCTTCGTCTCCTCCCCAACTCATCAATAGCCCTTTCATCTCTGATGCAGCATGCATGTCCTTAGCTTCCAGGCTGCGCTCAATTCCCGTATGAAGCAACTTCAGCGCCTCATTGAGGTTGCCAGCGCCTTGCAATAACTTGGCATAGTGATAATAGGTAGCGATGTAAGTAGGGTGGTTAGTCACCAGGTGCTCATACATGAGCAGTGCCTGCATGGTCCCTGCTCCTTTTTCGTATTCCCTGGCCAGGGCGTAGATCAGGAAAGGATCATCAGGGCGTTCATCCAGGAGGGCTTCGAGTTCTGTTATTCTGCTCATGTCCGACAAATGTAGCTTGTATAAACGTTTTAGCCCCTTCTGGGTTTCAAATGGGAAAAAGCCAATTTTAGATACCTTTGCCACCGCAACAGATAATCAGAACCTAGTATGAAGCTATTGGTAGCCATCAGCCAGACCCCGGAGACTACAGCCCGGATTGCCTTTAAAGACGGAGGCACGACTTTTGATCCCTCCGGTGTCAATTTTATCATGAATCCTTATGACGAATGGTATGCTCTGGTCAGAGCCCTCGAACTTAAGGAAGAAAGGGGTGGAAGCGTGACCGTCATTCATTGCGGTCCTGTGGGCAATGAGGTGACTATCCGAAAAGCGTTGGCGATTGGTGCTGATGATGCCATCCGCGTGGATATGGAGCCCGATTCAGCCTACGCTGTTGCTCAACAAATCGCGGCTCATGCAGCTATTGCTGGCTATGACATCATTTTCATGGGGAAAGAGACCATTGATTATAACGGCGCTTTGGTTGCTGGGATGGTAGCAGGCTTTTTAGATCTGCCATTTATTTCACATGCCAGTAAAATGGTTTTCAACGGAGATAAAGCAATCGTCACCCGTGATATAGAGGGAGGTACTGAGGAAATTGAAGTCGCTGTTCCTTTTGTGTTGAGCGCTTCGAAAGGCATGGCCGAACAACGCATCCCCAATATGCGTGGCATCATGTCTGCAAAAACAAAACCTTTGCAAATCATTGCACCAGTGACAACTGAAATTCTGGCAAAACATGTTGAATTCAGGGTTCCCCCAGCTAAGACAGCAGTTAAAATGGTTGATTCGGCCAATATGGATGAACTGGTCAGGCTACTGCATGAGGAAGCCAAAGTGATATAGAGATTAATATAACAAACTGAAATCCGATCCTTATGATATTAGTGTTTGCGGAAACGCAGGATGGAAAGATTAAAAGGTCAGCACTGGAATCGGTGTATTATGGATCCAGATTAGCGGCTACGCAGGGTACAACATGCGTCGCATTGGTCCTGGGGCCTGTAGAAGATGGTGGCAAATTAGGCTCTTACGGTGCAAAGGAAGTATGGAATGTCAATGATGCAAAGCTTGCGTCATTTGACAGCCAGACGTATGCAGAGGTGATTTCAAAAGTGGCTGCTGATAAGCAGGCTAATGTGATCATCCTGCCCGATAGCTCTAATGGAAAGAGTCTGACCGGCCTGGTCGCCGTAAAATTAAAAGCTGGTGCCCTCAGTGGCGTAAATAAATTACCAGAGTGGAAGGATGGCAAGTTATATGTTGAGCGTGCGTTGTTCTCAGGAAAAGCATTTGCTTCCTGCAGAATTGATAGCACCAATGCAGTCCTGTCCATTGCAGGCAATACCTTGAAGCCGGTTGCAGAAGGAAGTGAAGTTGCAGTAACACCACTCACCGTTGATGTCCCTGATGCAAAAACAAAAGTATTGAGTGTCAATAGATCGATTGGGATCGTCCCATTACCTGAAGCTGAAGTAGTGGTATCTGCAGGACGTGGTATGAAAGATCCATCTAACTGGGGAATCGTGGAGGACCTTGCCACTGTATTAGGCGCGACAACGGCTTGTTCTAGACCAGTAGCGGATAGTGGCTGGAGACCTCACCATGAGCATGTAGGACAGACGGGTATTGCTATCCGTCCCAATCTCTATATAGCGATAGGTATTTCTGGCGCCATTCAGCACCTGGCTGGAGTCAACAGTTCGAAAGTAATCGTGGTAATCAATAAAGATCCGGAGGCTCCTTTCTTTAAAGCCGCAGACTATGGAGTCGTTGGTGATTTGTTTGAAGTTGTGCCAAGACTGACGGAGGCCATTAAGAAATTGAAATCAGCAGGTCACTAAAAGGTTAATGGAAGCATAAGGTGAACCGGGGTAGAACATTAAAGGGCCAATCACCATTTTTACATATATTTCGACATTGTAGCCAGATTACGTGGAAAAGATTGAACTCTATATAGTTACCCTGACCCATAGTGTCACCCAGTCCAGCAATTATGCGGTGGTCATGGGTGAAGTCGATGGCAACAGGAGGCTGCCGATCGTCATTGGAGGCTTTGAGGCCCAGGCCATTGCGGTGGCGATGGAGGGCATGGTTCCTTCACGCCCACTGACACATGACCTGTTAAAAAATACACTCGATACCTTTGAAATCGAAGTCACCGAAATCCTGATCAATAACCTGGTAGAAGGTGTATTTCATGCACGCATCGTGTGTATGCAACATGGACGCGAATTTGAAATTGATTCACGGACCTCAGATGCCATTGCGATGGCCGTCCGCTATGGATGCCCCATTTTCACTTACGACTTCATCCTCGATGCCGCAGGCGTCAGAATCGAAGAGCCACTGCCAGGTGAGTCTGAAGAAGTAAAAGAAGAAACCAAGCCTAAACGCCGCCGCCGCGGATACTCTGAATATTCACTCGATGATCTCACCGCCATGCTCGACAAAGTCATCGGCGAAGAAGATTACGAAAAAGCCGCCAAGATCCGTGATGAGATCAACAAACGGAAAGAAGAAGAGAGTAGTTAGCAGTTATAATTCCAGTATAAAAAATGTAGAGACGCGATTCATCGCGTCTCTACTTTTTTTCATAGCTGTTCGTTCAAGTCTCAGAATTGAATGCAATATTTCTCGCGTCTCACCTTTGGTTGACGTAGCCTTTTTTAGCGAAGTCAACTGACGCGCAGCACCCAACAATCGTTCGTTCAAGTGGCGCCATCTGCGCCATCCCGCCATTTGGGCGGGGCCTCCTTTGACTTGAATGCAATATTTCTCGCGTCTCCTGACGCGCGAGATATAAACGTATAAGCCCCTCACCTACTAAGCCCCTAAGCCCATCAACTCATCAACCCATCAACTCATCAACCAATCAACTCATAAACCCTCTTTAATCCACTTCAAAATCACCTCCATCGCCCCTGGCGACATCGTCTGCTCTATCGTCGCATATTCCTCTGGCGATCCGGTGGTACACTCCTGAAATAAATGATTCAGTCCGGGTAGCTCTTGAAAAGTCCCTTTTTTATTTCCACCCTTTTTAAGCGCAGCTTCAATGGCACCGAGGTTTTCTTTCGGTGGAACCTGCAGATCTTTTTCTCCATTGATTGCAAGCACCGGACATTTTACTTTTTCAAGGACTGGCGCAGGATTATACTGAATAAAAAACTGCATCCATGGATTGGCCAGTTGATCCGCCATCGATTGGATCAATTCATCACTGGTCATCCCTTCTGGAACTTGAAAATCAGGGTTGTCTTTAAAACGGGTGTTGTAATACGCAGTTAAATCCTTGTTTAGTTGTTCAATGTCGGATGAAGTAGTGACGATGGCATATGCTCCTTTATTGTAATCGTGTGCTTTTGCAAGATCTGCATCACTCACGCCATAGGCTTTGCTGATCAGTGCCTGTTGTAACAATAACAATTCTCCTCCTGGAATGCCTGTACCCGCAAGCAATACGATGAAAGCAATGTCTTTTGAATTCACTGCAACCATCGGCGCGACAATACCGCCTTCACTATGTCCGACCAGTCCTATTTTCTTTTTATTAATTTCTTTCCTGCCTAGTAAATAAGCAACTCCTGCTTCAACATCTGTTGCAAAATCTTTCGAAGTGGCAGTACCAAAATTTCCCTTTGAAGCTGCGGTGCCCCTGTCATCATAACGCAATACCGCTATCCCGTTTCTCGTGAGATAATCAGATAGCACAAGAAAGGGTTTATGGCCTAACAATTCTTCATCCCTGTTTTGAGGCCCGCTGCCACTGATGAGTATCACCACAGGTAAGACTCCATCCTTTTTAGGAAGCGTCAGTGTGCCCGCCAATTCAATTCCAGCCTTCTCATTTTTGAAGGTGATATCTTCTGAATGATAGGGATAAGGTTGTGTAGGCTCCTGTGGTCTTTTTACAATTTCTTTTTCAATTACCTCCCGGGTCAGGTTCATCGGGAAAGATTGCCCTGCTTGTTTGAAAGTACCTGTGATCACACCATCACTGCCCAATACACCTTCATACTCAATTTTGGGTGTTGATAGTGTAAAGCGAATGGTTGCACCTTCAAAAGTCGTTGTCTCCACAGGCAAGCCGTTCGCTCCCTGGTCAGGACTATCCATTGTAGAGGTATATCCAGTCTCTGTTTTTTCAACATGAAACACCAACCTCAGTTGCACTCCCGGAACTTTCAAAATCCCATTCCACTGCCCCGTCACATCCTGCCCAATCATCACTAATGCGGACAGACCAAGGAATATTGTAAGTGCTGCTTTTCTCATTTCCATTACAGATTTATCTTTCCAATAAATAATCGATTAACATCATCCCTCGCTCCCTTGCTCCCTTGCTCCCTTCTGCCTCTTTGCCCCCTAAATGGGGGTACCTCATCGAGGTGATCCATCCATATTAAATTTGTAAACATTCTAGGCTGTCCCGCTCTTGAGCCTCTTTAGCCCCTTGAGCCTCTTTAGCCATTTCCCCATGCCCTATACCCTATGCTGCTCTATGTTCTATGCCCTATACCCTCCCGCTACAAATGCTATGCATTTGGCGGGACCTTCGCTGCGCTCCAACCTGCTCACTTCTCACTGCTCACTGCTCACTTCTCACTCTTTCTCCCACAAATGATACGGATAAACCCCCTCCTCAAGCAGGCTGTTGAGTCTGTCACTAACAAACTCCTTATCCTCTCTATACGTCACTCCAAACCACTCTGCATCACACTCCAATACCTGTGTTTGCCTTTCACCTGAACGGATCAGGCTATCAATGAGTGACGGGATGTAGTATTCAGATTTCAGTTCCTGACCATATGCTTTAAAAAAGGCGTCAAAGTCAGCTTCGAAAAATTTAAAATAAGAAGGATAAAAGCCCCACATGTTCATCGACACCGGCGTATCAGGGGTCAGTATTTTAGTCGAGCCATCTTCGGCAGGATAAGATATCACCCCATCTGCATCACGACCTATTTGCTTGCATTCTTCGATGCTGGCCAGATAGCCGTCAGCATCCTTTTTGCAAACACCTCGGTTGACTGTACCGTGCTCTGATAACGTATTGGATAATTTATATCCAACGACACTGTATTCTTCCTTCTCTCTTGCAGTGGTGAGAAATTCAAAAAGCGTTACATACGCCTCTGGTCCGTAATAGTCATCCGCATTGATCACCGCAAAAGGACCTTTGACAACAGAGTTGGCCACCCACACAGCATGTCCTGTTCCCCATGGTTTGTCACGGTCAGCAGGATATGGATATGCAGCAGGCAGATTAGGTAGCTCCTGATAAACGTAGTCGACTTCCATCAATCCTTTCAATTTAGGATCAAAGACTTCTTTGAATTTATCTGCAAAGTATTCGCGGATGATAAAAACCACATGATTAAAACCTGCGAGATGTGCATCATAGAGGCTATAGTCAATGATGGTTTCGCCATTCGGCCCGAAAGAATCCATTTGTTTGAGTCCGCCATAGCGGCTTCCCATGCCTGCGGCAAGTACCACAAGGGATATTTTTTCAGTATGATGCATGATCACGTTTTCTTTAGTTATTGTAACCCGATGATTTGTTTAAAGGATGGATCGATTTCGGTTCCGAGTTCCTGTGCTTTGAGTGCATACTTTTGCGCAGCAGGAATATCGCTTAGCATATAATAGCACCTCGAAAGGTTGAGATAATACGATCCGCTGCTCGGATTGATTTGGATCGCCTGTTCGAAGTCTGCTTTTGCTTGCGCATATTTCTTCTGCTTGTTAAAGTAGATTACACCACGGTTGTTGATGTATTCGGCTTTATCCGGATAGCTGCTGATGAGTTGATTGTAGAGGTTGATCGCGGACTCAAATTGTCCATTGGCATCCTGCGCCCGGGCCAATACAAACAATGCCGCCTCTTTCTGCGGAAACATTTTATATAATTTTTCAGCATCAGCCAATGCTTTTTCCTTTTCTTTATTTTCAAAATAAGCACGTGATCTCCATTCCAGTGCGTCTGCATAGTTTGGATCTGATTCAAGAGCCTTTGAAAGGTGTGCAATCACTTCCGGCCATTGTTGCTGATCATAGAGATCTAGTCCTTTGTTAGTCCAGGCGCGTGGGCTTTTCGGATATTGCTCCAGTACATTTTCCCATAAGGTCTGACTGTTGTTCCAGATATGAATTCTCGTCCAGGTCAGGTACGCGAGTGCAGCAATCCATACTCCCGTTATAGTGATGATGATCCACTTGTATTTGGACAAGTTACTTTTCAATGCCCCTGTAACTTCCATAGCAAGCATGAAAAATATGCCGATGTAAGGCACATAGGTATATCTTTCTGCAACCACCGCATTACCAATGGAGATGAGCTGCAACACAAGGCTCAGATTGATGAGGTAAAAGCCAAATCCAAACAAATAATTTCTGTTTCGCACTTTCAATAATAAGAATACAACACCTGCGATGGAAGCAGCGGTAGCAAAATAGTAGTACGCATTGAGTTCCGTAGGAAATGGATGCAACGCTGAAAGAGGGTAGGGCACCACCAGTTTAATCAGGTACCATATCACACCATATCCTGCAAAGCAGATCCTGTCAAGCACGCCATAGAGTTCAACGGAAGCCACAGCTTTTTTAACCTGAATCGCCAACGTAACATACGCCACGAGCCCGGACAAAATGAACATCGGTATTTTTTCAACGATCCATGACCAGTTCCAATCCCGCTTGAGATAATAATCAATCGCAAGAAGTGATAAAGGCAAAACAATGGCTGCTGGTTTGCAAAGCAATGATATCGCCCCAAAGGCTATTGCGAAAATGAGATATTTGGTTTGCCGGATCCGCACATACTTCACATAAGCAATCATCGCTGCCACATAAAATAGGGTATACAGCAGATCCTTTCTTTCCGAAATCCATGCAACGGATTCGACATGCATCGGGTGTATGCCAAAGAGCAAAGCTACAATGGAGCTTACCCATCGATTGCCGGAAGACAATAGCCAGATAAACCAAAATACGAGTCCTGTATTGATGACGTGTAACAAGACACTTGTCAGATGATAGGTCATTGGATTGAGCTCCGCAAACTGGTAATTTACGGCAAGGCTAAGAATCGTCAACGGATGGTAGTTGGATACGACCGGTGTAGAAAATATCGCTTTAAGACCCTCAGCATCCAGCGACTTGAGTAATGGGTTGCTGGTGACATATAATACATCATCCCAATTTGTAAACCCATTCTGCAGCGCGGGAAGGAAGAGGACAAAGGTTGCCACCAATACAGGCACTAGAAACTTCCACATGGAGTTTGACGTTGCCACCGACAGTTCAGGTTTTCGTACCCTGACTTTTGTCTTTTCAGTTGTTTTTTTTCGTTTTTCTCCCATGATGCTGATTCGCCCAAAATTAACAGAAATTACGGGCATTGAGCTTTTCGTCAAGGGCGTATTGCATCCGCCCCTTGACGAAAAGCTTTGATTAAGGTCGGGGTGGGCGGATGCAATACGCCCCCGATCTTAATCAAAGTTGAAAGTCCACTTTACGATATTCGTTGAGGTGAACTAAAATTTGAAGGTAATGGTCATTTACCAATAGATAATATTATCAACCCATCAACCTCTCTGCCCTCTGCTCTATGCCATTTCCTCAGCCTTCGCCTCAGCCTCCGCCTTAATTCTTACTTTTGCCCCCGAATCCTTCTTGGACAAGATCACACAGCCTTAAATCGTTAGAAAATTATGAAACGGATCCCTCATCTCATTGCCCCATCTATCCTTTCCGCTGACTTTGGCGACCTCAACAGCACCATCGACCTGATCAATGCCAGTGAGGCTGATTGGTTTCATGTCGATGTCATGGACGGCATGTTTGTTCCCAATATCAGCTTTGGCTTTCCAGTCATGGAAGCGCTGCAGCGCAGGGCAACCAAACCCCTCGATGTCCACCTCATGATCGAGTCACCAGAGCGATATATTGAGCGGTTCAGAGATTTAGGTGCTCATGTGATTACAGTTCATTTTGAGGCCTGCAAACACTTACATCGTGTCATCCATCAGATCAAGGAAACAGGGGCACTGGCCGGCGTAGCGATCAATCCTCATACTTCGGCAACCCAATTGGCAGATGTACTAGGCGATCTTGATCTGGTGTTGGTCATGTCAGTTAATCCTGGTTTTGGCGGACAAAAATTCATTTATCAATCGATTCCGAAAGTAGCCCAGCTCAGACAAATGGCGACAGAACGAAACTTATTCCCGTATATCGAAGTGGACGGAGGTATCGGTCCACATAATGCAGAGCGTGTATTGCAAGCCGGAGCCAATGTTTTAGTGGCTGGGAATGCAGTTCTTGGCGCTGATGATCCTAATGCAGTGATCCGCAATTTGAAAGCGATAGGACAGGAAGGTTTTAAAAGCATTCCCGCTTGACCTTATTCCAAAAGTTGATAAAGGTTATCCCATTTCTCTTGGGTATGTTGATGCTCTGTGATTTATACAGTCAACAGTCCTTTACAGTTTTTGGTAGTATAAAAGATCAGCAGGATGATCAACCTATCGAATTGGTCAGTGTATTATCACAGAAATTTTCTGTCGTTGCCAATACAGATGTTAGTGGAAAGTATGAAATCGAATTGCCTGCCGGACGAAATATTATTATCCAATTCAGACGCACAGGTTATGAACATCTTGACTATGAAGTTACTGCTCAGCCTGCAGGCTCCCGATATGAACTCAACTTAACGCTCCTGCCTGTTAAATCGGATCTGGAGGTCGTCGTCACCGGACAAAAGATTGATGATGCAGGTATGATCAGGGAGAATGTTGAAGGCATGAAGCTCATTCCGAGCACAACCGGTAATCTCGAATCATTATTACCATACATAGCTCTCGGAACCACAAGTGGTACTGGAGGTGAGCTCACCTCACAATACAATGTGCGTGGTGGCAACTACGATGAGAATCTGGTGTATGTCAATGATTTTGAAATCTACAGACCTCTGTTAGTTCGAAGTGGAAACCAGGAAGGATTAAGTCTACCCAATCCGGACCTGATGCGTGATCTTAGTTTTTCCTCGGGTGGATTTGAAGCCAAGTATGGTGACAGGATGTCTTCGGTACTTGATGTGCGGTACAAGCTTCCGGATAGTCTGCGAGGCTCTTTGATGTTCAGCCTACTCGGTGCATCAGGTCATCTGGAAGGCAGCATGCCTGTTGGCAAGGATGGCTACAAGCGTTGGCGATATCTGGTCGGTCTGAGATACAAGACCTCCGCCTACTTATTAGGCTCCCTCGATGTGCAGGGAGAATATAATCCATCGTTCACCGATTACCAGATCTATACCACTCTTGATCTGACACACGACTGGCAACTTGGGTTGCTCGCCAATATCAATAAAAGCAAATACGACTTCATACCTGTCAGCAGTGAAACAGCCACCGGGCTCATCAGCTTTGCGCTCAAACTGTCAACCGATTTTGAAGGGGCAGAAAGTGATTTGTTTCTGAATGGAATGACTGGCCTGGCACTTTCATACGTGCCTGATAGAAAGAAGAATCCCATGTTTTTAAAGTTTCTGTTTTCAGGATACAAGAGTCTTGAAGAGGAAAATCTGGATATCATCGGACAATATCGACTCAGCCAGATCGAAACGAATATTAATGATCCCGGCGCAGGCGAAGAAGTTGCGCTGCTGGGCACAGGTATACAGCACATTTATAGCAGGAATGTACTACAGACCAATATCCTCAATGCTGAAGTCAAGGGAGGAATTGAATTCCAACAAAGCCCTGAGAAATCAAATTTTATTCAGGCAGGGTTAAGAGTGACCTACCAGGATTTCACTGACCACATTCACGAATGGGAACGGCTGGACTCTGCAGGGTTCTCTTTGCCTTACGAACCGGAAGCGCTTGACTTGCTATATGTCTTGAATTCAGACAGAGATATTGGCTCTCTGGTCTACGCAGGCTATTTGCAGAATACCTACACCAGGCAATATGGTGGAGGAAAAGAAATCAGGATAACAGGTGGTATCAGGGGCCAATATTCCGATGTCAATAATGAGTTTTTTCTGAGCCCCAGGGTTCAATTTACCTACACCCCGGTTGCTTATCGAGGGTATAAATTTGCTGCAGGTTGGTATTACCAGCCACCATTTTATAAGGAACTCCGCATGCCGGATGGGGTGATCAATCAAGGTGTTCTGGCGCAGAAATCTTTTCAGGTACTCGCAGGTTACACCGCAGGATTCGGACCTAACGGTACAGTTGGGCCTAAGTATAAATTGATCATAGAGGCTTACTACAAATCACTCTGGGACCTGGTCTCGTATGAAGTCGACAATGTGCGTATCCGTTATGCCGGTGTCAACAATTCGACCGGATATCTGGCTGGAATTGACTTCCGCATCAATGGGGAGCTGGTACCAGGTGCTGAATCATGGATCAACCTTTCCTTCCTGCGGGCCCGGGAACAACTGGATGGCATCCAGCACCTCACACGCGAAGTAGGAGAGGCGGAAGGCGTGCCGGTCAATGATGTGCCAAGACCTACAGACCAGTTTATGAATCTCAATGTTTTCTTTCAGGATTACCTACCAAATAATGACAATTTCAGGGTTCATCTCAATCTGTCCGTAGGCACCGGACTTCCCTTCGGCATCAAGGGTAATAATGTCGTCTACCGCAATCCGTACCGCTATAAGCCCTATCACCGGGTCGACATTGGCTTTTCTTTCAGGCTGTGGAGCCGACTCTGGGAGCAGGCCCGGCCAAAGAGCTTTTTCCGGATGACCCGCGATAGCTGGATGAGCATCGAAATCTTTAACCTCCTCCAGGTCCGCAATGAAGCCAGCCGTACCTGGGTAAAGACCATCTTCCTCCAACAATACGCCATCCCCAATTACCTGACTTCCAGAAGGATAAACCTGAAGTTTCGCTTTGAATTCTAAAGACCCTACACAAGTAAGAAGTGACACATTCCCTTCATTCAGAGAGTGTTGAGAGGAGTATAAAATCATTTCGAATAGGTAAGATACTGTGCTCAAAAATTGTTTGAGCAACCAAAATGCCTATTTCAGGACAAGTCAAGTCTCTATGGGTACTGGTTATCGGTAAGAAATAGGGCATTGAAACACGAACAAGCTGAAAGCATCCCAGATGCCAGAAAAGAGACATGACCGATCAAGTGAGTTTTTTTGAGCACGAGCTTTTTTGGTTCTTTTTTTCGGCAAAAAAAGAACAGAATGCATTCTTTTGGATATCAGGA
>JANNSS010000078.1:0-64892 GCA_031402955.1 Saprospiraceae bacterium
AAATCGCTGTGGTTTGTCTCGATTGTCTTACTGATGTAAAAGAAAGATTATTGCTTAAAGCATCTTTGGCCAAGCATCACCATATTGTTGAAATAACCGATGCACAGGTTCAGTCCTTTGCCGGGAATATGCTTGCGCTGCAGAATCAAAAGGGCGAAGAACTAATGGTCATGTCCGCCAGTGCATTGAGAAGTCTTACGGAAGACCAGAAAAAAACCATAGAACAATATTGCCGCATTGTTGCTGCACCTATTCCAACCATCGAGGACGTTGGTGGAGGAAGTGCTCGTTGTATGATAGCAGAAAATTTCCTTCCATACATTTGAATTTAGTTATTTTAAAAATTTTACTCTTGATTTCGATTCTAAGGATTTTCTTGTTTATAATATACAGGAATTTACAATCATTTGACCTTATATCTTCTCCTCTCAGTCCAGTGAGGAATTACCTTCGTTGCTTTAATTCACATATATAAATAATTGAATATGAGACTAATGCTACTTGCTTTCTCCCTCATGCTATCCATTGCCTCATTTGGGCAAGGGACTACTACAGGGTCTATTACAGGAAAGATTATGGATGCCAATGGTCAAACTCTGCCTGGGGTCACTGTAATTGCCACGCATACGCCTTCCGGAACCACGCAGGGATCTATTACTAATGACGATGGATTCTTCCGTCTTGAAAACCTCCGTGTTGGGGGGCCATATACAGTAAAAGCTAGCTATATTGGATTTGGCGAAGTTGCCTTGGAAGGGATTGACGTCCGAATAGGAGAATCTCAGAAGTATGACTTTGAAATGTCTGAATCTGTTACTGAGCTGACAACAGTTGAAGTGGTCGCTTCTGCAGCAAATACTGGAGAATCTGCAGGGGCTAGTACGCAGATTTCTAATGAAGCCATTGACCGTATGCCCACCCTCAACAGGGACATTGATGATTTTTTGAGACTTACGCCACAAGCAACTGGTTATAGCGACGGAACTTCCTTTGCCGGTGTTAATAATCGTTATAATGCCATTTACATTGATGGGGCCGTTAATAATGATGTTTTCGGTATATCTAGTTCAGGAACAAACGGAGGACAAACAGGAATTTCACCCTTCTCCATTGATATTATCGACCAGTTCCAGGTTGCAATTTCCCCTTATGATGTTGCATTAGGTGGATTTGCCGGTGCAGCTGTCAATGCGGTAACTAAATCTGGTACCAATAAGTTTGCTGGTACAGCGTATTACTTTATGCAAAACGAAAGTCTGGTAGGAAAGACAAATCAACAAGTACTTGACAGGACCTCAGCAGATGATCAGCCGACCAAGGTCGCTGAATTCACCAAATCTACTTACGGAGCTTCTTTTGGTGGACCAATTATCAAGGACAAGCTATTCTTCTTTACGAACGTAGAGATTCAGCAAGACGAAGTGCCCCTGACGTACAATTTTGGAACGTACTCAGGAAACGATACACAAGACTCATTGAATATGTTAAGTGATTTCCTTAAAGAAACTTATAATTATGACCCCGGATCGACTGAATTGGCAGATAAGCTGGATGGTTTGAAGTTCTTTGGTAAAATTGACTGGAACTTAAGTGATCGCCATCGTCTGACTGTCCGTCACAATTATACCAAAGCAGAGCAATTTGACCTTACGGCTAACTCCACTAACCGCATTAATTTTTCTAATACCGGTATTTACTTCCCGAGTATTACGAACTCAAGCGCCCTTGAATTAAATAGCCAGTTTGGGGACAATACTACAAATAACCTTATAGTAGGTTTTACCTCCGTACGAGATGACCGTGATCCATCAGGTTCAGATTTTCCTTATCTCATTATAGAAGATGGAGGTACCAATACGATTCGTGTAGGTTCGGATGAGTTCTCTACAGGAAATAAGCTTGACTCGGATGTTTTTACCATCACCGACAATTTTAAAATCTATAAAGGTGCGCATACGTTTACGATCGGTACACACAACGAGTTCTACAGTATTTATAACCTCTTCATTGGTCAGAATTTTGGAACCTACCGATATGCTAGTATTGGTGCATTCATGAATCCGTTGCAGACGGCAAAGGAATATGACAGGGCCTATTCACTGGTAGATAATATCACCGGCGACGGTTCGGCAGCTGCTGCAGATTTCAATGCCATGCAGTTGGGACTCTATGTGCAAGACGAATGGAACGTCACTGAAAAGTTCTCACTTATGGGAGGTGTTCGACTTGATATGCCAATCATTAATGACGATCCTGCCATTGATGATGAGTTTAATACAGTTTCCCTGCCAAAGATGCAGGCACAATATGATATAGCCAATGACGTAGAAGGTGGTAAAGCGCCGGACGGACAATTGATGATTTCCCCAAGACTTGGATTTACCTACGCGTTGGACAGTGAAAAGAAATACAGACTCCGTGGAGGTGCCGGTGTATTTACCAGCCGCATTCCATTTGTATGGCCAGGCGCTATGTTCAACACCAACGGCCTGGTTCAGGGTCGCGTCGATGAAACTACAGCGGGAGAACCTATCCTTTTTCGTCCGGATGTCAATAATCAGTATTCCAATGCCAATTTTGTGGTTCCTTCCGGTGATGTCAATTTGTTTGTCAAGGATTTTAAATATCCTCAGGTATTCCGCGGAAACCTGGGAGTTGATCTGAAACTCCCTGCAGGCTTGCAAGCTACTGTAGAAGGTATATACACGAAAACCATGAACAATGTGGTGTATACCAATATTAATAATGATCAATCCACCTCAAAAACGTGGACAGGTGTTCCGGATGAACGTGTAGTGTATACCCGTAAAGCCATTGATGCCACGTATGGATCCGTATATGTTGGATCAAATACAAATGAAGGCGATTCCTATTCCGTGACATTATCACTAGCGAAGCAATTTGATTTTGGAATGTATGCATCCCTTGGATTCACGTCCGGAGATGCTAATGCATTGAATGAAGGAACTTCTTCACAGAATTCATCACAATGGAGAGGCCAGATGCAACAATCACTGGGAAGGAACAATCCGGTCTATGGTCGTTCTGATTTTGCTCAAGGCACACGCCTGATCGGAATCGTAAGTCAGGCCATTAATTGGGGAGGAAATAAAAACCTTGCCACCACGATCAGTTTGTTTTATGATGGAATGGCTGGAAGCCCTTATTCTTACGTCATAGGCGGAAATAGCGGACGAAATATAAATAACGACTTGGGTAGCACCAGCTCCAACCGAGCCTTAGTCTGGGTGCCTGCAGATGCCAGTGAAATCAACCTGGTGGATATCAAGAATTCTGCTGGTGAGGTCACAGTAACTAAAGAACAACAGTGGGAAAATCTAAATGCATTTATTGAGAATGATAACTATCTGAGTAAAAATCGTGGCCAGTACGCAGAAAAGAATTCTAATTTCATGCCGTACACATCCTTCCTCGATCTTTCCATTCGCCAGGATCTGGGCATGCTGTTAGGAGAAAGTGCACATAAGTTACAGTTGAGTCTGGATATCTTCAATGTCCTTAACCTGCTCAACAATGAATGGGGTGTTCGCTATAATGTCCCTGGTGACTTTAACAATTTCTACTTGTATGACTTTACAGGATATGAGAGTGATGGTACAACGCCTAAGTTTAACTATACTTATGGAGAGAGAAAAGGTAATGATGCCTTAAATATCAGTGATTATTCATCCCGTTGGCAAATGAGACTTGGTGTTCGGTATATCTTTAATTAAAGAACACATATTAATCATAAAAAAAAGGTGCTTCAGGCTAATGGCCAGAAGCACCTTTTTTTTTAATTATCTTCGAAGCCTCATATATCCTAATTCAAAATCATGATTCAGAAACTTATTTTCCCGCTGATACTCGTTCTCTTTGTCTCAAACATTTATGGACAGGTCGTCATCAATGAAATCAGCTATAATCCCCCTGAAACAAACACGGATTCTCTCGAATTCCTGGAAATCTTCAATGCCGGTAATGCGATGGTCAACATCGGTGGATGGTACATCGGGGAAGCTTTTGAAGACACTTTTCCAAATATTGATCTCCAACCTGGTGATTATTATGTCATAGCCCTCAACGCCCAGGCGATGCTTAATGTATATGGGATCGTAGTAGATGAGTGGGATGGTGGCGCGCTCAACAATGGGGGAGAACTCATCTCGCTGGTAGATGTACAAGGAAATGTGGTGGATAGCGTTCGATTCGATGACACGGATCCATGGCCTTCCGAGCCGGATGGAAATGGCCCGTCGCTTGAACTTATCGATTCAGCCCTGGACAATAATGACGGGGTCAACTGGCAGTTTAGTGGAGGTACCACCGGGGTAATCATAAATGGTTTTGAAGTAAGTGGAACACCCGGCGCAGAGAATTCAGGAGGAGGTTCGCCCGGCCCAGATCTGATCATTGAATTAGCCAACTTCGCATTTAATCCAAAGGTCGCAGTGATCGAAGTCGGGAGTGTTATACGATGGGTCAACAATGAAGGTCATGCGCACAATGTAAACGGACAACAAAGTGCATTTCCGGGTAATCCGGAAAGTTTCTTTAGTGGAGCCCCTGCAAGTGGTCCCTGGCAGTATGAGTTCATATTCCTGACCCCGGGAACCTACCAATATAAATGTGATCCACATGCGGCCCAGGGCATGACCGGTACAATCTATGTCTATGATTCAAATGTCTATAATGATTATACCCTCGAGCAGCTTCGCCTTGTCAATGGAAATGGATCTGCATTATTTGATGGAGTGCCAACGACCATTACTGGCGTAGTGCATGGAGTCAATTTTCAGCCAGATGCCTACAGTTTCTATATCATAGACGAGAATAATGTTGGAATCAATGTATTCTCTTTTGATGCCGGTACGTATGTGGTCACTGAAGGTGATGAAATCCGCGTTTCCGGAGTGATAGATCAATTCAATGGATTACTTGAAATCAGGCCAGATACCATCGAATTACTCTCTTCAGGCAATACGCTGAATATACCTCGCCAGGTCACTGGCTTATCTGAGACGGATGAATCAAGCTATTTATATCTACAGGAGCTGTTTGTAGATAGCGTAGGAAATATCAGTGCTGCCGGATTCAATGTGTATTCTACTAATACTTTAGGAGCACAGGTTATAGCCAGGGTAGATACAGATGCCAATACAGGGATGAATCCTGAAGATTTTGCTCAAGGTGATTGGCTTTACATCTGGGAAGGAATTGGAACACAATTAGATAATAGCTCTCCTTTTACATCTGGATATCAGGTGCTGGCGCTCGACCTCGGCATCATTATCATCGACGGAGTTCAATCACTTGAACATACGGCTATAAGTATGCAGCCTAATCCCGCAATAGATGCTGTGCAGTTCAATAGTAATTTGACCATTCATCAGATTGAAATATATACATTGGATGGAAAAATTTTATTAAGCGAAAATGTGCGAAATTCAATTGCTGAGATTAAGGTAAACCAAATGCCGGTCGGATTGCACCTGGTGAAGGCGATAACAGATCAGGGTATCTGGACTTCGATATTATCTGTGGTCAGATAGATTCGTTTTACCCCTAAATCCCCTAAAGGGGACCTTAATGCATAAAGAATGGAGGCCACAGGCCTCCATTCAAATTAATCAAGTTGAGCTTAAGTTGACTTAAGCTCGCGTACGATAAATCATAAAAAGCAGGTTTAAAGTATTAATCTGTGCTGCCGTTTCCAACGGCATGTAACAAGGCCTTGTACGTCTCAACAAATTCATCCTTCCGCTTCAACCTGTACTGCATGACCCACCGGGGATGGGGTAGGGGGATGACCCTCTCCCACCAGTGGAACTCATCATTCAGCTTAGACAGATATTCAAAATTTTTGCCTTGTCCCAGACAAAATACCTTTGTGGTGTCTGCACCAAATTTCAACTGCGTTTCGATATTGGTGATGATAAAAGGCCTGACAAGGTTGCTCAATTGTGGATCGTCATAATAATTATAGTTTTTTCCTCCTTTCACAAAGCCTAACGGGCTTAATGAGGTGATATAATATCGCTTGTAAAAAGCTGCCGGTCCACCACAAGCATCTATCATGTCATAGTTAAATACACTGGAAAGTTCTTGCTTTTGAGGAAACGAATTTTCTATACCTAATTGATTCAACCTTATCGGATCGGTAAAAGGTACACCTGTCACACCGGCACCAAATCTTCCCGGATTGATGCCCAGGATAAAGGTGCGCTTGTTGGTATCTCCAAAAAACTGCTTATAAAATGTTGTCATGCATCGTCTGGTTTCAGGATCATCGTAAGGCAGGAGCCATTCAATGTCTTTGGGTAACCGGATGCTCGGCTTTAGGGCAAAGTGATAGGACAAGACGTCTGAACTAAACATAGGGACTTCAAGTGTTACTTTAAGTAAGATAGGCTGATTCTGGAATTTCAACGAATACACGGCAGTCTTCACAAGGCAATTTGAAAACTTAAGCTATTTTGCAACAGGTTCATTAAGCGATTATGATATATACAGCAAATACAGTTTTTCTTTTGATTTTAAGCTTTGCTTGTGCAACGAAGAGCTCACCAGGGCAGGAATTTAAGATCGTTGTGCCTTTGCCGGCACAACTTGATGAATGTTCAGGAATGGTGGCACTTGGAAATGGGCTCTATGCAGGCCTTAATGACAGTGGAAACCCTGCAGAACTATACGTATTCGACCTGGGAGATCAGCCGGATACCCGTGTTGTAAAGATCACAGGAGCTTCAAATTACGACTGGGAAGAATTGACTGTAGATGAAAACTATGTCTATATAAGCGATACAGGCAACAATAGCGGTAACCGAAAGGATCTCAAAATTTACCGTGTAAATAAGGATGAATTGGTCCAAAAGGATGAAGTTCAAGCTGAAGTGATTTCCTTTTACTATCCGGAGCAGCAGAAATTTGAGCCCTCTAATAAGCACAATTTTGACTGTGAGGCCATGATTAGTGCCGGCGACAGCTTGTATCTTTTTACAAAAAACAGAGGAAATTCAAAGACGGATTTGTACAGCATACCCAAAACACCGGGTAAATATCCGGCAAAATATATTGATCGTTTTGATGCCATGGGCCTGATCACAGGAGCAGATTTCAGGCAAACACCAGATCATAATTCGCTCGTTTTGATTGGATATACTGTCGAAGGTAAAGGCTATCATCCGTTCATTTTATATTTTCCATCCGTTAAAGGAACAACCTTTTTTAAAGGCAGTTTTCAACGAATGACTTTTGATGGAAAGCTTCAGACGGAATCGATTTCCTTTCATGATGATCAAATTGTTTATATCACCAATGAAGAAGAACATGGAGATAAAGGCTTTGTCTATCAAGTAGATATCCAAAAATAAAGAACTTTTCTTTCCCATAATTTATATTATGTTAAGTAGTAATTTTTAAACTATACCCTGTATTTATGAAGCAATCAGGTATTTGTCCAAAGTGTCAGACCTCAGCGGTGATCCAAATCAAAGCCTTTAAAGGCTCATCAACGTCCAACAGAGTTCAACTTTCCAAATGGGGAACTCAGTTTACTTTCTTTGATAATTTCATTTGCCCCGGCTGTGGCTATATGGAGCAATATGTCAATCTGGAGGACAAGAACTGGCAAAAATGGCTTGATAAAAAATTAGAAGAAGACTCTCTGGATTCAGATTTTGTCTAACCCTGGAAGGCCTACAAAACCTTGATAGCATAATCCGATTTCGCAACCATTCTACCTATAGGATTTGCCCACAAACCTTCTTCTTTGAGGATCTCCTGTGCCGCCTTCAGATATTCAGGATCAACAGCAATCAATAATCCTCCACTGGTCTGTGGATCACACAAGATGTTTCGCTGTACTTCTCCAGATAAGGAAAGATGACTACCGTAACTATCGAAATTCCTGGATGTACCTCCAGGGATACATCCTTCCCTGATGTAATCAAGCACGCATGGATCTATAAGTGGAATGCTACTGAAGTCAATCTCAGCCGTGGTATTACTTGCCTGGCACATTTCGATAAGGTGTCCTGCAAGTCCAAAGCCAGTAACATCTGTCATTGCATGTACCCCCTTTAATTTGCCAAACCGCTCCCCTACTGAATTCAGTTTTACCATGACCTCAATGGCCAGCTGATTATGCTCGTTTCTAAGCTTTCCCTGCTTTTGAGCAGTACTTAATATTCCTATACCTAAAGGCTTGGTAAGTAATAATATATCTCCTGGAATTGCACCACCATTCTTCTTTATATCTGCTATCCTGACCCTGCCTGTTACGGCAAGCCCGAAAATTGGTTCAGGCGCGTCAATGCTGTGACCTCCTGCTAAAGGAATGCCTGCATTTTTACATGCTTTCTGTGCTCCCTTAATCACTAGTCCTGCAATAGCCGGGCTCAACTGATTTATTGGCCAGCCCAGAATGGCTATTGCCATCATAGGCGCACCACCCATTGCATAGATATCGCTGATTGCATTTACAGCAGCTATCTCTCCAAAGGTTTCCGGGTCATCAACAATGGGCATAAAAAAATCCGTTGTACTGATGATAGCGGTACCATCACGCAGATCCATGACCGCTGCGTCATCCCTTTCCTCATTACCAACCAATAAGCCAACGTAACTAACGGATGATTTTCCCGCAGCAGCTAATATGCTATCCAAAACAGAAGGAGAAATCTTACAACCGCATCCTGCTCCATGACTGTATTGTGTAAGTTTGATAGTATCCTGTATCATATACCTGATTACTGTTAAATCTTTAGTTTAGTAAATGTCTTTTATGATATTGATATATAGCTACTTATATTCCTAAATTTATTAGCTTTTCTGCGGTTGAATGCACATCATCGCAATCATCAATCCGGACAAGTTTGTCAGTCGGCCAGCCAGCCAGTTGAAACTGGTATGCTTTATCATAATACTTTAAAGCAATAGCTGCGGCACCCCGTAGATCTCCCTCATCCAGGGCTTTCATTGCAGTCTGAAAATCAAGTCCACCTAATCGTTTATTAATCCGTTCAAAGCACGATTTCAGTAATGCTGTATCAACGGGTTCACTATAATATCTCAGCACCCTATCGAGACGAATTTCCTTGTTCACCTCAATCGCAAATAGCTTTGATTTTCGCATGTGATCCCAGAGACCATCCGGAATGTGTGTCTTGCCAATACTCTTGGATTCATTTTCAAGCCATACTTCTCTCCCAGGGTCCATTCCAAGAAAAGCAAGGAAAAGGTTGTTTTCAAATTGTTCTGTCGTCGGTTGCTGTGGCTCTCCAATGGAGCCAAAGGCACTACCCCGGTGATGCGCTGTTTTTTCGAGGTCAATCACCTGTGCTCCTTTCGACGCCATAGCATGTAACACTTCGGTTTTGCCTGCACCTGTGCAACCACCGAGTATTTGAAGGTTGAATGGATTGTTATTGAAAAAAGAGGTTAATTCTGCTCTATAGCTTTTGTAACCACCTTCAAGCCGATGTACATGGGCCCCCGAAAAATTAAATAACCATTGTACTGCCTGGCTGCGCTTACCACCTCTCCAGCAATGGATGACTAGTTCCTTTCCGGGTATGCCCTGATGGGGTTGAATGGCTTCTACCAGTTTCGTCATTTTTAATCCTGAAATGCGTAAACCTTCTTTGAAAGCTTCTTCAGGTGAGATCTGTGTATAGATGGTACCAACGCTAGCCCTTTCTTCATCTGTAAACAATGGAATATTGATGGCTCCTGGGATATGGCCGGCTATAAATTCTCCGGGAGACCTTACATCAATAATCTGCCAGGCATTTAGATCCTTAACAACTTCTCTAATGCTAACAGTGTCTCCCATGTGTGGCAAAGATACACAGGACACAAATGAAAAAAGGAAGCTAACTTCTTAGCTTCCTTTAACAAAAGACCAGATTAGTATGAAAAAACTCTACTTCCTTATGTTGGGTATCCGATTTGTGGATACAGCATATTAACGTAAGGAAGGACGCATTACATTATGTGGAGTTGCTCAGCATATCAGGGTTCTCGGCAAATGCATTATTCTTCTCGACAGAAGGAGCCACCGGGCTTTCGAAAGGCAATGGATCAGTATTGCCAGCGATCCAGATAATGGAGGAAAAGCTTAGCGGTATTGTAGGCATCATCTATTGCTCTGTGATGAGAACCTTCAAATTCAATTTCAGTGTATTCCAATGCCTTCATGAGGCCGACTTCTTTAGGCAAACGGTGCATCAGGGCATATTGCGCTTTTAGATTGATGCATCCGGGCAGAAACCGGTCGTCTACATCATGTCGCAGACAATCGGCATGTATGAGTTCTATATCCTTGCCACCCCATGTACACAAGAGATGTGGTCCATCCAGGCTATAAAACCAATCTTCAAACAAGGGGAATATATGCTCAAAGGTTTTTACTTTATTCACCTGTTGTTGGGTGATACCTGTAAGGTCTGTGCAATACGTGGAGAGTCTTGGATGCTCTATTGGCCTGACAAAGGACTGGAACTGATCTATCCATTCGCGGTAGCCATTGACGCGATAAGCCCCTATTTCAATGATTTCGGGGTTCCGGTCCATAGCATTTCCTTGCCAGCACGTAGCCTCCAGATCGAGAATAATATAATTCATGAGGGACGACGGTTATTCTGTTTCCTGTAACCGGTCATGTGCAGCATGAATCCCTTCCATATCCCAGCTGATCTTATCTTCAATTTGAAAACCGGATAAGCGGTTGTGGTAATAGTATACCAGCATAGGGTTTTTGGCGATGATATTGTCTTTCTGGCCATATTTCAGAGGCCATACAGCATGGAAGGATCCAAGATATTTTATTCCATGACGGATCATGTCATCAGGCTCCAGTTGGTGCAATTCTGCCTGCAACTTGATCATATTATCACGTTCCATTTGTTTGATAATATCCAGAATGGTCAGAAATGACTTTCTGAAGAGATTCATAGGGATCGAGAGCATATCTACCGGTAAACGCAATACGGCAAACAGGTCCATGGATGGATGCATTTTGCGTAAGATCTGGAAGGCGGTAAATGCCACCAGGTGGCTTGTCAGCACCACGTAATAGCGTTCATAGTTATCTACTACTTTTTCAGCGAGTTTCCGGGTATACACAGTTTCCCGCTGACGATTGGCCTCTATTTTACCATGTAAGGAGAAAAACTCCTTGATGTCGACTTGCTGTTGCCGGTCATCTATACTCTCCGCATTAGCATCCAAGCGATAGCCTAGAACGTCCATAGGTTCACCAAACGAAAGATGTATTTCATTCGACTGTGAAAAGAACTTCCAGGCAAAGGACAAGATATTCCTGACTTTAAATCCCTTTCTGGCCGAGCTTACATACTTTTCCTCCCCGGTTGATTTAAGATACCCTGAAATGAGGCTTTGTGCCTCGAGTGTACAATGGTATCCAAGGATCAGGGGTACGACTATAATTTTCTGATTACCGCCATGTTCATAGATGGATCGTTGCGCCGCAAGTAAAGAATTAAGTAATCCGTATTTCAACTCACGTTCAATTTCACCTGATCTTGACCTGGTTCCTCCTGGGAAAAACAAACTATTGGTACCACGCTCCAGCATCACTTGTGACATGATTTTGAGGCTGTCCAGATAGATTGGGTTCTTCTTTCGGCGATCGACACGGTAAGCCCCCAGACGGGTCATGTAAAAGGCAAATATTTCAGACTCATATAAATTAAGACCGGCACCGTATGCAAACGCTGGAAGTCCTACTACTGAATCAAGTGCATATCCGATCAGGATACTATCCAGATTGGATAAGTGCGTCGGAAGGATGACGACGGTGCCATGCTTAAACATATTCCGCACATGATCTACGTCTCCATGAATCTTTAATCGTTCATAGAGTTCAAGCCGGGTACTCCAGAGCCGCCTGTGACTTTTTCCGGCAGCGGCATTGAGAAGTCGTTTAAAGAAAAGCGTCAAAAATTTACGGGCAAACAAGAAGGTACTCTCCTTAAAATTGCCTGCAATCTCTGTGGTATACCGGTGAATGATGCGTTTCAACACTTCCGTGTTGTTCTGCAGTTTGATGTCCGGCTTTAGTTTTTCGTTGGCTGTGATTTCAATCCGGATTCTCTTCCAGAACTGCTCTTCATTAGGAGGATCCACTTTCCATGGATTCTCTTTTAGCCGGATGAGTTCGAGATAACAAACTCTGGAGATGAGGTCCCCTATCCTGTCACCATGTTTTTCAAGTATGTATTCAACTGTTTGCTGATCTACGGTTTCGATCAGCCCCTCTCGGTCTTCATAAAGTTTGTTGATCGGCCAGTCCTTGATATCTGGGATGAGGGGTGGATATATCTTCATTATCTGTTTAATCGACTTGCTTTGCAAAAATAGCATTCGTTTGATGGATGTAGCCAAGGATTTCGTCTCTGCCCAGTTCACGAAGGCTGCTGGTCACAATGATTGGCGGCAAAGTCTCCCATTCGTTGAGGATATCAGCTTTATAGGCTTCCAGGGCTTGTTCCAGTTCTAATGGTTTGAGCTTATCTGATTTGGTAAACAAAATGCTGAACGGGATATTATTTAGGCCTAGCTGGTTCATAAATTCCCGGTCATTCTCCTGCCTGGGATGGCGGATATCCAAAAGTAAAAAAGTGCACATGAGGTTTTCCCGGTGCAGGATATACCGGTCAATCAGTTTTGACCACTTACCCCGGGTTGATTTTGATACCTGAGCAAAGCCATATCCGGGAAGGTCTGCAATCAGCCATTCCGGGGTCTCCACCACCCTGAATAAATTAATAGCCTGGGTTTTTCCGGGTTTTTTGGAAGTTCTGGCTATTTCTCGGTTGCCAGTGATATAGTTGATGATGGATGATTTACCTACGTTAGAGCGGCCTATAAAGCAGTATTCCGGCAATTCCAGAGGCGGACATTGCTTTACATCCGTATAGCTGCCTATATATTGAACATCCATAGAATCTGCACCCTTCTGTTACTGTTAACATCAGTCAGGAATTGGCAAAGTTACGATTAAGTAGTACCGATTAGCATACAACCTGACACCTTTGAATAACACCTCAAGACGTATAGCTAATCAGCGAGCACACTAAAAGCCTAATTGAAAACCAGGATTTATACCATACTGTCTCTCCTGTTTGAGATGGGTAAAGAAATATGTCAAAATAATTTCAAAAAAATTTTGGATTTCAAGTCATTCTTTTTATTTGGTAAAATCAATGCATTAGAGCTAATAACCTGCTTAAGTCAGGATACCCAAATGATTACTAACGTGCAACGCATCCTGGGTTTGGATGGCAAACAGGTATTGCTGCCAAGGTGAATAAACTCCGTATAGGCCTTACGTATCAGATGGATGCAAACAATTATGCAGATCATATCTCCATCAATGAACAGCAACTTAAATTAACAGGAAGATCAAGTCGCGTTATAGGCTCTTTATCTTTTGTTTTCTAACGTCTAAGCTAGTCCGGATAGCTGATGGTAGTTATCACCTCATCTTGGCAAGGAGAAGGGACTTTGAAAATAGCGATGGGTCATTGGCGTTAACGGTTTTTTCCAATACATCCAATGTCTCCAGGGAGCGATCGGTTGTCCAGCGCATAAGCTGATCGTTCTCGCCTTCAGTACCATGGTTTTTAAAGTAGCTTTTTGCTTTGGACGTGATTTTGTCAATATAAGCCTGGTACTGCTTCCCCGTTTTGAGACTACCCTTTCGTAAGGCAGAAATTAAAAAGCGGTTTCCATTATACGTGTTCAAGTCCTCCTGGATATCTGTGATGTCATCATTCATCTCCGTGATCAGATCGTAATACGCCCAGTCTTTTTCCTTCCAGATGCGATTCAATTCAGGATTCGCATCATAGATCAGATGGCGGATGAGCCGGACATCACATGATTTGGTCGTATAGAATTTTTTAAATGAAACCTTCGTTGGCCAGATGCCTTTGCGACAATTTCGTTCAATTCGTTCATAGTCTCTGATCTCACGAAGCAGATCCTCAATTTGAGATGAAGTATAATTTAGTTTCGCTACCGATTCTTTGATCTTCTTCCAGCAAGACGAAAGCGCATTTTTATCCAGGTCCCACTGCCCTTCCAGGTAAGCATCAAGGAG
This sequence comes from Saprospiraceae bacterium, assembly GCA_031402955.1. GTDB lineage: Bacteria > Bacteroidota > Bacteroidia > Chitinophagales > Saprospiraceae > Opimibacter. Next base: position 14,129 of record JANNSS010000078.1, read on the forward strand.
ATAAATCTGATACTGAATATCTACCAGGTGTGCGTAGAACTTTTTATCCTTATCCAGACCACCCTGTTGCAAAAGGTCTATCAGTTTTCGATATGAAAACAGTTCCTTAATCTTATGTTTTATCTCCGGTTCGCCAGAATATTTCTGTTTTGCCATCTGCCCTTAATCCACTTTGATCAACCTGCTGACAGCTAAATCCCTGCCTGAACGGAACGTGATGTAATAGATACCTGCCGGGTAATTAATCAATGATATTTCGCCCCTGTACCATTGATCATACCTGACGATCGTGCCGTCAAAAAGCGGAGAGCCTGACTCCGAAAACAAACTATAGGGTATGAATACATGCTCATTCTCAAATCTTGCATTGATTTGAAATACACCTTTGCCGGGATTTGGTGACACCTGGATGAAGTAATCAGCTGTAATGGAAGAAGTACTGACCATGGTTGATACCGTCACTGTATCCGTGGTCGTGCAACCTGCGCTATCTTTTACGGTGATAATATATTCCCCTGGCTCCAGCATGACAAAGAAGGAATCCTGGACAAAGACACCTTGCTGGATGCTGTACGATACCGGACCGATTCCCCCGGAAGCAGTAATATGGATCTCACCAACATCTCCGCCGATAGCAGGTTCTGTAGTAATCAATGCTTGCAAGTTACAAGAGAGGATTTCAAAATTTGTAGTATCCTGGCATCCTGCATCATCCTTCGCAATCATCATATATAAACCTGGTTCGAGATTTAAAAACGAACTGCTGGTTTGGAAATTCACGCCGTTATCAATGCTATAAGTAACCTCACCGAGACTGTTGTTCGTCTCAGCAATAGCGATGGCGTCTCCTGCACCTGGAGTGGATTCATGCTCTACCCCAACCTGGAGTTCAAATAAGCATTGGGCCGTAAGGCAAAACTGGTTAGTGGACTGTGAGCCAAAATTCGCTTTCGGCAGATCAGCAATGAGAACACCATTCTCATTGTAGATTTCATAATCCCCTTTGACACCTTGCGCAGACATGCCATCGCCAAAGGCATCGTATACTATAAACGTATAACACTTTTCAGGGTCCAAACAAAACTGCGAAGTATATGTATTCTGTTGTTCAGCGAATGGCCCATCTGATGCGACGACATTATTTGCATCATCAAAGAGTTCCCATGTAGTTTCTGATGGAAAATTATCTGTCGTGAAATTCAGAAAAACATTCTGACCTTCGGGGTGTGCGGTCAGGATCCAGGCAGGTTGATTGTTAGATGGCACTTCATCCAAAAAAACATAATTTATAGTATCTACATTGACGGAGAATTGATTGTCACCTTCTATGATCCCAGCAGAAAAAACAACGGAAGTTTCCTCACCAAAAGGCAGAGATCCGGTCCAAGTCAATGTATCTATCGGAGTGCTTGAATGAAAAACAGTGTACACAAATTGTTTGACGGTATCAAGTCCCGTATTTTTAACCAGCAATGAAATTTCTGTTTCTTCGGAACAAACTACACCAACATTTCCTTCCACCACATATTCCAGCGCGACATCCCTGAGTCCGAATTTAGTCACCATGAATGTCAGGGTGTCGTTTCGTTTATTCCCATCATTGTCGAGGAAGGTTGCAATACGAAGCGGATAGGTGCCTGCCGACAAAATATCAAAAGGGGTGGCGAATGTGAAATCTAGTTCTTCATCCACTGGCAAACTATCGATATCCGCGATTTCAGTGATCCACTCCCCGTTGTTAAACTGATATCCTAATGGAAAATCAAATACGGTCGTTAATCCACGATTGAAAACGCTGAAACTCACATTTTGCGCACCAAGCGTTGCATCATTGCCCGGGGATAGGAGACTAAGCGGAAATACATCAATCGTATCTCTACTTGCTGCAAAGGCTACAATCCGGGTGGCCCAGGTATTATCAGACGGAAGGTATTGTCCGGCAAACCAAAATGTTGATTCATCTGCCGGATCTACAGACATGGAGAAATAATCACCGAAGCGATCAAAACCCTGGGATCCTGAACCGGAGACAAATTCATACTCTGTAAATGTCATGACACCAGCCGGATCTCCTGAATATCTGCCTGTATATCGCAGCGATGGATGTTTATTTGGTCCTGATACTGCATATCCAAGTCCTATACCACCCTGTCCGTCTATAGCGATAGATGGCATAAAACGATGTATCCCATCATCAGAACCCACTGTGCCTTCCTGGAAAATGTGCCAGTCCTCGGTTGACGTTTTCCTGAATTCAATCCACCTGACCCCAGCTACGTCATCACCAGTCACGTCAACCATGAAAGCCATTACAAACGCTTCATGTGTCCCAAAATTCCTGTATTGGGCTTTATTGCATATGATCCATTGTGCTCCGTCGATCCCTTGACCATTTGGCTGTGGGACACAGGAAAAACCCCCTGTATTTTCTTGCTGGCAACCATCGGTATCGTATGGGGCAGTTGGGATTGATATTTGTTCTATATTGGAGTTAGCTGAATTATCCCAGTCAATATTGATTTTATGAAATACAATCTCATCAGTCGCTGTCGTACCCCAATCATCATCATTCAGTTTTACTACAATTCCAGGGCTTCCGGCCGGAGGAGGAACTAAACCATCCCAATCCACAGGTTGACCCACCTCAAATGAAATGCCTCCGATTTTCGGAACTGTCAACCGCTGGATCCTTGCTGTTTCAACTCCAGCTAATATATCTTCCCGGTTTATAGCATATATTGGAAAGCTGCTCCCTCCTTCATTAGTCGTTAGATAATAAGCATCACCCCAGATCCCGTATTTGGGGAAATCAGGGAATCGTGGGGTCTGAAAGGCATAGGCATCCCAACTCCCCCGGGGGTCACTGGTATGAGATATCGCCACAAGTACCCTGTTATTGGAAGGGAATTCCGTCAAGAACCATCTGTCTACTGCCTGGTCGTATAAGATGATAGGATCACCCGCTGAAGTCTGTTGTACCTGGCTCCAGATGGAATTAGCTGAGAGCAAACCGCTAACAGGTGTACCAGCCTTATCAAATACTCTAAAAAAGGTAGCATTTACAATTTCGACATAGAAGTCCCTGCCGATATCTCCATTGACATCAGGAGGCGTAGAACCAGAAGACGCTTCACCAATACCTTCAATATTGACGATAGGAAAAATATCATTCGTTGGCATCCGGCTATGGGCTGGATTGTAGAGTGGATCGCGCCCCTTAGGCAAGGCTTCGGGATTATGGGTGATCATCTGTCTTCTGCCAGCGAAATTGGGGATGAACCTCGGTTTATTGGCTTTCCGTTCCATAAGCTTAAGGGAATCTGTAGGAAAGGCACTGGCCCTGTCATATAGGGGTTTTGTAGTTCCTAATTTAACAGCGAAAGTGTTCTCAGCTGTGAAATACTGCTGGGCAGTCACCGAGGAGGCAACGCCGGAAACCAGCAAAGCTATGCCAAACAGAATGCGTATATGAAAGCAAGCTGGTTGCTGTACAGGTAGACTATAGTTCATGGTTCAAAATTAAGAAAAAGATACATGAGGGCATCGCGTAAGATTGATTTGCTGTTTGGCGACATTCACTCATCTAGATAGGGCCATTGATAAAAATAGGATAAACCAGGTTTCAGTCTGTTTGGATTATTTAAGTATGGAATATATGTAGCCGATATTCTACAATTTGAAATCAGGATGATTCAGGTTCAAATAGTATTTTATTTTGAAAAGATATTAAGACTAGTTTTCATGACTGAATTTATCCTGTTGTTTCAAGTTTTATACTGCTGCCCTACCGTGCATAACGTATGATTCCTTTCCAGGAATATTGCGTTTGCCTACCCTATTCATATTGTCAAAAGCGGTGGAAGAAGTAATAATCATAAGATAAATATTGGAGATATTTATTTGTTCAACTTGCCGGTTACACAGCTATTATAGTTGGTCAATTTGCATTTTTAAATTCCTTTTTTATGAGTATTTTTAATTGTCGTTGTGGATGAATTAATGTTTTTCCTGCAAGTGAATATTTAACAAATCGCGCCCTTCATTTGCAGATATTATATAAATTCCATGTACAGTTCTCACCTGGTTAATGTTCAAAACAATAAATGATGTTTCCTGTTTGTTTTGGTACAATAAATGCTGTTACCTTTATACTGTGCCGGAATCGGATGTATTTCCGTTTTGGCATTTCTAATGAGGCATAACATTTTATTTATATTTTTTAACTAAACGATTGAACATGAATGATCCAGAATTAAAGGCTATGTCAGCGGTTTATGACGCGCTAAATGGTCTTGACGCAAGTACCCGCAAAAGAGTTGCTGAGTGGGTATTGGCAAAATTAGGTAGTGGCACCGATGCACCGGCAAAAGCCAAAGGTGCAAAGCGCGGCCGCAAACCAGGCTCAAAAAAGGCAGCTAAAAAAGTTGCTGCAAAAGCAACTGGAGCAAAACGTGGCCGTAAGCCAGGCGTTAAAAAAGCCGGTGCGAAGAGCGGTCCGAAACCAGCTGCCGCCAAGGCTACCGTTAAGCCAGCAAAGAAGGCTGGTAAGAGAGGCCGTCCTGCAGGTTCAGGTAAAAAAGCAGCTAAAAAGGTAGTTGCTAAAGCGGGTGGATCAAAACGGGGAAGACCTCGTAAGTCAGCCGGTGCTTCGGCACCTGCCTCAGCTTGAACACAAACGATCACAATAAAAAAAGCCTGATGATATTTCATCAGGCTTTTTTTATTGCTTTTCAGGTCAAAGGTCGTTTGTACATCATTGCAAAATCATGTATTTGCGACCTCTCCTGTTTTTCAATGTTATAGCACTACAAGTTTGAAAGGAGCAGCCTCGCCGTTCATTTCAAACAGGACAATATATACTCCACTGGATAAGGCAGCACCAGATAAATCCCAGTTGCCTGTACCTGAGGTAATCGGTTTAACCAAAAGCCGCTGACCATCAAGATTGACTAAGGTCATTGTGCCTTTGCCATTTGTTAGTCCTTTCCAACTGACGATCACGTCACCTTTCGAAGGATTAGGAGTAATGGAAATAAATTCGCTCCAGTCAGGGGTTATGGTCGAAACCGTACCGGTGATGACCACGGGAGCTGAAGCATTAGACCAGATACATCCATTAGCATCGGTAATCGTATACCAGTATTCTCCCGGAACCAGACCTTGAATATTTGTTCCTGTTCCGCCATTGTTCCATGTTACGCCATATGGTGCTGTACCTCCTGCAACATCTATGCTGATGCTTCCATTGTTTTGTTCTGTTCCGGAAGCATTCACGATCTGGGTATTGGTGACTGCCAATACATCAGGTTGACTGACCTGAACAACTGCCTGGCTCAGACAACCATTGTTGTCCGTAATCACACAGGTATATTGTCCGGCAGGAAGCTGGTTGATTTCCGGTGTTGTTAGTGCACCAACATCCCACAAATAGCTGTAAGGAGCAACCCCACCGTTCACGGTTAAAGTAGCTGCACCGTTTGCTTCTCCGAAACAACGTACTCCGGAAATACTTGACAGGTGGTCTACAACCGGTGGCTGTTGGATAGTATAAGGACCGGCCACAAAAGGACAACCATTTGCATCCGCCACTAAGCATTCCACCACGCCTGCAGGTATATTCGACAATGTGTTTTCAAGTTGGTAAGGAGCACCGTTAAAGGAATAACTGAACGGTCCTACTCCACCAGATAAGTCAACTGAAACCAATCCGTTTGATTGGCCAAAACACAGGTTGTCGACAATGGTAGATCCGACCAGGATAATCGCTCCGGGTTCGGATATTGTGTATTCGCCTATGAACAGATTTGCCTGTTCATCAGAAACAACCAGCTGGTATAAACCTGCCGGAAGATCAGCGATATTTGGATCTGTATACATTTGGCCCCCTGGACCCGTCCACAAATAGGTGTAGTTACCTGTGCCGCCATTGACTTGCACAGTTATACTTCCTGTTGAGTCAGCATGACAAAGTACATTTTGAATTTCAGCGAGAACACTGAGCGTGCTTCCACCCTCTAAGACCTGCACCTGGAAGCATGTATTGCTTGACCCACATCCATTCTGAACCGTCAGGCAAACATCATAAGTGCCTTCAGCTGCGAAAGTGTGTACGGTATTTGGTTCTGAAGAAGTATTCCCATCGCCAAAATTCCACAGCCAACCGCTTAAGTTGCTTCCGGTAGAAATGTCGGTACCAATCATCGTAAGACTGCTGGTCTGATATTGGTAATTAGCAACAGCAGGATTGATTTCGTTAATGACAACTACTGAATCCAGGTTTGAACATGAATTTGCAGGGTTTGTGACTGCAATGATGTAGAGGCCAGGAGCATCGACTGTTGGGAGGTACGTATTTCCGCCAGAAAGAATATGACCATCAGGCGTAGTCCAGTTAATGGTATTAGCAGGATCTCCGTTGCCTTGCAGAGCGAGTTGAAGTTGCTCGCAGGTCATAGGAGCATCATCACCGGCAGTGACTTCAGGAGGATCAACAGTAGTTAACACTTCTACTTCATTTTCAACCGGGCAACCACTAAAAATATCTGTTACAAGAAGAACATAATCCCCTTCCTGATCGACGGTTACGGTTGATTGGTTTGTTGGGCCTACAATGTTTCCGTTAGTGGTTGACCATTCATACTCATAGTCACCACTACCACCCTGTACATACCCAGCTACTTCCGTAGTCGGTTGGATACAAGTAATGGTTGGGTTTGGTGAAAAATAGAGCTCCGGAGCTTCTACAAATTCTATTTCAACGGTTTCTTCCCAAACGCATCCATTTCCATCTTCGACAGTAGCTATTACATTTCCAGCATACAAATCCACAATGAGGTTACCCTCAACGTTTCCTTCAGATGAAAAAACCTCATAATTACCTACCCCGCCATCAATTTCTAGTGCAATGGTTCCATTACCTTGCTCACAATAATCCGGGGTGGTTTCATAAGTCGCTACAAGTTCATCAGGTTCATCAACTGTAAAGGATTCTTCAAAGGTGCAACCATTGGCATCCGTAGCAACTACCGTATAGGTATCAGCTACGACATTTGAAATGTTTTGTGTTTGGGCACCATTGCTCCAGTCGTAGTCGAACGGCCCGTTGCCATTTTCTAACTCAATACTGACAGCGCCTGTCGCAGCTTCAAAACAAAGGGCGTCCTCTACTTCAGAATTTGCTAATTCAATTGGAAATTCCTCACCGGAGATAACGATATCCTCAAGGATGTAATCTTTTCCATTAGCTTCTGTGACGGTCACACTGTAGGTGCCGGCACCGACATTCTGTAAGGAAGGAGCGTGTGTACCATTACTCCAGTCATAGTCGATTGGACTGACTCCACCTGTGACATCGAGGGTAACGCCACCTTCGCCGTAACAAACAGCAGGCTCAACGTTGGCTATTTCAGCAGATAGACCGCAGCTGGTGATAAATTCAGCCCATTCGGAGGAAGGAACTTGCCCTAACTCATAGATTTTGTAATCTGAGCATACAGCATATAACGTAGGGTAATAGGCTATCTGATATTGATTAGCGGTCGGATCTCCGGGGGCAAGGTCAATGATCGGATAAGGAATAGCTGCAACCCAGTTACCTTGAGATTCACTGGTTAGACCCAGGAGATCGTCCATGTCCGTATTTGGGTCGGCTTCAATAAAGAAGACCTGGGCATCGTCAAGTCCATTAGGACCATGGTCTTCCCAGAAAGTCTCTAAATGTCCACCCTGCATATAATTCCAGCAAGGGCCACACCATGTGGCTGAGAAGTCAATCGCCACCATCTTACCCTGATCAAGTAAGTCATAGAGATGATAAGAGTTTCCATAAATGTCAGAGAGGGTCCAATCAGGAGCTGTGGACCCGTCAGGAAGCTGAGCAGAAAGCCTTAAAGGGGCTAAAAACGATAGCAGAAGTAGGATGAGTAAATTTTGCTTCATAGTCGATTGACAGAGTTTTGTTCTGCGAAATGTAGTGAAAATATTTTATTATGAAAGTTTTTAATATAGTTGGCAACATTTATGCTATTAAATTGTAAATACGGATTGACCCTCTATTTTTGTGTGGATGTTTCGATTCCTTTCTTTCCTCTTCCTGTTTATACCTCTTCTCGCCTTTACCCAGCGTCCGGGAAATTCAGGAAGTATCCCAAAAGGGATCACAGGTACGATATCCGGAATTATAGCTGACAGTATTAGTGGTGAAACAATTCCATTTGCCTCTATTGATCTTTATAATCAGGTTTCAGGTCAACTTATCAATGGTGGTATTTCGGATGAAAGTGGCAATTTCAGGATTCCAGAGCTCCCTGAGGGTACCTATAGGCTACAGGTGGACTTTGTAGGTTATGCTGTAAAAGAAATTAAAGACCTGCGCCTGACTGCACAGAAACCCGATCTCGAATATGGTAGCATCCTCCTGGCCCACGAAAGTCAGTTATTAAATGAAATCAAGGTCGTTGGTCAGGCACCCATAATTGAAGCTCGTCCGGATAAGATTGTCTATAATGCTGAACGGGATCTGACGACCCGGGGAGGCGATGCTGCGGATGTCTTACGAAATGTACCCTTGCTCGCCGTTGATTTCGATGGAAATGTATCTATGCGGGGTTCCGAAAATGTAAGGATTCTGATTAATGGCAGGCCATCAGGTATTTTCAATGCAAGTGTGGCAGATGCCCTCAAGATGATGCCCGCAGACCAGATTAAATCAGTAGAAGTCATTACATCTCCATCTGCCAAATATGATGGTGAAGGAACGGCCGGAATTATAAATATTATCACCAAGAAAAAAAGTATTGAAGGCCTTACAGGTTCAGTTGAATTGACAGGCGGCACGAGATCAAACCGAGGTAATCTGAACATGAACTATGGCAAGGGAAGACTAGGCCTGAATGCTTCAGGAGGCGGACATTATTCCTGGCCGGCCAAAGGAACCAGTAGCTTCAGACGTGAGGAGTTTGGCAGTGCAACACCAAGCATATTGACCCAGGATGGATTCAATACTTCGTCCAGGCTCGGATATAGATTTAATGCAGGAGCCGAGTATAATATCAATGGATTTAATACGCTCAGCAGCAGCTTAAGTTTCAGGGGGCATAACACTGATAATTTAAATGATGTTTTATCGAGCTTTTCTGAGAATGCCACCGTCGAGGAGGTTTACCGAAGGACCACTGAAGGATTTTCTCATCGGCTGGGTTGGGAATGGGAAGGCAGCTACAGGAAGACATTTACTAAAGAAGAGCAGGAATGGTCTTTTGCTTTCGAACTGGACAAAGATGATGATGAGAATGAGTCTGAATATGATTTGAAGTATACACTCCCCATGACACAGCCAAATGCACTGGAGAATAACATTGATTTGGGTGATAATATTGAAATTACAATGCAAACCGATTATGCTCATCCTTTCGGTGAAGATATCATAATCGAAACCGGCTTGAAAGCAACACTCCGCATCATTGAGAGTGATTTTAGTTTTCTTGAATACAATCATGACTTGAATACATGGGTTGAAGATCCTTTCCGAACGGATATATTTTTTTATGATCAGAATGTATATGCAGGGTATGTGAATTCAAATATCCAATTGGGTGATAAAATGACATTAATTGCCGGCCTTCGGATGGAAGTAACTGATCTGAAAGGTGAATTCAAGACCTTTGAGAGCCCCTTTGCAAATCAATACACCAACTACCTTCCTAATGTTACATTGTCCCGAAAATTAGGGGAGTATAATCAGTTCAAGATTAGTTACAACCAGCGCATCCAACGTCCCAATCAACGGAACATCAATCCGTATGTCGAATACAATGATGCCCGGGATATTTCCTACGGGAATCCAACACTTGGACCTGAGTTTGTCCAGCAGGTAGAAATAGGTTCCAACTTTTTTCTGAAGGGGAATATGGTTAATATATCCCTATTCGGACGACGCACTGAAGACTTGATTGAGAGCCTCCTTAAGATTACGGAAGAAGGTGTCTCTGAAACTACCTACGAGAATTTTGGGATCCGCAATTCGGTAGGTATCAATGTATTTGGGTCGGTCGCAATCACTGAAAAAATATCCCTTAGAGGAGGGTTTGACGCTAATTTCTGGAGTGCGGATGGCTTCTTTGAAGGTGAAGAACTGACCAACACAGGGGTTGAATATAATGGTAGGTTAACCCTAACCTGGAAACTGATGGAAACGTTGACTATGGAGGGTTTCTCAATGTTTCGATCACCCACTTATACTGTACAGGGAAAACTACCGAATTGGGTAATGTCGAGCTTTGCGGTCAAGCAGGACTTGTTTAAACGGAAAATGATCGTTGGTATCACCATATCCCAGCCTTTCAGTGAAAACCGAACCTTTGAAAAAGAATTGTCAGGACAAGATTTCTATCAGAATAATACAACGGTGAGACCAGTCAGATCTATTGGCCTGACGCTGGGGTATCGTTTCGGAAAACTGGATTTTAAGGAAAGAAGTGGGAAGAAGAAGATCAATAATAATGATCTGAAAGAGGAGCAGGGAGGAGACAATCAGTATTAGGACAAGCCCGTCCGGGCAGAGAATGCCTTTAGTTTTTTAGCGGATTGGAATGTCATAGAACCCATCTTTCCGGGCACTCTCGGGCTAATAGGAGATGGCCAAAAGGCAAAAAAAAGCTGGGAGGTTCACTTCAGAACTACCCAGCTTTACAAATTATAATCCCATGAACATATCCTTGATATATTTAGATAATCAGCGTGGAATTTTTCTTTCAAAGAGGACAGAAAGTTGCCAGTCGGCAACTTCCTATCCATCAGAATTATAATCCCATGAACATATCTAAATTAGAGTCTGGTACTTCTACCCGACTTTTCGTTTCTCTTTCAATTGATGATACAATTATCAGGAGATTACAGGCCCTGAACAAGTACAAAAAAACATAATTGTTACGGAGGTATAATTTAAATTAAAATATTTTATAATGTCTAAATGATTGATATATAATAATTTAATTAATAAATGATAGTCAGATCGACCAAATTTGTGAAAATCTTGGAATATTTGTTTGGTGAAATCGATAAAAAATATTGAAAAAAACTGCCTAAAAACCTAAAGACAGGATTAAAATGGGCTCTGGTAAGCCGGATTTGTAAGCGTAGTACTATCCGTCAGGGTATGCAGGAAGGCCAGAATATCAGATTTCTGGCTCTCGGAGAGGACCAGATTAAACATAAAAGAGCTCTTATTGGGAGAGTTTTTACCTCCACTGGCATAATGATCAACTACTTCCTCTAGTGTTTTCAGACTTCCGTCATGCATGTAGGGAGCCGTAAAAACAAGATTACGCAGTGTCGGAGGTTTGAAAAAGCCATTGTGGCCGGCAATTCCAGTAATTGCTCCAAGTCCCGGGTCAGGAAAACTGAATAAATCGGGTGATTCCTGAAGACCGTTGTTGAAATAGTCATTTGTAGCCAGCAATGGTGCATTATGGCAATGACCGCATTGTGCATCAGGGAGTGAAGGATCAATGTTGAAAAACATCAGGTATCCATTTATCTCATTCTCTTCAAGCAATATTTCACCTCTTAAATACCTGTCATACCTCGAATTTTGGCCTGAAACGAGCGTGCGCAGAAACTGGGCGATTGCTTTTGCTGCCAGATAGCGGTCCACCATCGAAACATTTTCAACCCCAAAAGCCTTTCTAAAATCAGCCGGGTAACCATTGTGGGTTCTTAATTTTAATTCGACACTATCCCAGGATTCACCCATTTCAATAGGATCTTCGATTGGGATAAGGGCCAGTTCCTCCAGTGTCTTTGCTCGCCCATCCCAGAATAGCCCTGAATAATGGAATCCTACATTTATAAGGTTTAGCGAGCCACGGCGGGTGATACCATTCACGCCCTGGCTCAGGGCCAAACCATCGCTAAACGATAAGGAAGGCTGATGGCAGGATGAGCAGGATATGCTACTATCTATGGAAAGCAAAGGATCGTAAAACAACTTCCGGCCTAATAATATGCCATCCACGGTCATTGGGTTATCAAACGGTTGCTCTAAGGCTGGGAAGTCTGCAGGAACATCCACTATATAAGGAACCGGATTGTAGGGTATATCGGTGAGGTCTCCGGCCGGAATCTGCGGTCCGTCAATTGAATCATGGCAACTTACCAACCCGATGAGGAGTGCAAGTATAACTCCCGAATTCCGCAATGTATGTAGTTGAAGACCCATTTCCATCTTATGAAAGTCTATAGGACAAGGCTGAAAGCAATAGATAGATTGTTGACAATGGTGGTGATCGTAGATATATCATCAGGGCTATGGTTCTGTGGGTTGGCCTTGATATCAACGCCTTGCAGTACCTTTTTGTAATCAATGACAATATCCAGGTTGGTCTCTAATCCATCCTGGATAATCAATGGAATATTGGCTTCTAAAATCCTATATAGTGCATCAGAACCTGTATGCAAGGCAAATCCCAGATCCAATGGACCATTGCCAAGCGTATCCAGGCGGCCTTCTGTTTTCATAAAGATATAGCTGCTCCAGGGAGTCCAGTAATAAGCTGTATTGCTTAGGGGGTTACTGGAAGGAAAATCAGCGGGTTTCTGTGCATTGACATCGATTGGTACACCAATGCCAAACCGGATTCCATCATAGGTGCCTGTCGGTACACCTGAAATAGTTAATGTATAACCAGCCTCAGCAGAAGTGATATTATCAAAAGTAAGATTAACGATCTCAACCTCATCCAGCAATTCCGCCGATCCTTGCCTGAGGAGCTCCATATCTGAAATGATCATACTCAAGTGGGTAAATTCCAGAGACTCACCATTTTCAAAGGGATGGGTGTTGAACATTTGAAGAGGTTCTTCGTCATACACCGCTTTAAAATGAATAGTAACGGTTCCCTCCGTTGCAGCAGGATCATCTTTGCAAGCGGCAAGCCCAAGAATTAATAGGCTGAAGAAAAGCAAGTTGAAATGTTTCATGAATTTAGGTATGATTAGCATGTAAAACTTTAACGCCTTGCGGCTTGATTAAGTTGCAACTAAATGTGATTATTGGGTTCGGCTGATACTGCCGGCAAAATTAGAGATTATGGATTGACGAAAGCTCGCGGGATCTGCTGTATTTACATCCTGAAACCAAAGGGAATAATCTACAGTCAGCATGAATTGGGAATCCTCTCCAGGGATAAAGTCGAAAGGATAAACTAATGCACTTACTACCTCATCGATGATATAGATAGTGTCAAAAGTCTCTACCGCTATATCATACTGGATAATTAGTCTCATGGTCTCAAGGGATCCTGATGTTGAATTCCAAAGGGGACTTTGATCAGTTAGTTCAATCGGAGTCTCTGGGTTTGCAGCATCCAGACAGCTTATATCCTGTGTAAGACCGGTTGTAAACCGGATGGAATCGATAAAAGGTGCTTGCCGGATGGTACCCAATATATAATTGAATCTTTCCGCATTAATGGCAAGGATGTCCGGTGCGTAAGTCAAATTACCATCATCACAAATCACAGTAACACTATCCACATGAAAGGAGTTATGCGCCGCATCCTCCCAGGTCCATGAAGAAAGGAAATAGTCTAGCCCCCTAATTCTGTAAGAATGGCCATTCATATCATATAGCGTGTCGGTTATTGTAAAGTTGCGGTCACCCCATAATTGTGTCAAGGATAGAGAGATGGAAGGATAAGTGCAACAATCATCACACGATTGCTCCGCATTTAGGTTGAAGTTATCGGCGTTGGCATCGAGACAGCCCTGTATCCTGGTGTTGCATCCATTAATGGAAAGGAGCATGCAGAACCCTGCAAGCACATAGAGACAATAATCAGGAAGGGAGGTTCTTTTTGTATTCGTCAACAAGGCGTTTTATAATTTTTTTGACCTGGAATGAAAATTCTTTATTGAGCATCCAATGATAATACTGTTGGTCAGTATAGAGTACTTCCGCTGCTGGTCTGCCCAGATACTTACCAAAATTGAAAACGATGACCCCATTCTGGTCATATTTTAGTCTTTGGGTCGCGTCAACTATTTGCAGGTCGTTGGTGAATGTATTCAATGCATTCACGTCAGCTATGATGGGTGCCGGGATGGCTTCGCCCTCTTCAGGGACAAAATCAATGCCGTCATACTTACGTAACTGCCCATCAAGCACTTCTATTGTAGCTCGCACGTCTTCGAGGGCATCATGGGCATTTTCCATCGGCTTCTGGCAATAAAACTGATAAGCTGCAGAAAGCGTCCTCGGCTCCATTTTATAGAATATCCGCTGGACATCAATCGTCCGTCGCTGATCTATATCGAAATCAATACCTGCACGGGCAAACTCTTCCATCAATACCGGAATATCAAACCGGTTGGAGTTATACCCTGCAAGATCGGCCTCCCCAATGAAATCAAAAATCTCTCTAGCCAATTGTACAAAGGAAGGTTTGTTAGCAACGTCCTGTGGGGTAATTCCATGAACAGCCATGGCCTCCGGAGATATGGGAATACCTGGATTTATCAGGTAAGATTTTTCAATAGGAGGCGTTCCGTCTTTATGATAACGGATCATCGCTAATTGGATAATCCTGTCCCGTATTACATTCAATCCGGTTGATTCAATATCAAAAAAGATCAGGTTGCGTTCTAGGCGAAGGTTCATCAATCGGATGGGTTATGGGTTTGGGTTGCGAATTTGGTTTTATGACAAAATGTGATCGATTGCCTTAAAATAATTGATTTTGAAGCCTTTCCGGTCCATGATAGTTGCTGAAACCAATTTCCTGCAGGATTCCTTCTAACGGTCAAAGGTACGCTTTGGGTTTTAAAAACACGAACAACCCCATCGATCCAGATGATGACAATAGGGGTTATGAACACATAAACCCTCCCACCATCTATTTTCAATGGCAGGGATTAGTATATTTGGCAACCTAACGTTGGACTAGCTATACTTTTAATGAAACGAAACATACTCTCCCCTGGCTCAGTAAACATTTTATTTTTGACCATATTATTGTTTGAATGCATGAGTTGTAAGCCTGCAGCTGGTAAAGATGAGCAGGCAACTGAAGCCCCTCCAACAGAATCCCGATTTACATTGATGACCCCTGAAGAGACCGGGGTAGGGTTTATCAATGAGGTCAGAGAAGATTATAATTATAACAACTTCGTTTTTGAGTATATCTATAACGGCGGTGGCGTGGCTGCGGGTGATGTCAATGGAGACAGTCTGCCTGATTTATATTTTTCAGCTTCGTTACTTTCCAACAAACTCTACATCAATCTCGGCCAGTTTAAATTTCTGGATGCGACTGAAGAGGCTGGTGTCGGATTAAACACGGGTTTCAAAACCGGTGTGACCATGGCGGATGTCAATGGAGATGGCAGACTGGATATCTATAGTTGCCGCACCAGTAAATCGGCAGACGAAACAAATGCTGACCGACTGTATATCAATATGGGCAACCGTCTTGAAAATGGAATACAAATTCCTGTTTTTGAGGAGCAGTCAAAGAAATATGGACTTGACGACCACATGAACACAAATCACAATTGTTTTTTTGATTTTGACCGGGATGGCGATCTTGACCTCTTTCAACTCAATCACCGCGCGGATTTCTCACAGGCAAATAGTTTGAGGTTGCAGGAGCTAAAAGATGGATCTGTAGAGCGGAAAGCTTTACCGGAAACACCTTATGAATCAAACAAGCTGTTTGAAAATGTGGGAGGAACCTTTAAGGACATCACAGTTAAGGCAGGCATGGAGAGTTCTGCGTACGGATTGAGTGTGACACCTACAGATTTCAATCAGGATGGCTGGATGGATCTCTATATTGCAAATGACTTTATCGAACCTGACGAACTATATATCAATAACCGGAATGGCACGTTTACAGATTATCGTGAGCGTTACCTGAAGCATACGAGTCAGAGTAGCATGGGTTCCGACATTGCGGATATCAATAATGATGGCTTGTCGGATATCATTGTCATGGATATGAAGCCTGAAGATCCTATCCGGTATAAAGTGTTGATGAATCTTATGCAGTATGACCGGTATAATCTTTTAGTGCAATACGGCTATGGAAGGCAGGATGGGCGAAATGCTTTACAACTCAATAATGGGGATGGTACCTATAGTGAAATCGGTCAATATGCTGGTGTAGCTGCAACAGACTGGAGCTGGAGTCCCCTACTTGCTGACTTTGACAATGATGGCTGGAAGGATCTGTATATCACTAACGGCTATCGAAAAGATCTTACCCAACAAGACTATGTTACTTACTTCAGGGATTCCATACAAAAGGCTGGTGGATTAAGTTCTGAGGCGTTTCCGGATATACAACAATTCTTAAAATATCTGCCTGAACAGAAAATTCCGAATTATCTCTATATCAATAATCAACAACTTGGATTCATCAATGCAACACACACTGCTGGCATGGATCAACCTTCATTTTCAAATGGAAGTGCATATGCTGATCTTGACCGGGATGGTGACCTTGACATTATCGTCAACAACATTGGTGAACCAGCCTTCATCTATAGAAACGATATCAAGGGTAAAAACTGGATTCAGATTGATGTGCAGCAGGCAAACGGAAACACCGATGGATTAGGTTCTACAGCCGATGTTTATGCAGGGGGCGTATATCAGTTTGCCATGATGATGATCAACAAAGGGTATTATTCCACTTCAGAGCCGATCCTCCATTTTGGACTGGGCGCTGCCACGGTCATTGATTCAATCATATTCACCTGGCCAGATGGAACAAAAGAAATAATGAAGGAGGTAAGATCAAATCAACGTCTGATATGGAAGAAAGGCGCAGGGAAACCATATAGAGCACCCATTGTTTCAGTGCCATCTAAATTATTTTCAGGTCAAACCCTATTAAACGGGTGGACTCATCAAGAAAACGAATTTGTTGATTTTAAACGCGAACGGTTATTGCCCTCTATGCTATCAACTGAAGGGCCTTGTTTGGCTGTAGGCGATGTAAATGGAGACAACCTCGACGATTTGTATGCCGGTAATGGTAATGGTTTTCCGGCTGTGCTTTTTTTACAACATGCGGATAACGGATTTAAAACTGCCCGTCAACCATCCTTTATTGCAGACTCAGTTTTTGAAGACTGCGGAGCTCAATTTGAAGATTTTGATATGGATGGAGATCTGGATTTACTTGTCATTTCAGGCGGGGCAGCCTATAATCTCAATGATCCCGCTTACATGACTCGTCAATACATCAATGATGGAGAAGGGAATTTCAGTCGCGCAGGCACTTTTCCTATTATCCGCACGAATGCAGGTGCCTTATTAACTATAGACATTGATGGTGACCAGGATAAGGATGTTATTATTGGCGGTTTTTCTTCACCTGGCATGTTTCCAAAGGCACCAAAAAGCTATATACTCCGGAATGATAAAGGGAAGTTTAGCGATATCACCCAAGCTGTCTTTCCAGATCTTGATGCATTGGGGATGATCGCAGATGCCGAGGCAGGTGACCTCGACGGCGATGGCACATTGGAACTCGTTTTTGCCGGAGACTGGATGCCCATTTCGATATTTAGTTTTGACGGGAATGTCTATAAGAATAGGACGAAAGCCTATGGCCTGGAGAAATCAAACGGGTGGTGGAAATGTATAAGCATTGAAGATATAGATGGCGATGGTGATGCTGACCTGGTAGCCGGTAACATGGGGCTCAATCACAGACTAAAGGCAACCAATGATTTTCCGGTGACCTTGATTTCGAATGACTTTGATGGCAATGGATCGACAGATCCGGTGATGTGTTTCTATCACAACACAAAACTTTATCCATTTGCGGGACGTGACGCCATTATTGCCCAGATACCTAAACTAAAAAAGAAATTTCTTCGCTACACACCTTATGCAAATGCCACTATTGATGATATTTTCACAGCACAGGAATTGAAAAGTAGTACCTATCTATACGCCTATACCTTCCGTACCATGGTTTACCTCAATGAAGGAAAAACTTTTGTGGCGGTGACACTCCCCTACCAGGTTCAGTTAAGCCCTGTTTATGATCTGATCATTAAGGATTTTAACAAGGACAATCGGAAGGATATCCTGATGGCAGGTAATTTCTCGCATAGTGAAACAGAAACAGGCGAAATCGATGCTGGCAATGGTACGCTATTGCTCCAGCAGGCTGATGGTACCTTTACATACGTAGCTAATCGGATACATGGATTCTGGGCACAGCGTGAAGTGAGAGAACTTGACCTCATACGATTGGGAAACGGCAGGGAAGCTATTCTGACAGGGAATAATAGGGGGCCGGTACAATTATCCATGATAATGAATTAAGTGATCCTTCGTTTAGCCATGACAACATGATTGCCTTATTGATTTCCTGGCAAGCAGATGTGCCAGCCCTCCTGACATGGCTTATTTTACAGGTTTTTATTGCCATTCCCGGGTTGTATCTTTGGATTTTTAATTTAGCCTGCGTACAAAACTAAATATACAATGAAGGTTTCCTCCCATAAGGTATGTAGTATTGGTCTTCTGTTGATTTTAGCCGGCATGACAAGCTGTAAAAAGGAAGAATCAGAGGTGGTTGCTTCGGGAGAAAATTTACCATCGGTCCATGCCCGCTTTACGCTACTATCTGCTGAACAGACCGGAGTGGATTTCTCCAATTCCTTTTTAGAGACCTTCGATTATAATATTTACACCTACGAATACCTCTATAATGGCTGTGGCGTGGCCGTAGGAGATGTCAATGGAGATGGGCTACCTGATCTGTATTTCGGTTCTGCCTTTGGTAAAAACAAGTTGTATCTCAACAAGGGTAACATGACTTTCCTCGATGTAACAGATATAGCAGGCGTGGCTGCTCCTGATGGCTACAAAACCGGAGTCACGATGGCAGATGTCAATGGAGATGGCTTATTGGATATCTATAGTTGCAGGACGAGCAAAACAGATGATGGTAAAAAGACAGATCACCTTTTTATCAATAAGGGCAACCGCACCGAAAATGGTATAGCTATTCCTGTCTTTGAAGACCTGGCAAAAAAGTTAGGTATCGATGACAACAGCAATACCAATCACGCCTGTTTTTTTGATATGGACCGTGATGGCGACCTTGATGCTTTTCTACTTAATCACCGCATTGGTTTTGATGAGGCAGTTAATATCCGCGTCTATCAGAAAGAAGATGGCTCGATAGAACGTATCCTTACACCTGAAACTCCATTTGAGTCCAACAAGCTATACAGAAATGACAATGGCCATTTCGTTGATATTACAGCCAAGGCGGGTTTGATCAATTCAGCATTTGGACTAAGTGCCACAGCAGCAGATATCAACCAGGATGGCTGGATGGATCTCTATGTGGCCAATGATTATATAGAGCCTGACTACATTTATATCAATAACAGAGATGGCACTTTCACTGACCAATATTTTAAATCACTGAAGCATTCAAGCCAGAACAGTATGGGCTCGGATATCGTTGATATCAACAATGACGGTCTGGTGGATATCATGGTCCTGGACATGAAAGCAGAAGACCCTATCCGTTACAAGGAGCTTGCGCACGTTATGCAGTTGGACAGATATAATCTTTTGGTTCAATATGGATATGGAAGACAATCCGGAAGAAACATGCTGCAACTCAATAATGGAAATAATACGTTCAGGGAAATCGGCCAGTTTGCTGGTGTTTCCACTACCGATTGGAGTTGGGCTCAGTTGATTGCAGATTTTGACAACGATGGATGGAAAGATATTTATATCACGAATGGTTATCGTAAAGATGTAACCAACCTTGACTATACTAATTTCTTCAAAGATTCTATTTCCCGTACCGGAGGACTTACGTCGCAACGGTTTCCAGATATCAACAAGTTCCTCGAGAATATCCCCAGCAAGAAAATCAGTAACTACCTGTATGTCAATAATACTGATTTGTCCTTTATCAATGCCGGAAAGCAGGCAGGCATGGACCATCCTTCCTTCTCGAATGGTGCTGCCTATGCTGATCTTGACCTGGATGGAGATCTTGACATCATCGTCAATAATATTGACGACCCGGCCTTCATCTATCGCAATGATATCAAGGGAAAAAATTGGTTGCAGATCGTCGTTCAACCCGGTAAAGGAAATACTCAGGGCATTGGGACTGCTGTTGACATCTATGCCGGCAACGCGCATCAATACAGCATGGTCAATTCGAATAAAGGATTCTTATCTTCTTCTGAACCTGTGCTACATTTCGGCCTCGGTGACGCGGTGACGGTGGATTCCATCATCCTTAGATGGCCTGACGGCTCATATGAAACTAAAAAGGATGTCAAGGCCAACCAAAGATTGGTCTGGAAAAAAGGCACAGGAAGTGGGTATCAAAAAAAGTCTTTCCAAAAATCAGAAATGCTCTTTAAAAAGGTTTCGGATGCAATCACATGGCAGCATAGGGAAAACGAGTTTAATGATTTCAAAAGAGAAAAACTGATTCCATATATGCTTTCTGCGGAGGGGCCATGCCTCGCCGTTGGTGATATCAACGGAGATCAGTTAGAAGATATTTATGCAGGTAACGGTACTGGTTTTCCTGCGGCACTGATGACTCAGAATCCGAATGGAACATTTTCTCAGCAGTCAGTACCCGTTTTTGTCAATGATTCGCTCTATGAAGATTGCGGATCAGTCATGGAAGACTTTGATGGGGATGGGGATCTTGATCTCCTCGTCGTTTCTGGCGGAAACTCATTTAATCAAAACGATCTTGAGTATCTCTCCCGATACTATATCAACGATGGTAAAGGGGCTTTTCAGCGAGCGAATAATTTTCCGATTACCAGAACGAATGCAGGCGCAGTGTTGGCGGTAGATATTGATGGTGATGCAGATAAAGATATTATCATTGGTGGAAGGTGTACCCCGGGATTGTTTCCAAAGGCTCCAAAGAGTTACTGCCTGAAGAATGAAAAAGGAAGGTTTACAGATGTCACAAAGGACTTCTTTCCAGATCTTGATGAACTAGGTATGATCACGGATATAGAGGCTGGTGACCTGGATGGGGATGGCAAGTCTGAAATAGTCTTTGCAGGTGAGTGGATGCCACTGACAGTGTTCTCCCTTGATGGCGGTATAATGATAAATAGAACGAAAGCATTTGGCCTCGAGAAAACAGCAGGCTGGTGGAAATGTATTTCTGTCTCAGATGTTGACGGTGATGGAGATATGGATTTAATAGCCGGAAATATCGGTTTGAATCACCGCATGCATGCTTCCGAAAAGTATCCAGTGACATTGGTCGCAAATGATTTTGATGGAAATGGTTCGACCGACCCGGTCATTTGCTATTACTACAATGGGAAGCTGTATCCATACGCCGGAAGAGATGCTATTATCGGCCAGATACCCATGTTGAAAAAGAAGTTTGCCAGATATGCTCCTTATGCTTCAGCCACCCTCAAGGACATTTTCACGGAAGATCAATTAAAGAAATGTACCTGGTTATATACCAATACCTTTCAAACCACTTTATTTCGGAACGATGGTAAATCCTTTATTGTCGCACCACTACCCTATCAGGTTCAACTCAGCCCTGTGAATGATATGGTGATCCGTGATTTTAACAATGATGGACGAATGGATATCCTTATGGCTGGAAACTTTCTTTATTCAGAACCTGAAACAGGGGAATTAGATGCAGGGATTGGCACTTTGCTTATTCAGCAGGAAGATGGAACCTTTGCGTATATGTCTAATCTGGAGCATGGCTTCTGGGCTCAAGGTGAAGCCCGGGAATTGAAATTTATTAAACTGGCTACAGGCGTTGATGCGATATTAACAGGCAACAATAATAGTTCTCTGGAGCTTAATCTGATAAACCGCACTGGACGACTAATTCAATAAAGGAGGTATTTGTCATGGTGATTAAATTCATTTGCCACTAACTGGAAGATGTGGATCCCAAAGCCTTTATTTTTTTTTACATTATCTACAAAACACAACATGAATTGCATAAAAAGAATGTCTAACTTATTGAAAGTGTTAGCAGGTGCAGCCATCCTCTTCACATTTGTGCAGTGTAAGAAAAGTGAATTTGACGAACAAACCGCTTCGGAATCACCTCTGCCAACGGAAGTAAAGGCACGATTTACCCTCATGACACCAGAGCAGACAGGCATTAAGTATTCCAATCTTTTCAAGGAAGATTACAACTATAATATTTTTACGTATGAGTATATGTATAACGGCTGTGGGGTAGCCGTTGGGGACGTCAATGGAGATGAATGGCCTGATCTATACTTTTCCACGGCATTTGGTCCTAACCGTCTTTTTCTGAATCTTGGAAATTTTCAATTTGTCGACGTTTCGAAATCTGCCGGCGTCCTGGCGATGGAAGGGTTTAAGACCGGCGTTACGATGGCCGATGTTAATGGCGATGGTCGCTTAGATATCTACAGTTGCCGCACCAGCAAAACAGATGATGGTCTCAAGACAAATTTACTGTATATCAATATGGGCAATAAAACGATTAGTGGAATTCCTGTTCCTTATTTTGAAGAGCAAGCGAAGCAACTCGGGCTGGATGATAACAGTGACAGTAATCATGCAAGTTTTTTCGATTTCGACAGAGACGGAGATCTTGACCTGTTTATTCTCAATCACAGAATTGGTTTCAAGGATGCTGCAAAGTTAAGGCTCAAGGAGCAAAAGGATGGCTCCGTAAAACGAATAACAGCTCCTGAAACGCCCTTTGAATCAAACCGTTTTTATCGGAACGATGGAGGTAAATTTGTGGACATTACGTCAAAAGCTGGCTTGGTCAATTCTGCCTTCGGACTCAGTGCCACTCCTGTAGATATAGATAAAGATGGGTGGCTCGATATCTATGTCGCCAATGATTTTATTGAACCAGATAACATCTTTATCAATAATAAGGACGGAACATTCACAGATCACTTCTTTGAGTATTTCAGGCATTCCAGCCATAGTAGCATGGGATCAGATGTAGCAGATATAAACAACGATGGTCTGGATGATGTCATTGTCATGGATATGAAAGCGGAAGACCATATCCGGTATAAGGAATTGAGCAACGCCATGCAGTATGACCGGTATAACATGCTTGTCCAATATGGGTATGGCTATCAACCGGGAAGGAATACGTTGCAACTTAATTGTGGAAATAATACATTTAGCGAAATCGGACAATTTGCCGGTGTTTCTGCAACAGATTGGAGTTGGGCTCCTTTACTGGCAGACTTTGATAATGACGGATGGAAAGATATCTTTATCAGCAACGGATATCGTCGGGATATCACAAATCTTGATTATACCAATTATTTCGTGGACTCAGTCAGTCGCAGCGGGGGTATCAACCCTGAGCGTTTTCCAAATATTTATGATGTGCTCAAGCACGTACCCGAAAAAAGAATTAGCAATTATTTATTTATCAATTCGCATGATCTCTCCTTCATAGATGCCGGTGCACAGGCCGGAATGGATACCCCATCCTTTTCGAATGGAGCAGCCTACGCAGATCTGGATCGAGACGGAGACCTGGATCTTGTCGTACATAATATTGACGATCCGGTATTCGTCTACCGGAATGATATCACGAATCAAAACTGGCTTCAAATAGTAGCAAAACCTACGCAAGGAAATCCGATTGTCGCCGGCACCTCTGTTGAACTGTATGCAAGTGGCAACTATCAGTATCAGACACTGATGTGCAGTAAAGGATTTTTGTCAACTTCGGAGTCTATACTACACTTTGGTCTTGCTCAGACCCAACAGGTTGATTCCATTATTCTCTTATGGCCAAACGGCGGCAGAGAGATTATGCGAAACATCCCAGTAAACCAAAGACTGGTATGGAAAAAAGGAGATGGTAAACCATATACCAAAGTTGTCAAAACCGCCACAGCGCCATTATTTTCTTCGGCTTCAAATAGAGTCAAATGGACTCACAAAGAGAACGAATTTGTTGATTTTAAAAGGGAAAAACTGATTCCTTATATGCTGTCCGCAGAAGGACCTTGTCTGGCCGTGGGAGATCTCAACGGAGATAAACTTGAGGATATATTTACAGGTAATGGTTCAGGATTTCCG
The DNA here is from genome assembly GCA_031402955.1 of Saprospiraceae bacterium. Lineage (GTDB taxonomy): Bacteria > Bacteroidota > Bacteroidia > Chitinophagales > Saprospiraceae > Opimibacter. The sequence goes on from JANNSS010000078.1 coordinate 38,235, forward strand.
GCCGCTTTACTTACTCAGGATGCAAAGGGTTCATTTACCGAATTAGCTGTTCCAGCTTTTACTGTAGATGCCGGATATGAAGACTGTGGTTCTGTCATTGAAGATTTTGATGGGGATGGCGATAATGACCTTATTGTTATTTCAGGTGGTAATGCTTTTCCTGAGAACGCCCTGGAGTATCTACCCAGGTTTTATGTCAATGATGGGAAAGGAGGGTTTACACGGGCACAGGATTTTCCTGATGTACGGATTAATGCAGGTACCGTTCTGGCAATTGATTATGATCAGGATAATGACAAAGATCTCCTCATCGGTGCCAGATGTGTGCCAGGTGCTTTTCCAAAATCGCCAAAAAGCTTTCTCCTTAGAAATGATAAAGGGAAATTTACAGATGTCACCAAAGATATCTTTCCCGACCTGGATGGGCTTGGTATGATTACAGATATTGAAGCTGCCGATCTTGATAAAGATGGAAAACCTGAGTTTGTGATTGTAGGCGAATGGATGCCGGTAAGTGTGTTTGCATTTGATGGCGGTAAATATGTCAATAAAACAAAAGCGTATGGTTTTGACAATACTGCAGGATGGTGGAAAACGGTGAGTGTAGCTGATATGGATGGTGACGGGGATATGGATATTATCGCAGGTAATATGGGTCTCAACCATAGGTTAAGAGCAACAGAAAGCCAACCTGTAACACTCATTACAAAGGACTTTGATGGCAATGGTTCACTGGATCCGATCATGTGTTATTATGCTGATCAAAAACTCTATCCATATGCAGGGCGAGATGCGATCATCTCACAGATCCCAAGACTCAAGAAGAAATTCCTGCGCTATAAAGTTTATGCCACCGCTTCTATCGATGAAATATTTACGAAAGAAGAACTGGAAGGAAGCACTTACCATTATGCTAGAACGTTTGAAACAAAATTGTTCAGAAATGACAATCAAAAATTTGTGCCGGTGAGACTACCCTCCCAGGTTCAATTCCATCCGACCTTTGATATCCTCGTGCAGGACGTCAATAAAGACGGCCGACAGGATATATTACTGGCTGGCAATTTCCTCTATGCGGAAGTGGAGACAGCGGAGATGGATGCGGGTAATGGTACATTGCTTTTACAAAGTGCGGATGGCTCATTTACGTTTAGCAATAACAGAGAGCATGGCTTCTGGTCGAAAGGGGAAGTCAGGGAATTGAAATTGATTAAAACCGCTGATGGGAAACAAGCCATACTCACCGGCAATAATCGCGGTCCTATTGAAATGCATACCTTGTTGAAATAAGCTAAACCATGAGTGATCTCAACCTGCTGAAAGTAGACCCGTTGCTGGATGGTGTGCAACCCTCCACGACACCTGTGTCCAGGGAGGCCATGGAGCTGGCTGAATTTATAAAGGATCGTTCGCATTCCTTAGTAGATCGTATAGAGTCTTATCAGGATATCATAAGCCTTGAAATCGGGGATACCCCGTTGACCCGGATGCGTAATGTTGAGCGTGAAACCGGACTTCGGCAGTTGTATATAAAATTTGAAGGAGGCAATCCAAGTGGAACACAAAAAGACAGGATTGCATTTGCGCAATGTCTTGATGCGATGCGCAGAGGGTATGATACGATATCAGTGGCTACCTGTGGCAATTTTGGAGCGGCAACCGCACAGGCTGCTTTTCTGGCCGGGTTGCATTGCATTGTGTTTATCCCTGAGACGTATCATACTGACCGTATTTCAGAAATGCAATCGTATGGTGCCAAGGTCATCCGATTCCCTGGCAGCTATGAGGACAATGTATATCATTCGCAGAAAGAGGCAAAAGCGAACAGGTGGTATGATGCTAATCCCGGCGGTCATAATGCCAGCCTGCAGATCAGTGCATATGCGGAAATTGCTTATGAAATATATGACGTACTCCGGGATGCTCCTAAATATGTAGCCGTGGCGGTGAGTAACGGAACGACACTTGCAGGCATACACAGGGGTTTTGTGACTTTGTTTCGTCGCGGACGTACCAGCAGAATACCCATCATGATTGCTGGTTCATCGTACCGGAAAAATCCTATTGTAGAGTCCTTTAGATTAGGCTATACCAGTTGTGTAGACCTGGAGGAAAGCCGGATTACGGAATCCAAGGTAAATGAACCATTGATTAACTGGCATAGCTTTGATGGTGATGAGGCGTTGTATGCCATCCGGAAAAGTCATGGACATGCGGCGAACGTGACCGATGAACAGATGCTCAGATATGCTAAGAACCTGAGGGAAAAAGAAGGACTGCAGGTATTGCCGGCTTCTACTGCAGGATTGTATGCACTGATGCAAATGCACAAGGCTTCCCCTTTGGATTCAGATAGATATGTGGCTGTGATCACAGGAAGGAAATAAAAAAATGGCAATGAAAGCAATCGTGTATTGTGGTGGTGCTTTTAATACACCAAGCGGAAAAACGGCCCATGGGTTAGTACGATTTACAGAGCGCTACGAGGTACTGGCAGTTATTGATGCTGCCTATGCAGGCCTGGATGCGCGTCATGTACTGGATGGAAAAATCACTGGAATCCCCATCGTCAATGATCTCGGGGAAGCAATGGCCATAGCCGGTAAAAAAGGTGGAGCCGACGTGATGGTCATTGGGCTTGCCCCTGATGGAGGTCGGTTGCCTGATGATGCACGTGAAGTCGTGAAGGAAGCGGTACAACTTGGACTTAATATCGACAGCGGTCTCCATGATTTTCTTTCCGATGATCCTGTGATCGCCACGCTGGCATTAGAAAAGAAAGTGCGGATACGCGACATCCGTAAGCCGCCTGATCGCAAGGATCTACATTTCTTCAGCGGAAAGATAGAAGAAGTCGATTGTCTCAAACTTGCTGTTTTAGGTACGGATTCTGCTATCGGCAAACGAACTACTGCATGGATCATTGTGCACGGACTCCGGCAAGCTGGATACAAAGCTGAAATGATCGGTACCGGGCAGACTGCCTGGATGCAAGGGGCTAAATATTCGATTATCCTTGACTCGCTCATCAATGATTTTGTGTCAGGCGAGATTGAACATGCAGTCCATGAAGCATGGAATAATGAAAAACCGGATGTCATTGTTCTCGAAGGTCAGGGCAGTCTGATGAACCCCGCCTATCCGGGAGGATTCGAATTAATGGCGGCAGGTCGACCAGATTATGTGATCCTGCAACATGCCCCTAAGCGACTAGAGTACGATGGATTTCCAGGATACATCATGCATCCGCTCGAACATCAGATCAAGGCAATTGAATTTATTTCCGGTCGAAAAGTGATAGCGATCACGGTCAATCATGAGGAGATGAAACCTTCGGAGATACCTGCAGCCTGTGAACTAATCACCCATCAGACAGGGCTGCCTGCCTTTGATGTATTGCACGATGGACCTGCCGGATTGATGCAAACGATTCAGCGGCTGATAAAGAAGAAGTGATTATATCATGGTGATTGGTCAGGTATTTGTGTATCTAGTGACTTAATCCGGCAAGTTATTTATTGTATGAAGATTATCGCCTCCGAATGTTGGGTAGAAAAGTTTGAGCTGAAGGAGAGTTATTCCATCGCTTATCAAAAGGATATCACCCATTGTGATAACGTATTCCTTACGCTGGAAACAGAAAGCGGTTTGACCGGCTGGGGTATGGCTGCCCCCGATATGATTGTTACCGGTGAAGATGCAGCAGCAGTGCTTCAATCCTACAATGGCCATATTGAATCCTGTATGAAAGGGGAAAACCCATTTTATTACAGCCGGCTTTATGAAGAACTGCGGGAAGCATTACCCGGACAGGCATCTGCGCTTGCAATGGTAGAGATCGCTTTATACGACCTGATGGCGCAGAAAGCAGGTGTGCCTTTATACATGTTTTTAGGCGGCTACCGGAAGAAAATCATTACTAGTGTCACCATTGGTATTCTCCCCGATGACAAGGTCCTGCAAAAAACAGATGAACTCATCTTAAAAGGAATCAGGGCCATTAAACTAAAAGGGGGTCTTGATGTGGAACGGGATATCCGGATTGTCAGGGTAGTGCGAAAGAAAATAGGAATTGGTATTGCATTGACCCTGGATGCCAACCAGGGATATAGTCTTATCGAAGCTGCTCATTTCATCCGTAACACCAGGGATGCAGGATTAGAACTTATAGAGCAACCTACATCTCCGGAGTTGACATTCCAATGGCATCTCTTACGTCAGGAAGGCAACCTTCCAATTATGGCGGATGAAAGTTTGAAAAAATTATCCGATACGTTTAACCTTTCAAGTCGTCAGGCAGTCGATTTTATCAATATCAAGCTGATGAAGGTAGGTGGCATCACCCCGGCCTTACAGATTAATTCGAGCGCCAGATCCGCTTCTGTAAAATGTATGATGGGATGCATGGATGAAAGTAGCCTGGGTATTGCAGCAGGTTTGCATGTTGCCCTCGCACGACCCAATATTAGTCACGCTGATCTTGACAGCTGGATGGACGTCATTGATGATCCTTTTGAAGGTTTGGTCATATTGGATGATGGCTATCTTAAACCCACTCAAACACCAGGTCTCGGTATCAATCGCAAACGATAATCAATTCGTTGTATACCCGGTATCGGTACGGAGCAAATCATGTATGGTTTCTGCACGACGTATAAGCACAGGAGTACCATCCGTGCTAACCAAGACTTCTGCAGGCCTGAGTCTTCCATTATAGTTAGATGCCATGGTGAATCCATATGCACCTGCGTTCATCAGACAAAGAATATCACCTTTACGTATTTCATGCATGGGTCTGTTGGTCGCAAAGGAATCTGTTTCGCAGAGATAGCCTACGATGTCATAGTTACGAATCTCTCCATCCGGATTGGTGAGGTTGATGATGTGCTGGTAAGCGCCATAACTCATCGGCCTCAGGAAGTGATTAAAACCGGACGACACAAATGCCATCGAAACATGTCCTTCAGCACGAACTCCGGTGACTTCCATCAGGAGATTACCTGACGCACTCACGAGGAATTTTCCAGGTTCAAGTACCATGGTCAGATTCCTGTCGATTTCATCACAGAATTTGTTGAAGCGATTACTCACCTTCTCTCCAAAGGCCTCCATATCAATCGCATGATCATTTGGATGATAGGGTATCTTGAATCCGCCACCCAGGTCGATTCGTTCTATGGAATCTTTCCAGTGTCTTGCTACATTGAGCAGGTATTCATACGCCTGGTCAAAACTTCCGGAGTCTCCGACATCTGAACCGAGATGCATGTGTACCCCAGTCACCTGTAATGACATAGCACTGGTTCGTTTAAATATATCTTCTACCTGGCTTGTCAGAAAACCAAATTTTGAACCATCTGATCCTACCTGAAGTTTAGAATGACCGCCTGCCTGAATGCCGGGATTGAATCGCAAGGTAATGGCTGTGCCAGGGAAGTGTCGCTCAAGCCATTCGAGTACATGTAATTGGTCGACATGGACATGTACGCCATTTTCAATTGCAAAAGCATACTCTTCAGTTAATACACCCGATGGCGTAAAGCTGATGTGGGAGGAAGGCACACCTGCTTCGAGCGCCATGATGATTTCACTAGGCGAAACGGTATCTATTCCACAGCCTTGCTGATAGATTTTTTTTAAAATACCTATCGTACTCAGCGCCTTACAAGCATAACGAATTTCGAGCGAAGGAACATTAAAAGAGCGTTTGAGTGTATCAATCTGCCGGTCAATCGTGGCCGCATCATACACAAACAACGGAAGGCCGTATGATTCTGCAAGAGCGAGTAATTGTGCCGAAGGGAGGACATTGAACATGGGTGTCAGATCTAATATTGCTCGTAAAGAAAAGAAAAAAACTTTTCCATGGATTTCTGAAGCTCATAGGACTTGCCAAAAATCTGGTTATTCATCCAGGAGAACAACAGGATATTACCTGATTTGGTGAGCAGAAAACCACTCAGGCAATAGATATTCTTGAGTGAACCACTTTTTGCGTAGATGTAAGTTATGCCCTTGGGCCCTTTAAAACTATATTGTAAAGTTCCTGTTTTGCCACCGCCCGGAAAAATGTCTTTGAGGTAATTAATATCCTTTACTTCAAGAATATGGAGCATTAACGAAATAATGGAACGCGGAGTCATCAGGTTATAGCGTGATAATCCAGACCCATCGACCCAATCTATCTCGGATTCAATATCACTTAAGGGGCCGGATAAAAGACTATCAATGATATCTTTCTCAGACATATGGCCTAGTTTCTTCAACGCGCAAGCTAACAAGAGCTGTTCAGCGATAAAATTATCGCTCTCCTGCATCATGATTTTGATCAGGGTATCCCTTGATGATCCTTTAATGTGCAGCGCATCGGGAGGTAATGGCTTATGCGTAAAAAGAATTTCCTTTCCGGTAGCTTCCGCCCAGGAATATTGAACATCATTTTTGAAAAAAGTAACCGGTACCTCAACTTCTTCAATGGACTCTATCGGGTTGTAGGTATAGAAATATCCATCTCCCCATTCTGTTTTGCCTTCATCGGAAACACTATCTGTACTCACCTTGACCAGGGAGGTGAGATACGCAGGTGTCACTGTTATTTCATCTCCACTCCGCAATATCCATAAACGATTTCCATAGATAGGGAAGGCATTTCTTTCACACTGATAGGTGAAATGATAATCATCCCATGCCCATCCGGTTCCAAATCGTGTCGTTTGAAAATGGTTATCACAAAAGACAATCTTCTTGTTACTTGCGCGTATAAAGTCAGGTAAGGCAGCAGGTTGTTCGCGATCAGGAAAGTAGGTTCCTGGATCTCCCCCACCCCATATGATGAGACTATCCTCCTTCTCAATATATAATGCAGCATCAAGTTGCTCATCAAGCAGTTCCAATGCTGCATACATGGTGAGCATTTTTACGTTGGATGCAGGTGTAAATGAATTATCTTCCCTGTGATTAAATATGGTTTTCCTTTTCTGTAGATCATATATGGATATGCCTACATGATGCTTGCTTTCCAGGCCGAGATCATCCCAGGCTTTGTCTATAGAGCGAACCTGACCCGCAGGGGCTTGGGCATTTACAATCCAGGAAACTGAATGGAAAATTGCCAATAACACTGATGTACGAATGGAATGTCTGTATTTCATTAAATGGTTTGACTAAATGGACTGATGATAGTTAAAAGGCAAGACTAAGGGGACTTAACCTTCCGACATTATGTCATCAAAGCTGAAAAATACTGCCAAACAGGCAAAGATCACCTATAGGAATACACTTTGATGGGTTAAGGATAAGATAACGTAGATATGATTGATTTTCAGAAAGAAGTAATCGACAGGAGTTTTGAGCTACCTGTATTGGTTGATTTCTGGGCACCCTGGTGTGGTCCTTGTAAAATATTAGGACCCGTCATTGAACAGCTGGCACAGGAGCAGGGAGAGCATTGGAGTCTTGTCAAAGTAAATACAGAGGATCAGCAGGAGCTGGCTACTGGGTATAACATTCGGAGCATTCCCAACGTGAAGTTGTTTTATCGTGGAGAGGTAATTGATGAATTTACCGGTGCTTTAACACGACAAATGGTCCTTGAATGGTTAAAACGTGCATTACCTAATCCCGGATTATTAGCGCTGGATCAATTGCTCGCTGAAAAGGACATTCCGGAAGCGGCTGATCTGGAGTTGTTGATGGAACGTTTTCCGGAAAGTCCGGAAATCCGGATTGTGCTCAGTCAGTTAATCTTGTGGGATACTCCGGAAAAAGTTCATGCTACGCTGGAGACGATCAAAATGGGTACTCCTTTTTATGACAAGGCAACGTACCTGAGAGATATTTCCAGTTTTCTGGAATTGTCTTCGGAAGATGAAGATCTCCTTCGAATTCAAAAGTTGTTCAGAGAGGGCAGCCTGGAAGAGGCCTTACCTATAGTGATTGAAGTGCTTGGGAAGGATAATAAAAAGGGTGAAGGCAAGCTCTCCAAAGCTGCCATTGGAATATTCAATACCCTCGGCACGCAACATCCCCTTACGAAAACGTATCGACGTCAATTGGACATGGTCCTTTGATAATTAGAGCTTAGGTGAATGGGCAACCGTTTTGGGGTCATATTTTACGATAAGGTGAATCCAAATCGAACGGCTGAACCTGAGGTTCCAGATAAACATCAAGGCAAGTATAAGAAGAAGGATTAAAAAAGCAAAATCAACGGACTGGTGGAAATAGAAAACGAGTAAACCAGTCAGTCCAAGGCTAAAGAAAGCGAGAAATATATAGGAGATAAACATCGCTCCAAAATAGAAGCCCGGTTCTGGTTCGAATTTCTGTCCGCACACCGGACACTGTTTATTCATCGCCAGCGGTTTGGAAAACTGCATGGGTGTTTCAAATAGTTTACTTTGCCTGCATCGCGGACATGTCATCTTGAAAATGCTGGAAATCCTGCTCATACCTCAAAAGTACAAGCATAAACCCCAGGAAAGGTTTAATTAAAGTTACTTTCCCCGGTTTTGGAAGGTACTACTTCCTGAAACCAATACCCTGTCGCTGAAAACCTGACATGTTTTTGTCGCGGGCAAAATCCTTGACATCTTCAAAAGTGATCAGATTAGCCTGATTACGGACATCAGTCCCAGATTTGGCGAGCCTGAGATTTTGATTTTTGATGACGTCCTGGACCGTCTGCCGGATATTTCTGGCGTTGCCAAAATATTTGTCCCTGTAATCATATAGAATTTTGAAATAGGCAGTCAGGTGCTCCAGCGCTTTCGGGGTTATCCTCATTTCCTGGGCCTGGATCATATGAATTGCTATTTCATTGAGTTCTTCAGGGCTATAATCTTCAAATCTCAAAACTTTGTCAAATCTCGAACTCAAACCAGGATTGGCTTTGAGAAAAGCTTCCATGTTATCCGGATACCCTGCTGCAAAAACAAAGAACTGGCCTCGTTTATCTTCCATCCGCTTGAGTATCGTCTGGATCACTTCGTTCCCAAAATCGTGGGCATTACCGGAGGAATTGGAAAGGGCATAAGCCTCATCAATAAACAAGACACCACCCATCGCTTCATCTATTTTTTCGGCGGTTTTTATAGCCGTCTGACCTACATATCCGGCCACAAGTCCCTGACGGTCGGTCTCCACCATATGTCCGCGCTCGAGAATGCCTAGTGCCTTATAGATTCTGGTTAGTATACGAGCAACGGTTGTCTTACCAGTCCCCGGATTGCCTATAAAGACGGTATGCATATAAAATTTGTTGAGCACACCCCGGCCGATGGTTTGGTGATATCGAACGATATCAATCATTTCCTTGATTTGTTTCTTGACTGCCTCCAGGCCTGTCAGTGCATTCAATTCAGCAAGGGACAGTTCAAGCAATTTCTCATCCACAGGTATGATCGGAGATGTGAAGTCTTCCAAAGCCTTTATCGCCATGATATCCTCCGGTAGGATACTGGACAGGTCTTCACGTGATGGTTCTCTTAAATGCGGGTTCTTCATAATTCTGAGACCGAGAGCAACCTTTCCCTTTTCAATAAGGTCATTGACAAAGCGTGCGTTTCCAAATGTCCTGTCCCTGTTGCGATAAGCGTCTGTTATGATTTCATCCACCAGCTTACGGGCTTCTCCCGTTAGAGTCACTTCTTTTTCCTGACAGGTATAATGAGCTATCGCTGACAATTCCTGAGGCAGGTAATCAGAAAACTGGTAATGAATCTTAAACCTGGACTTTAGCCCCGGATTGGAATCCAGGAAATATTTCATCTCTTTTGGATAACCCGCTACAATCACGGCCATATCACCCTGTCCGTTTGACATTTCCTTGACAAGGATTTCGATCACCTCGCGTCCAAAGTCCTTGGTATCATCATTGGCTCGTGCAAGACTGTATGCTTCATCAATAAACAATACACCTCCCCGGGCTTTTTCGATAGCATCCTTAGTCCTGGGCGCGGTCTGGCCAATATATTCACCTACTAAGTCCACACGGTCCACCTGGTGCACGTGTCCTTTAGACAGCAGGCCCATATGCTTATAGAGGCGACCCATCATACCTGCGACTGTTGTCTTCCCGGTACCTGGATTGCCGGCAAAAACAGAATGTATGTTGATATCCTGTCTTTCGGTGAAACCCTTATCTTTTCGCAGTTGCAAAAAGCGGAGATATTGAGCATGTTCAAAAACCTGCTTTTTGATTTGATTGAGGCCTATCATGGCGGTCAGGTCTGACATCACTTCATCCAGGGTTTGCTCCTGCCGGGCTTCTGTATGGAAATGAGCGGGACGATAATCAGGCCATAAAACCTGACTTTGACCTTCCATAAATTCCTCACCCACTTCAAAAGGAACAACAGCCACAAGCTTATCCATAAAAATAATCTCAGCCGTATATTTTCCAGGACGCCAGGAACCTTTCACATTGGAGCCCCAACCAGCAGTCACTTTTACTTTCTCATCGCCCTTCTTGATGGTCTGCAACCTGGTGACCTGACCTTTCAGCTCTCTTGCTTCATTGTAAAACTTAGTAAACAATTCACACTGCCACGCATCCTGGGTCTGGAGGTTTTGAAATATTACCTCCGAATAGATATAGCGCGTCTCAGCATTGGAAAAGGCAACAAAATAATGGCGGTCATCTTCGCCTACATCATCATATTGCCCTTCATACAATCGGAGTGACTGTAACGACAGGTAACGAGGCTGTCCGTTCACAAGTGTTTCACTTTCTTCTATGTAGAAATACTTTGATCCGACTTTTTCATTATCGATAAAGGCTTCCCAGCAATAAGGTCCTTTCTTCCAGAAGGAGCCTTCTTTCTTGTTGCCCCAACCTTCACGGATGTAGACGATGCTGTCATATTTACTGACATTTCTCCTGATCTGTAGCCGGCATAATTCCTTTCCGGCCCGTTTCATAGACAGACAGCGGAGCGTCACTTCCACATCCCAGCTCTGAACATCAAAATGCTTATTGTAGAAAGATAATTCGGCGTAGACATAGGATGCTTCCAGCCGGTCATAGACCTGCCGGTATTTCTTTTTGTTATCTGCAAGCCATTCTGTAGAGGCGTATACTTTCAGCTCCTTAAACTTATACGCTTTCGCTTCTGATTGGGATTGAGTAATTTCTTCCATAATACTTTTTAAATATAGGGGGTTCAGAGAGAAGTACCAAACGTCACACTGAATAATATTTAGCGTCCTGGTTTCTTACCTCACTCCATTAAACAGATGAAAGCCACTATATTGACGCCCTGAATCCAATGCTTAGAAACTTTTTTCATATCATCCGCTGGCCAAATCTCCTTATGCTGGCTGTCATCCAGGGTATTATTTACGATCGGTTAGTACAGACTGGGCTGTCTGTATTGGGAATGGCTGAGATTATTTTGTTGATCACCATTACAATGACGATTGCAGCTTCCGGATATGTCATCAATGATTATTACGATGCCAGGATCGACAGCATCAATAGACCACAGCGTTGGATTGCAGGAAATACCTGGTCATTGAAGATCGTCGCTAATGTATACAGCGTGCTTGTAGGTGCAGGGGCCTTGCTATCAATCCTTCTTGCGTACAGGTTGTCATTGTTCATCTACCTCTTTATCTATCCCGTCGCGATTGCCGGACTTTGGTTTTACTCCTATGCGCTTAAATGCAGGCCGGTAGCCGGAAATCTTTGGGTAGCGCTTTTTTGTGGAGGGGTCGTCAGTATCATTGCCTTACCTGATGTAGTACATGACAACTCCGCGGTGATCAGCATTCAGTTATGGTATTATTCCTTATTTGCTTTTTTAAGCACGTGGTACAGGGAAGCCGTTAAGGACCTTGAAGATATGGCCGGAGACCAACGCGAGGGTTGCAGTACATTTCCTGTGCGGTTTGGACTTAAGAATGGTAAAGTGATGGCAATTGTACTTGGTCTTTTGCTCATTATCGCATTGATAGCATGGGAAATAACACAGACGGATAGTTTAAAAAAATTGATTTTTACGGTCCTGGAAGGATCGGTGGTGGCTACAACGGCTTTTATCTGGTGGTCCAAAGACAATACATACTTTCAAAAAGCATCATTACTGATCAAGGGGGTGATGCTCGCAGGTACAGTGGTTTTGCTGATTAATTAAAAAGCAACGAATCGTCCATGAAACTTCAGATCAATTCCCTCACAGACTACCATACCTCTTACAAGGAGAGTGTTGAGGATCCAGCGACTTTCTGGGCTAATCAAGCCAGGGCTTTTCAATGGGCTAAGGAATGGGATACTGTATTGGAAGCAGATTTTATTGGAGGCCACAACCGCTGGTATACGGGTGGTCAATTGAATATCACCATTAATTGTCTTGACCGCCATCTTCAAGACTTCGGTGATCAGTCAGCGATTGTTTGGGAACCCAATGAGCCTATTCAGGAAACCAGGAAGCTCTCCTATCGCGAATTGTATTCCAGCGTTTGTCAGTTTGCCAACGGGCTCAGAGCAAATGGAATCGGGAAAGGGGATCGCATATGTTTCTATATGCCGATGGTTCCTGAGTTAGTCATCGGCATTCTTGCCTGTGCCAGAATAGGAGCTATCCATAGTGTTGTATTTGCGGGATTTTCTGCAGCTTCTCTTGCAGACAGGATCAAGGATGCTGCGTGCAAAATGGTGATCTGTGCAGATTACAATGTACGCGGGCCAAAACAAATACCTGTTAAATCCCTCGTGGATGAAGCAATCTCTCTTGGTTGCGAAACGATAGAAAAAGTCATTGTATACAGAATTACCAGCGGGGGCATTCCCTGGGTCAATGGCCGTGACTATTGGTGGAATGATATCATTGAAGGTCAAGCTGCACAATGCACACCGGAGATTATGGAAAGTGAAGACCCGCTCTTCATCTTATACACTTCAGGCTCGACCGGTAAACCAAAAGGTGTAGTGCATACCTGCGGTGGGTATATGGTGTATACCGGATATACATTCAATAATGTGTTCCAGTTTAAACCTGGAGAAATCCATTGGTGCACTGCAGATATAGGCTGGATTACCGGCCATAGTTATGTCATCTATGGGCCTTTACTGAACGGAGCTACTACGCTCTTATTTGAAGGCATTCCTACGTATCCGGCTCCTTCAAGGTTTTGGAAAATATGCGAAAAGCATAAAGTAAATATCTTCTACACGGCTCCAACGGCAATTCGCGCGCTGATGGCTGCCGGTGATGAACACACCATCGGACATGATCTTTCAGCGATACGTGTATTAGGTACGGTCGGGGAACCGATCAATGAAGAAGCGTGGCATTGGTACAATGAAAAAATAGGCAGAGGTATTGCTCCGGTCATTGATACCTGGTGGCAAACAGAGACTGGTGGGATAATGATTACACCAATACCAGGCATTACGGATACTAAACCATGTTTTGCTTCTTATCCAATGCCAGGGGTACAACCGATCTTAGTAGATGTCAATGGAAATGAAATTGAAGGAAACAATGCGGAAGGTTTGCTCTGTATAAAATTTCCATGGCCATCCATTATTCGAACCACGTATGGGGATCATGAACGATGCAGACAATCTTATTTTTCTGCTTTTCCGGGTTTGTATTTTACAGGAGATGAGGCCAGAAGGGATGAAGATGGCCGGTACCGGATTATTGGCCGGGTAGATGATGTCATCAATGTCAGTGGTCATCGTATAGGTACAGCCGAAATAGAGAATGCCATTGATGAGCATGACAATGTCGTCGAAAGTGCGGTGGTCGGATATGCTCACCCGATCAAAGGTCAGGGTATATATGCTTATGTGATCCTACTGCATCCGGTTACCGATGAGACATCCTTGTTTAAAGAAATCAATGAGAAGCTGGTGCAATACATTGGTCCGATCGCAAAAGCCGATGAAGTGATGGTCGTCAGTGGATTGCCCAAAACGCGATCAGGTAAAATCATGCGGAGATTGCTACGAAAGGCTGCTGAAAAGGATTATGAAAATCTGGGGGACATTTCCACCTTGCTCAATCCCGAAATCGTTGAAGAAATCGTTGAAAAATCAAAACATACTAACTAAACCCATCAACATATCAATCCATCAACCAATAAACTTATAAACCACCTATGCAATTAGATCACCCACCACTCTATCTCGCTTCGAAATCACCCAGACGTCAGGAATTATTGAAAGCTGCAGGTATTCCTTTTCAACTCATCGATGTCGATGTGGAGGAAAACTATCCTGAAGATATGGTCGTAGAAGATGTGCCTGAGTTCCTGGCCCGGAAAAAAGCGACTGCGGCTATTCCGCTTGTCCCTCATGATGGTATTGTACTGGCGGCAGATAGTATTGTGATCCTGGACAATATCGTTTTTGGAAAACCTCTTGACAAGTCCGAGGCCATGGAGATGCTCTCCAAGTTGGAGGGCAGGCATCATCTTGTGATCACTGGTGTCTTTCTCGGCAATCATGCACGTGGAGTTGGTTTTTCTGAATTTACCTCCGTCTGGATCGAGCCCATGACGCCAGAAGAGATTGCCTACTATGTCCATACGTTTCCACCGCTTGATAAAGCAGGTTCATACGGCATACAAGACTGGCTCGGTTGGTCAAAAGTATCACGTATCGAAGGATCGTACGCTAACGTCATGGGGCTGCCAATACACAAAGTCTATGACGCATTAAATAACTGGAACAAGGAAGATGTATAATTACCAACTCTTCAACGTAACCTGCAACCATTCATTCCTTTCATTTATTTCCACCACTTCCAGCGGTGCAAAGGATATGTTTTGCTCCATATAACCTTTATCGTATGTCATGATGCCGGAGAGTAAAATAGAACCATCATATTGGAGCATTGCCTTTAACTCTTCAAAATGTTTTGCGATGACGGTTACATTGATGTTAGCCAGAATGATATCGTACAGACCAGGCTCAGCAGCTTCAAGACCGCCTTCCCTGAAATCGCATAAATGCTCCACATAATTGAGGATTGAATGCTCGATGCTGTTTTCCTTTGCTTCTGGTTGCGTGTCTACACCTATAACCTCTGAAGCACCTTCCATTGCAGCAACGACTGACAGAATTCCTGTGCCACAACCGAAGTCCAGCACTCTCTTACCATTAAAATCAAGTTTGGACATCGCTTGCAACATCATATAGGTTGTTGCATGATGGCCTGTTCCAAATGCCATCTTTGGAGCAATGATCACTTCATGTTTAAAGCCTTCTACATTGCCCGGATGAAAGCCTGCGCGGATATAGCAATAATCATCAACCGCCACCGGGTTAAACGAACTCTCCCAGACCGCATTCCAGTTTTGATCCGGAACGATGTCCATCTCGTATTCTTTGAATCTGGTTCCTTTCGCTTCATTCACACTTTCGAGAAGATCCTGCGTGATATCATGCTTGAGGATGTATGCGATGATCGTATTGCCATCTTCATGGAATGATTCAAATGGCCATTCACTCAACATGGCCATCCAGATTTCGTTATCATACCCTTCCATGTCAAACGTCATGGAGAAATACTCAGGATTTGAAATGCTCATTTCGTTTTAGGATAAATTTCACCTGCGTATGCCTTCCAGGTATTAAGTAAAAGAGAGGTAACCGTCATCGGTCCTACACCACCCGGCACAGGGGTGATATAACTGCATTTGGGTGCCACTTGTTCATAATCAACATCTCCCACTAATCGGAATCCAGACTTTTTAGTGGGGTCATCCACCCTGTTGATGCCAACATCAATAACAACTGCTCCTTCCTTGACCATATCTGCTTTTAGAAAATTAGGTCTGCCTAGCGCAACAACCAGGACATCAGCCTGCAAAGCTATTTCCTTTATATTGGGCGTGCGGCTATGACATAGCATGACAGTAGCATCACCAGGGCTCCCTTTGCGAGATAGCAGGATGCTGATAGGGGTACCGACGATATTGCTTCGTCCGATAACACAACAGGTTTTTCCACTGATGTCAATATGGTATCGCTCCAGCATCTGCATGATGCCCATGGGTGTTGCCGGAAGATAGGCTGGCAATCCAAGCGTCATCAATCCGAGATTCATCGGATGAAAACCATCTACATCTTTTTCAGGACTGATGGCCAGGGTGATTTCCATTTCATGGATATGCTCAGGTAATGGCAACTGAACAATGAAGCCATCAATTTCCGGATTGGCATTGAGTTCATGTACGATATCCAGTAAGCCTTGTTGCGATATTTCAGCAGGGCGCTGGATGAGGGTTGATTGAAATCCTGCATCACTGCAGCTCTTTACTTTATTGGTCACGTAGGATCTGCTGGCCGGGTGATCTCCGATCAGGACTGCCGCCAGATGCGGAGCACGTTTTCCTTCTGCTACTACTTTATCAACTTTTTCCCTCAACTCTGATTTGATCTGCTTAGCCAGGGCATTGCCATCTATAATCTGCATGCGTTGTATTTGGTTTTGTTTTTAATGCTGTTGTTAGCTTGTATGTTTTATTATTTACTGAAATTGAATTTTCCTTTTTCAATTATTCGACCTTGATATTTCTATACTGCCTCTTTAATCTGGTGCCGGCAAATGGTGCCCATCGACATTCCGATAAGACCCCCCAGGAGGCCACCTCCGATGACGTCCAGTGGGTAATGCAAACCGACGTATACCTGGGCAATGGAGATCACCGCTGCCCACATCCACCACCAATATTTCCATCTCTTCATATAGCTCCCAAAGAGCGTCACCAGAAAAGCGGCCAGGCAAAAATGATTGGTAGCGTGGGAGGAGGTAAAGCTATACCCACTGCCACAAGATACCCGCTGAATCACAGCCGGTTCCATCTGTTGCTCCTGGCAAGGCCGAGGCCTTTTCACCTGGTATTTGATCAGTTTGGAACTTATCGTATCAGAGGCAAAGATGGAGGCTGTCAGGAAGAAAAAGATCCAGGCGATCTGCCGGACTGAGGAATTGTAAACAATCCAACTCAGGCATAATACATAGAGCGGAATCCATAGGTATTTGTTCCTCGCAGCGGTCAATAGCAGGTCAAATACAGGATTACTCCATCCACTGTTGATCCAGTGAAACACGGAGGTATCCCATTGAACTATTGTCTCCATCATCGATCAAATGTATAGTTTTGCACGGCAAATTCAATCTTAGATATTGTGTCTCTCATTAAATCAGTAAGCGGAATCCGGGGAACCATAGGTGGCAGGCCCGGAGACAATCTCACTCCACCGGATATTGTTTCCTTTGTCGCAGCATATGGTTCCTGTCTATTCAGGGACTTTAATCGCCCATCAGTCGTGATCGGAAGGGATGGCCGGATATCAGGGGAAATGGTTAAAAATCTTGCCATCAGCACCTTGAGGGCTCTTGGTATTGACGTATTGGATCTCGATTATTCGACGACACCGTCAGTTGAGATGTATGTAAAATATGCCGGGGCGTCAGGTGGAATTATCATAACAGCCAGTCATAATCCCGCTCAATGGAATGCACTCAAGTTTCTCAACCACAAGGGTGAATTTATAAGTCCCGAACTAGGCGAAGAGATAAAAAAAATGGCTGAATCCGGTAGCCAGGAGGTCAACTATGCAGCAGTGGACAAGCTTGGCCGGTTAACGCAGGTTTCAAACGCTATTGACCTCCATATCATGGCTATCCTTGAACATCCCCTGGTGGATGCTAGGATTATTGCCAATGCCGGCCTCAAAGTAGTCGTTGATTGTATCAACAGTACCGGAAGTATCAGTCTGCCACCACTGCTTGAGGCACTGGGTGTTGAATTTACGCTGATCAATGCTGAAATGACCGGCGAATTTGCACACAATCCGGAGCCTCTTCCGGAACACCTGACCCAGTTGTGCGAATCTGTGTTGACCCATGAAGCAGATATGGGTATCAGTGTGGATCCAGATGTTGACCGCCTGGCACTGGTCAGCGAAGACGGAGTTTTTTTTGGAGAAGAATATACGCTTGTATGTGTCGCTGATTATGTATTGCTCCATCAAAAAGGGCCACTGGTGACAAATTTGTCTTCGAGCAGGGCATTGGCAGACCTCGCGGCCACCTTTGGGGTTCCGTGCTATTATGCCCCGGTTGGAGAAGTCCATGTAGTCAATGAAATGAAATCTCGTGGAGCTATCCTGGGAGGTGAAGGCAACGGCGGCATCATTGATCCCACGCTGCATTATGGGCGCGATTCGTTGATCGGTATAGCCCTGGTCCTGATGCATCTGGCGACGAGCGGAAAATCACTTTCGCAACTTAAAGCTGGTTATCCTGCCTATGCCATGGTGAAGGACAAACTTGCCTTTGATCCTGCTTTGTCAGCTCAGGGCATCCTTGATAAGGTGGCGGGCCACTTTGATCCTGAAACAGTGGATACACGGGATGGGCTCAAAGTAGATCTTCCTGAAGCCTGGGTGCAGCTCCGAAAATCCAATACTGAACCCATTCTCCGAATATATGCTGAGGCTAAAACCCTGGAAGAGGCGAAGGCTGTGGTAGATAAGGTTAAAAGCTTGATTTAACCCACTTCAGATTGTATCTCTGTTAACTTCCGTAAATTGCATTCTTATTTCAGCTATAAGCTATGGCCAGAAGAGTTTATCTTGATAATGCGGCTACTACGCCCATCCGACAAGAGGTTTTAGATGCTATGTTGCCTTACCTCACTAGTAATTTTGGAAATCCATCTTCCATTCACCAGGAAGGGCGGACGACGAGAGCGGCTATAGAGGGAGCCCGAAAAATGGTAGCGTCGCTCATCGGAGCATCCACCGGAGAGATATTCTTTACTTCAGGAGGGACGGAATCCAATAATATGGCCGTCAAATGTGCCGTCAGTGATCTTGGAGTCAAAAGAATCATCACCTCACCGGCAGAGCATCACTGTGTAAAACATTCTGTGGAACATCTGAAATCCATGGATATGGTTCAGGTGGACATGGTACGTGTTGATCAATATGCTCTTCCTGACTTCAATCACCTTGAAGAGCTCCTGGCTGCTTCCGATACACCAACGCTGGTCACCGTCATGCACGCCAACAATGAACTTGGTTCAATGCTTGACCTGAACCAGCTTTCTGCATTATGTAAAAAATATGGTGCATATCTTCATTCCGATACAGTGCAGACCGTAGGACACTTTCCTATCAATGTTCAACAAACTCCTGTTGATTTTTTGTCAGGGGCTGCGCATAAGTTTTACGGTCCGAAAGGAATTGGTTTTATTTATATCAACAGCCGTTGCCACATTCATCCATTTATTGATGGTGGATCACAGGAACGAAATATGAGAGCCGGTACTGAAAACATCAGTGGCATCGTAGGCCTGTCCAAAGCAATGCAAATGGCTTACGCAGAGTTGGCAGAGGATACAGCACACATCTCTGACCTAAAGGAATACATGAAGCAAGAGATTTTGTCTGTTTGTCCGGAAGCCTTTATTAACGGGCATCCTGAACATTCACTTTATACCGTCCTGAATGTTTCATTTCCTCCTGGCCCACATGCTGATCTGATGATCATGTCACTTGACATCGCCGGCATCAGTGTCAGCGGCGGCAGTGCCTGCAGTTCAGGTGCTGAATCGCAATCGCACGTCCTCAATGCAATTGGACATCCTACTAATCGTAAAGCAGTTCGTTTTTCATTGAGCAGGAATACCACCAGAGAAGATATTGACTATGCCGTCGAGCAACTGGCTGGTATTCTTTCTGCTGGTGTTCATGTCCTATCCTAATCGGAGTGATACCAACAGGAGAAGAAGAACAATTGACCCCGGGGTATATCAGCAGGCTGATTGCGCAAGCCTTTCAGCGTATCAGGGATCATGTGATTCAAACACGGTTAGTGTTTGATCCGACCTATTCAGTTTGGCTCAAATGTGAGAATGAACAAAAAACAGGTTCATTTAAATGGAGAGGAGCTTTATCCAAATTGAGTCTTTTTACATCCGGGCAGACCATCATCACTGCTTCGACAGGCAATCATGGGCTTGGTGTAGCCACAGCAGCGATCCTCTTCGGATTAAAAGCCAGGATATTTCTTCCATTAACTGCATCCCCTAAAAAAATTGAAAAGCTGAAGGCTCTTGGTGCCGATCTTGTACATGTCGAGGGTGATTCACTTGAAGCAGAAATGCAGGGAAAGCAATATGCGGCATTACATCAGCTACCATGGGTCAGTCCTTATAATGATGAAGCCATTATTGCCGGTCAGGGTACGATTGGACTTGAAATTTCTGAACGCTTAACAGACATAGATAAAATATACATTACTGTTGGTGGCGGAGGATTGATTTCCGGGATCGGCAGTTGGATCAGATCTCATCACCCAGATGCAGAAATTATAGGCTGTCAGCCAGTCAATTCACCCGAAATGTACCTGAGTATTTTATCAGGTAATGTAGTGATGGCACCTGAATCACTGACTACCCTATCAGACGGCTCCGCGGGGCCATTGGAAGAAGACAGCATTACATATCCAATTTGCCAGGATATTATCGATCGTTTTGTACTCGTTACTGAAGAGGAGATTGAGGATGCTATCAGGCATCTTTATCACCAGCATCATCTCGTCGTAGAAGGAGCCGCTGGTGTGGCCATGGCTGCGGCTATGAAGGATTCACAAAAGCATACAGGAGAAACTGCAGTGGTGGTCCTTTGCGGAGGTAATATTGATCATGCTGTTCACGAAAGAATCTGCACGCGTGTAAGAGAGTGAGAGAGTAAGAGAGTAAGAGAGTTTCCAGTATGCATTTTAACTGCCCCTCTGCGTCTCCCGCTGCATACGCTGCTACATATGGCGGGATCTTCGCTTCGCTTCGATCTGCGTGAAAATAATTTTCAGGAAAAATTCATACGCTGACTCAGATGCGGATATATTATCTGATTGAGGCTCTGGGCTTCATCGTAAGCTCGCTCGGCGAAATCGCTTTCTTTACTGGCATACAGAATACTGCGTGAGGCATTGATGAGCAGGCCGCCATCCTTGTTGAGTCCAGCTTTGCAGATAGCCTCCAGGTCACCGCCCTGAGCTCCTACGCCAGGGATGAGAAAGAAATGATCTGGATAAGCATTTCGGCATTCTTCGATATCCGCAGGGTGTGTAGCACCTAGTACAAACATGGTATTTCCGGCATGGCCCCATGTTGAAGTGGAATGCATCACCTTCTGATAAAGCTTAAATCCACCTGGTAAAGTGATTTGTTGAAAATCGCTGCTACCATGATTAGAGGTAAGAGCGAGGACGATGACCCATTTACCTTCCACATAAAATGGGGTGACACAATCTTCCCCCATATATGGATTGACAGTGATAGCATCACAACGTAAATGTTCGAAAACAGCGCGGGCGTACATCGCCGATGTATTTCCAATATCTCCGCGCTTGGCATCCGCAATGATAAAATGGCTGTCGCCGATGTAGTCTATTGTTTCTTCAAGGATGCGCCAACCCTTGGTCCCCAAAGATTCGTAAAATGCAAAGTTGGGTTTGAAGGCGATGCATGTTGATCGCGTAGCATCGATGATCGCTTTGTTAAAAGCCAATATATCTCCGTTGATGATAGCAGGTAACCTGGATGGATCAACATCCAAACCAATGGTCAGGACAGACTTGCGCTCACGGATGAGTGATATGAGAAAGGCCCTATCTTTTATAAGGTCAGGCATGCACTGCATTGACGGCTTCGACGGAATGAATCTGGGGAAGGCGGGATTTGACGGCTTGTTCAACACCTGCTTTCATGGTCATGATCGACATAGAGCACGATTCGCATGTGCCCAGCCATTTTACTCTCACGATCATTTCATCTGTGACATCAACCAGGCTGACATCACCGCCATCTACAGCGAGATGTGGCCGGATATCATCGAGTGCCAATTCGATCTGATGAAGCAGAAGTGTTTTTTCCTGATCTGACATTTGCCTTGTAAAATTAGCCTTATTTAGGAACAAGTCCTACGATTCAATGATTATCCTTCCTTGATCTCTACGATTCGGGTCGGAGCGATGGCTTCATTACGCGCCAGCGTTTGCTCATGCAGCTCTTTTGCAAATTGAATAAAGCGTTCCTGCAAGCCTCCGGCATCCTCCTGCAACACCGCAGGGCGACCACTATCACCGCATTCCCTGACCGATTGAACAAGTGGAATCTGCGCCAGTAATTTGGTTTTGCCCAGATATGCAAGCTTAGCTCCTCCTCCGCTACCGAAAAGAAAATATTTATTGTCAGGCAGTTCTGCCGGCGTAAACCATGACATATTCTCCACCACGCCCAAAATCGGAACATTGAGCGAATCAAGCATGAACATATTCATTGCCTTCACTGCATCAATCACCGATAATTCCTGAGGTGTGGTCACGAGGATGGCTCCGGTCAGTGGAACAGTCTGGACGAGGGTCAACTGGATATCACCGGTACCAGGCGGAAGATCGATGATAAGGTAATCCAGAGCCGGCCACAGCGTATCTCCGAGGAATTGTTTGATTATACCAGCAAGCCTTGGACCACGAAGTACAACAGCTTGTTCAGGTTCCACTACAAAACCTATGGACATGACGGGCATACCATATGCTTCGAGAGGGACTATTTTATGGGTGCCATGGACCACCTGGATTTTCGGTTTCTGGCCTTGTAATCCTAGCATTGTTGGTGCAGATGGACCATACAGATCGGCATCCAACAGACCGGTGCGGAATCCAAGCTTTTGAAGACCAAGTGCCAGATTGACTGCGATCGTGCTCTTACCAACACCCCCTTTACCGGAAGCAACGGCAATGATATTCTTTACATGGGGCAGTGGGCTTTGTTTGCCTGCGTCCTGCTCCGCCTTTTGCATATGGATGTGAACCTCAGCAGCAGGATATACTGCTGAAATGGCCTCCATACAGGCAAAGTTTAAACTTGATTTTTGCGCTTCAGGAAGATCAGCAGTAGCAAGTTTGAACTGCACCTGGTTACCCTCAATCCGCAGTTCGGAAATCATACGCCTGCTGATGATATCCTGTCCTGTAGCCGGATCCTTAACAGCGCTGAGTGCGGTCACTATTTTGTTATTATCGATTTCCATGTTGGTAGATTCGCCATGAATACAATTATCAACCTTTTAAGTTTACACTTTCTTCAGCGCTTTTAACGCCTTCGCCCGTGCAGGCTCTCCACTTCGACTGCCTCCTGCACTACCTTGTCCTCCCGCTCAGCGTAGCGCCTGTGTGCTGCGCAACACAGGGGCAAAAGGGAAATTTCTTAAACTTTTCATTTTAGCCTTAACGATTCGTCAGGACGGTCTACAGGATAAACAATCCGCTAGTTTGATGTAATCCGGCTGGTCTGCGATGGACTGGTGAATAAACTTTTCCTTTATTTCTCCCTCATACAACTGAAATGCGCCGGGCATCTGAAATCCATCTCCAATAAAATGACTGTTCAACCCATGTCCCTGAATGACCCCTTGCTGGAAAGTCCGCAGCCATACCTTCAGGCCCATCATTTGCTGTAAGGTTGCCTTGAGTAGTCCAAATTGTTGATAGACCAGGCCATCAGGGTCAGTCACATAATCCACATCAGATAATTGATATTGATTAAAAAAACTCTCTGCGGTGGCAGGGTCAGCAAGATGGACCAGCACCAGTTGGGTATTTTGTGCTTTGATCTGATTCCATCTTTCGCCAAGTTCTGTCATGGCTTCTTTACAAAAAACACAACCGAAATGCCGGAGAAACACGATCAGGACAGGTCGCTTAAAGGACAGATCCCATAGAGAGTCCCCGCGTTGCGTATATATCTGATGTAGAAAACTGAGTTTTTCCAATTTCGTTTAGTATTAGCTTAGTCCCATTTTGTCATATGCGCTCATGACTTCCCTTACATGACCCGCAGATTCATGCAAAAGTGCCATTTCATCAGTAGTGAGGTCTAATTCGATCACTGATTCGACACCGTTCTTACCCAGTTTAACCGGAACCCCTAAGTAAACATCCTTTAATCCATACTGTCCTTCTAACTTGATGCAACATGGCAGTATTCGTTTCTCATCCTTGAGGATCGAGGCCACCATCTGTGCTGCAGCAGCTCCTGGGGCATACCATGCAGAAGTTCCCATCAATTGGACCAGTTCGCCACCGCCTTTCTTGGTGCGGTCAACAATTGCATCTAGTGTAGTTGTATCCATCATTTCAGTAACTGGAATACCTGAAACCGTAGTATACCGAGGTAGAGGAACCATCGTGTCACCATGTCCACCGAGAAGCATAGCTTGAATATCACGTGGTGAAACATCAAGTGCTTCGGCAAGAAATGCACGGTAACGTGCTGTATCCAGGACACCTGCCATACCAATCACCTTGGTGGAAGGGTGACCGGAGACCACATGTGCAGCATAAGTCATGACATCAAGAGGGTTGGAAACCACAATCAGGATGGCATTCGGACTGTGGGCCAGAAGAGATTTTGTCACCGAGGAGACAATTTTTGCATTCGTAGAGATCAGGTCATCCCTGCTCATCCCCGGTTTTCTTGGTACCCCAGCTGTAATCACAGCTATATCAGATCCTGCGGTGAGCGCATAGTCTCCTGTGCCTGTAATTCGCGTAGAATAGTCGTCAATGGGTGCCTGCTGCCAGGTATCAAGTGCTTTCCCTTTTGCCATATCTGCCATCAGGTCAAGCAGAACTATTTCATTCACAATGTTTTGATGGGCTAAAACATTAGCCACTGTAGCACCGACATTTCCGGATCCTACAACTGTTACTTTTGACATATGTTTAGATTGAATTATTCGTAAAATGATTATATGTCGGCAAAACTAAGAAGATTTAACCATCCTTTGGAATTTGGTGCCCCATTAGATTGTTATCTTTGCGAACACAAAACAGACCCTTATGTTAAGATCCTTTCTGGCCCTGGCGGGCCTTTTCATTAGTTCTATTCTTTCTGCCCAATACTGCAGTACTCCTCAGGAGCCTTTGTTGGAGCGTACGGATGCCAATAAGAAAGCCATGGTGCCTGTTCAGCGGGGTGTGCAGAAATACATTCCAATGACCTTTCACCTCGTTGCCAATTCAGCAGGTAACGGACGTATAACCGAAGAAAACATTTTGCTCCAGGTCGCCAGTATCAATTCATCTTATGCTGATCAGGAAGCAAAGTTCTATATCGATCGATTCAATTACTTTGATAACGATGCAGTGTATAATACACCTGGTTCTACAGCCGCCAGAACCCAGATGAGATTGAGAAAGGATAATAATTCCATCAATGTGTTTATTGTCAATGAAATTGAAAGCATAGGTCCGGGAAATACCCTTGCATATTTTGATCCACAGGAAGATTGGCTGGTATCCAGGAAAGGAGAGATCAATGGCGCTTCCTCTACCCTGGCGCACGAGGTAGGCCATTTCTTTAGTCTCGCTCATCCATTCTTCGGTTGGGATTGCAATCCATATACAACGGATGCGTATACCAATCCGGTGAATGTCGATTTTACGATTCCATGCGAAGGTGGTGGTGGTTCAGTCCTGATTGAACTACACAATCGTACAAATTGCAACTCAGCGGGCGACAGGATCTGCGATACACCGGAAGACTATAATCTTGGCCTGTTTTATCAAAACGATTGCAGCGAGAATACTTCCATTAAAGATAAAAACGGGGAAGTCATTAAACCTATGACTAACAATTTCATGAGCTATTACAGGGAGTGCGCGGTCTATGCGTTCACGCCTACTCAGAAAAACCTTATCAATACAGATTTCTTTACCTTCCAGCGCTCCTATATCCGCACTGGTAATATTCCAAATACAACGCCTGTAGTTGATCCGGTAGCCTATATCACGCCGATCAACGGAGAGGAGTCAAACGGACTCACGAATATTTTACTTGACTGGGAAGATACCCCAGGAGCTAATAAGTATGTCGTGATGTATGCTCGTAATTCAGCTTTCACCTTGAATCCGGTTAAGGAAATTGTGACTTCTTCGGAATTCCTGATCACCGCGACCTTAAATCAGAATATCAACTACTATTGGAGAGTATGGCCTTATAATGAATCCATGACTGGCGCCGGCTATAGTGCTACGCAAAACTTTGTTGCCGGCACAGGTGTTGGTGTCAATGAGATCAGAGAAATCAGCGGGTATGCACTCAGTCCTAACCCTCTCCATGGTGATCTTGCAGCCTTGTTGACGCTTTCATCTACTAAGTCTTTCGCGGCAACGCTGCAGATCTCAGATGTTTCCGGACATGCCCTGGTAACCGATAGAATCCTCATTCCTGCAGGCTATTCGCAACACCCTATTCAGGCAGCTGATCTGCCTGCGGGTTTATATTTTGTGATCATGCAATCAGAGAAAGGCAGGCTGGTTGAGCGGCTCCTGGTGCTGGAATAACAAAAAGTATAATCCGGTTATTACCATAATCCGGTTTAAAAGAAAGCCCATCATTATGCAAAAACGAATGATGGGCTTTTTTATAGTATTTAAGCAGATTCCGGATTCAATTCACCGGATTTATTTAGCTTTCCTCCCGGAATTAAAACAAACCGCATGATCAAGACGAGTATCATTCTCATTATTACATTTATCATCGTTCCCATCGCCACGTATTATTTAGATGACCCACTTACTGAAGAACAGTCCGGAATACTTTGGAATTGCATCTACATCTGCC